>NZ_JBFIKK010000013.1:0-39485 GCF_041600255.1 Nocardioides sp. | reverse complement strand
GGCGCCATCCAGCAGACCCGCCAGGCCGGCGAGGTGGACCGCTCCGCCGAGGTCGGTCTCGCCGATGCCGATGCCGACGCCCACCCCGACGACCTCGACGCCGACACCCAGGGCCTCGACGGCGCCGCGCTGCTGGCACGTGAGCTCGGCGCGCAGGTCATCGACGAGATCCAGCACCCGTGATCCACCCCACCCTGCACGACTTCCGAGAGGTGACCAACACCATGACCCAGAACCCCTTCGACGCACTCGGTGGCGGTGGCGGCTTCGACATGAACGCCCTGCTCCAGCAGGCGCAGCAGATGCAGGAGCAGCTCCAGAACGCCCAGGCCCAGCTGGCCGACACCACCGTCGACGGCACGGTGGCCGGCGGTGCCGTCACCGCGACCGTGAACGGGGTGGGCGAGCTGGTCGGCATCGAGATCAAGGCCGGCGGCTTCGACGGCTCCGACGTCGACGACCTGGCCGACCTCGGCGACATGATCGTCGCGGCGTACCGCGACGCCAAGGCGAAGGCCGACGCGCTCGCCGGCGAGGTCATGGGCCCGCTGGCCGGCGGCGGTGGCCTGCCCGGTCTCGGCGGTTAGGTCCGGCCTGCGTTGTACGAAGGAATCGTCCAGGACCTGATCGACGAGCTGGGCCGACTGCCCGGCGTCGGTCCCAAGAGCGCGCAGCGGATCGCCTTCCACCTGCTCCAGGCCGAGCCTGCCGACGTACGTCGCCTCGCGGACGTGCTGATCGAGGTCAAGGCCAAGGTGAAGTTCTGCAGCGTCTGCTTCAACGTCTCCGAGGACGAGCAGTGCCGGATCTGCCGGGACCCGCGGCGCGACCCCGCGGTCCTCTGCGTCGTCGAGGAGTACAAGGACGTCGTGGCGATCGAGCGCACCCGCGAGTTCCGGGGGCGCTACCACGTCCTGGGAGGGGCGATCTCGCCGATCGACGGGCTCGGTCCCGAGCAGCTCCGGATCCGCGAGCTGATGGTCCGTCTCGCCGACGGAGCGATCACGGAGGTGATCCTGGCGACCGATCCGAACCTCGAGGGAGAGGCCACCGCCACCTATCTGACCCGCATGCTCAAGCCGCTCGGCTTGCGCGTGACGCGTTTGGCGAGTGGACTGCCGGTAGGTGGTGACCTCGAGTACGCCGATGAAGTCACTCTTGGCCGCGCATTCGCAGGGAGGCGATCCGCAGATGACTGAGCACGTGGAACAGACGCAGGCAGGGGACGTTCTCGGGCGTGACGACCTGGCGGGGGAGCTCGAGGAGTTCGCCCAGCAGATCGCCGACCAGGTGGCCAGCTTCCTGCTGGCCCTCCAAGCGATCTCGCGCGAGCCGGAGAACGGGCGCGCGATCTCGCTCCTCCTGCTCGAGGTCTCGCAGGTGCTGCTCGCCGGCGCCCGCCTCGGGGTGCAGGCGGACTTCGAGCCCGGCCAGGAGTACCAGCCCGACGTCGGCCCCGACCCCGACCTCGACGCGATGCGGCTGCGCCTGGCGCGGATGCTCGACGACGTCGACACCTACACCTTCAACTTCGACCCGTACTCGCCCGAGCTGGTCACCTCCCAGCTCTCCGACGACCTGACCGCGGTCGCGACCGACCTGGCCAACGGCCTGCGGCACTACAAGTCCGGCAACGTCCTCGAGGCCCTGTGGTGGTGGCAGTTCTCCTACGTCGCCTCGTGGGGGAGCATCGCCTCGGCGACCCTGCGGGCGCTGCAGTCGGTGATCACCCACGACCGGCTCGACCTCGAGATCGAGCTCGACGCCGACCAGGTGGCGGCGGCCAATGAGATACTCGGCGGCGCCGGGACGGCGCCCCGGTAGACTTCGCCCGGTCGCAGCGCAGCGCCGCGCTAGCCCACGGTCCATGCCGGGGCGGGCGACCCAGGACGCCAACCGACCCAGAGGACATCCCAGTGGGCATTGTCGTGCAGAAGTACGGCGGCTCGTCCGTCGCCGATGCCACCGGCATCAAGCGAGTGGCGCAGAAGATCGTCGCCACCCGCAAGGCCGGCCATGACGTCGTCGTGGTCGTCTCCGCCATGGGCGACACCACCGACGACCTGCGTGACCTCGCCCAGCAGGTCACCCCCCTGCCCCCGCCGCGCGAGCTCGACATGCTGCTGACGGCGGGCGAGCGGATCTCGATGGCGCTGGTCGCGATGGCGATCGCCCAGCTCGGCCACAAGGCCCAGTCGTTCACCGGCTCCCAGGCGGGCGTGATCACCGACTCCTCGCACGGTCGCGCCAAGATCATCGACATCACCCCAAGCCGGATCGAGGCCGCGATCGCCGACGGCGCGATCGCGATCGTCGCCGGCTTCCAGGGGGTCTCCCAGGACACCAAGGACGTCACCACGCTCGGCCGGGGCGCCTCCGACACCACCGCGGTGGCCCTGGCGGCCGCCCTGGGCGCCGATGTGTGCGAGATCTACAGCGACGTCGACGGCGTCTTCACCGCCGACCCGCGGATCGTGCCCTCGGCTCGCAAGCTCGACCGGATCTCCACCGAGGAGATGCTGGAGATGGCCGCGTCGGGCGCCAAGATCCTGCACCTGCGCTGTGTCGAGTACGCCCGCCGCTACACCATGCCCATCCACGTGCGCTCCTCCTTTTCCCAGAAGGAAGGCACCTGGATCCTCCCCGCTTCCCCGGAAGGAACCGAGATGGAACAAGCCATCATCGCGGGCGTTGCCCACGACCGCAGCGAGGCCAAGATCACCGTGGTCGGCGTGCCCGACAAGGTCGGCGAGGCGGCCCGGATCTTCGAGGCGCTGGCCGCCAGCGAGGTCAACATCGACATGGTCGTGCAGAACGTCTCCGCCGCCGTCAGCGGACGCACGGACATCTCGTTCACCCTGCCCCGCGAGGACGGTCAGGCGGCGATGAGCGCCCTGGCCAAGATCCAGGACGAGGTCGGCTTCGACAAGCTGCTCTACGACGACCAGATCGGTAAGGTCTCGCTGATCGGTGCGGGCATGCGCTCCCACCCGGGGATCACCGCCAAGTTCTTCGCTGCCCTGGCCACCGCCGGCGTCAACATCGCGATGATCTCCACCTCCGAGATCCGGATCTCCGTGATCGTCGACGAGGACCAGGTCAACGCCGCCGTCCAGGCCACCCACACCGCCTTCGACCTCGACGCCGCTGAGGTCGAGGCGGTCGTCTACGGCGGGACCGGCCGATGAGCATCCGGCTCGGCGTGGTCGGCGCCACCGGACAGGTGGGCGTCGCGATGCGCCAGATCCTCGAGGAGCGGGGCTTCCCCGCCGACGAGGTGCGCTTCTTCGCCTCGGCCCGGTCGGCCGGCAGCGTGCTGCCGTACGCCGGTCGCCAGATCACCGTCGAGGACGCCGCCACCGCGGACCCCAGCGGCCTCGACATCGCGCTCTTCTCCGCCGGCGCCACCACCTCGCGCGCGCTCGCCCCGGCCTTCGCCGCCGCGGGCGCCACGGTGGTCGACAACTCGTCGGCCTTCCGGATGGACCCCGACGTCCCGTTGGTCGTCTCCGAGGTCAACCCGGAGGCCATCGCCGGCGCCACCAAGGGCATCATCGCCAACCCGAACTGCACCACGATGGCGGCCATGCCCGTGCTCAAGCCGCTGCACGACGAGGCCGGGCTGGTGCGGCTGATCGCCTCGACGTACCAGGCCGTCTCGGGCAGCGGGGTCGCCGGCGTGGACGAACTGGCCGGGCAGGTCGCCGCGGTGGGTGACAAGGCCCGTGAGCTGGCCTACGACGGGGAGGCGGTCGCCTTCCCCGAGCCGAACACCTACGCCCGCACGATCGCCTACAACGTGCTCCCGATGGCCGGCTCGATCGTCGACGACGGCCTGAACGAGACCGACGAGGAGCAGAAGCTCCGCAACGAGTCCCGCAAGATCCTGGGCATCCCCGACCTGCGGGTCTCCGGCATCTGTGTCCGGGTCCCGGTCTTCACGGGCCACTCGCTGGCGATCAACGCCGAGTTCGCCGAGGCGATGACCGTGGAGCGGGCCCGTGAGCTGCTCTCCGGCGCTCCCGGTGTGGAGCTGGCCGACATCCCGACCCCGCTGCTCGCGGCCGGCCGCGACCCGTCGTACGTCGGACGGATCCGGCAGGACCCGGGCGTCGACGGGGACCGCGGGTTGGCGCTCTTCGTCTCCAACGACAACCTGCGCAAGGGCGCGGCCCTGAACACGGTGCAGATCGCGGAGTTGCTCGCTCGCCGCTGACCGCAGGTGCGAGCCCCGTCAGGGCCGCGTCGCGGACTCGCTCAGGCGTCTTCCTCGGTGAACGTGGTGGTCACCCAGTGCGCGAGCGCGAAGGTGGCCATCGAGAACAGCGGGATGATGATGATCATCCACCAGCTCAGCAGCACGTCGACCAGGAGCAGCAGGGCGAGCACGGCCAGCAGGCCGACCGCGAGGAAGCTCGTGCTGGGCGCGTCGGGGATGCCGAACAGCCGGAGCAGCTGGGAGCCCAGCATGGTCATCGCGGCCAGGATGGCGAGCAGCAGCAGGTAGCCCGGGTTGCCGCACGAGCTCGTCCCCTGGATGACCTCGCAGAGGCTCAGTGAGCCCCAGGTCAGGCCGACGGTGGCGGCACCGATCAGCAGGCCGGTCAGGATCGCTCCGGTCATCCCGCTGACCGCGCGCAGGGCGGCCACTCCGGCGGTGCTGGCCGACGCGTCCTCGGCCTCGTTCTCGGCCTCGTCCTCGTCGTGGTGGGCCGCTTCGGTGGCCGACTCCTCGGCGCCGGCGTCGGGCACCTCGTCGGCGAAGACCGGGGCGGGCGCGGGCGGCTGCGGGCGGGTGGCCGGGGTGTCCCATCGCGGTCGCGGTGCCGCGGCCACGGGCTGAGTCGGCTCGGCCTCCTCCGGCTCCGGGGCAGGCGTCTCGGCGACGGACGCCTCAGGCTCGGCGGTCACCGGCGTCGGGGCGGCTGTCTCCGTCGCATCGCCGGCAGCCTCCGCGGGCGCGTCGACGCCCTCCTCCGGAGAGTCGCCGCTCTGCTCCGTGGCCTCGTCCGTGCCCTTCTGGCGGCGCTTGCGTCCGAACCCCAGCGAAGGCAGCTCGAGTGACGGGCTGTCGCGCTCAGATTCTTCTTCTCCCACACCCATGGGGAGGAGTTTGCCACGCCGTCAGGGTGGCTCCGTACCGAACACGCAAGGCCCGGACCCCTGAGGGGTCCGGGCCTTGCAGATGTCGGGCTGACAGGATTTGAACCTGCGGCCTCGTCGTCCCGAACGACGCGCGCTACCAAGCTGCGCCACAGCCCGATGTCGGCTCCGACACGGGGTCGGCGCACGAGCACGGCGAGCATACCCGAGCAGTGACGGCCCCTTGAAATCGGCCACCGTCCGCAACCAGAAGTGGCAGGTCAGCGCGCTTGGGTGAAAGGTCAGCGCGCTTCGGTGAGGGTCAGCAGCGTGGCCTCGGGTCGGCAGGCCACCCGGATCCGGGCGTACGGGCTGGTGCCCAGCCCGGCCGAGACGTGCAGCCACGCGGAGCCCGGGTCGCCGGGCCGGGAGTCGGCCGGATGCCGGTGCAGGCCCTTGGCGCGTGCCGGCTCGAGGTCGCAGTTCGTGGTGAGGGCTCCGAAGCCGGGCAGGCAGACCTGGCCACCGTGGGTGTGGCCCGCGATCACGGCGTCGTACCCGTCGGCGGCGAACTGGTCCAGCACCCGCAGGTACGGCGCGTGCGCCACCCCGAGGCGCACGTCCGCGTCCGCGTCGGCAGGGCCGGCCACGGCCGCGAGGTCGTCGTAGGCCAGGTGCGGGTCGTCGACGCCGGCGAACGCGAACGAGGTCTCCTGGACCCCGAGGGTGTCGGTGCGGTTGGTCAGGTCCCGCCAGCCGGCGGCGACGAAGGAGTCCCGCAGCTCGGGCCACGGCAGCTGGGGGGTGTCGGTGTGACGGGTGCCGTTGTCGGGCAGCAGGTAGCGCACGGGGTTGCGCAGGCTGGGAGCGAAGTAGTCGTTGGACCCGAAGACGAAGACGCCGGGCACGTCGAGCAGTGGCCCGAGGGCGTCGAGCATCACCGGGACCGAGCGCAGGTGCGCCAGGTTGTCGCCGGTGTTGATCACCAGGTCCGGCTCCAACGACGCGAGGCCGCGCAGCCACTGCTGCTTGCGGTGCTGGCCCGGGGTCATGTGCACGTCGGAGAGGTGGAGCACCCGCAGCGGTCGTTGTCCGCTCGGCAGGATCGGCAGCTCCACCCGACGCAGCGTGTAGGCCCGGGCCTCGCAGAGGGCGTACGCCGTCAGGGCGGCGCCGGCGACGGCTCCCGCCCCCACGAGCCGTCCCACGGCGCGCAGCAGATGGGGGCTCGGGGTCATGCCGCAAGGCTGCCACAATGGCCCTCATGAGTGCTCTGAAGGATCGACTCCGTGCGGACCTGACCGCCAGCATCAAGGCCCGCGACGAGATTCGCTCCTCGACCCTGCGGATGGTGCTGACCGCCATCACCAACGCCGAGGTGGCCGGCAAGGAGCAGCGCGAGCTGAGCGACGACGACGTCATCGGCGTGCTCTCCAGTGAGGCGAAGAAGCGCCGCGAGGCGGCCACCGCGTTCGAGGAGGGCGGTCGCGCCGAGATGGCAGCCAAGGAGCGGGCCGAGGCCGAGGTGCTCGCCGACTACCTCCCCGAGGCGCTCTCCGACGAGGACGTCGCCGCGATCGTGGCGGCTGCCATCGAGCAGACCGGCGCCTCCGGCGAGGGCATGCGGGCGATGGGCAAGGTGATGGGCGTCGTCCAGCCCCAGGTCAAGGGCCGGGCCGACGGTGGCGCCGTCGCGGCCGAGGTGCGGCGTCAGCTCGGCTGACCCGCTTCACCGACTGGGGTCCGAACACGCCGGCGGGCCCGGCACCTGGACGTGGGCCGTGATGCTGGCCGACGAGACCGGAATCGGCTCGACTGCCGTCACCGTCTGCAGCCCCGAGCACCGGCGGGCCCGCTTCGGCTACCTGATCGACCCCGCGCACTGGGGTCGCGGCTACGCCACCGAGGTGGCGGGACTGGTGCTGGGGTTCGCTCGGACCACCCTGGGCATGCACCGGGTGGAGGCCACCTGTCATCCGGAGAACGTCGGCTCGCAGCGGGTGCTGGAGAAGGTCGGGCTGCGCCAGGAGGGTCGGATGCGCGACCACCTGCTGGTCCGCGGCGCCTGGCGCGACAGCCTGCTCTACGCGGCGATCACCACCGAAGGCCCCGACGCGGCCCCCCGGTCGGACCCGACGGCTCCCGGCTGACCGGGCGACGGGTCAGCGGTTCTTCTTCTTGTCCTTCTTCTTGTCGTCGTTCTTGTCGTTGTTGTCGTTCTTGTTGTCCTTGGGCTTCGGCGGGACGTACGGCGTGCCGTCGGACGGGTAGATCGTGATCGTCCGACCGCTCGGCGCCTGCGACCCGGCGCGCGGGTCGGTGTAGGCCACAGTGCCGCGCGGGTAGCTGGAGTCGCGCTCGCTGCCGATGGTCACCTTGAAGCCGGCGTCCGCGAGCTTGGACTGGGCGTCCTCGATGCTCATCCCGCCCGTGGACGGGACGCTGGTCAGCACGCCACGGACGTCGACGGCCGACGGTGCGACGAAGTCCTCGTTGGGAAGCCGGTCGTCGATCACCTTCATCGCGTCGCCCCACATCGGACCCGCGAAGCCGGAGCCGGAGGCGGTGGAGCGGTACCGGCCACCGATGACCTGCCCGGCCAGACGGGTGGGTCGGCCCAGGTCGTCGGCGCCCGCGATCATCGCGGCGGCGGCCAGCTTGGGCGTGTAGCCGATGAACCAGACGGCCTTGCCCTCCTGGGTGGTTCCGGTCTTGCCGGCCGAGGGGGAGTCGAGGGTCAGTCCGTTGCTGGCCCCGAAGCCGCCCGGCTCCTGGACGCCGCGCAGGACGTCGTTGACGGCGTCCGCGGTGGCCTGGGGCAGGACCTGGGTGCAGTCGGAGGGGTACTCCTTGAGTCGGCTGCCGGTCGGGTCGTCGATCGCGGTGATCGGTCGGGCGGCGCAGTGCAGGCCGCGGCCCGCGAAGGTCGCGTAGGCCTCGGCCATCTCCAGCGGGCTGACGCTGGCGACGCCCAGGGTGAAGGTGGGCACCCGCTCCGCGCCGTTGCCGTACTTGTCGCCCTTGGGGTTGGTGAGCTGGACCCCCATCTCCTTGGCCAGGCGGAACGGCGCGCAGACGCCCGTTTCACGCTCGAGCTGGGCGTAGAAGGTGTTCACCGACTCGCGGGTGCCGGTGTAGAGGTCCTTCGTGCCGCTGGTGGTGGAGTTGCCGACCTTGAACTCGCCGGCAAAGGGCGGCTGGCCGGGGCAGTTGGCGAAGTCCTTCTGCTGCAGCGTCATCGTCGGCGGCGAGTTGAACGTCTGGGTGAGCGGGATGTCCTGCTCGATCGCCGCGGCCAGCACGAACGCCTTGAACGTCGATCCTGCCTGGAAGCCGTTGGAGTCGCCGTACTCCTTGGGCACCACGTAGTTCAGGAACGTCTGACCGGACTTCTTGTCGCGGCCCATCGGGCGGGACTGGGCCAGCGCCTTGACGTCACCGGTGCCCGGCTCGACCATCGCGAGGGCACCGATGGCGCGGTCGGTCGGGTAGACGTGCTTGCGCACCGAATCGTCGGCGGCCTTCTGGTCGCGCAGGTCGATGGTGGTGTGGATGGTCAGGCCGCCGGAGTAGAGCAGCTGACGGCGCTCGGTCGGGTCCTTGCCCAGGGCCGGGTCGGTCAGCAGGGTGGCGATCACGTAGTCGCAGAAGAACGGTGCGGCCGAGAAGACGCAGCCGTTGTTCGAGGGCACCACCTGCAGGCCGAGGCCGCGCTCGCGGACCTTGGCGGCCTTCTCCTCCGAGATGACGTTGAGCTCGGCCATCCGGCCGAGGACGATGTTGCGTCGCTCCAGGGCGCGGTCCGGCGAGTTGGTGGGGTCGTAGCCGGTGGGGTTGCGGACCAGGCCGGCCAGCATCGCCGACTCGCGCAGGTTGAGGTCCTTGGCGTTCTTGTCGAAGTAGTGCCGTGCGGCCGACTGGACGCCGTAGGCGCCGTCGCCGAAGTAGGCGATGTTCAGGTAGCGCTCGAGGATCCAGTCCTTGGAGTAGTTCTGCTCGAAGGCGATCGCGTACCGGAGCTCACGCACCTTGCGGGCGTACGTCTCGGCGGTGGCGGCCTGCTTCTCCTCGTCGGTCTCCGCCTGGCTGAGCAGCGTCAGCTTGACCATCTGCTGGGTGATCGAGGATCCGCCCTGCACAGCGTCCCCGCTGGCCTGGTTGGTGATCAGGGCACGCAGCGTGCCCTTCAGGTCCAGCGCGCCGTGCTCGTAGAAGCGGTAGTCCTCGATGGCGACCATCGCCTTGACCATGGTCCGCGAGATCTGGCGCAGCGGGACGTTGATCCGGTTCTCGTCGTACAGCGAGGCGATGACGTTGCCGTCGGCGTCGACGATCCGGGTCTTCTGGTCCAGCGGCTGGGCGTCGAGCTCGGCAGGCAGGTTGTCCATGTTGCGAGCGACGTTGCGGGCCCCGATCCCGAGCGCGCCGGCGAACGGGATCGCGAGGCCGGCCACCAGGAGACCCATGACCACCGACACGGCGAGCATGACGCCCAGGTGAGAGGCCACGCGGACCAGGGGCAGGCGCTCGTCACGGGGGACAGACATGCCGCCCAGCGTAACGGGGCGCGGAACCCTAACCTAGTTGCCGCCATCCCGGACTAGTTACTTCGGACTACGCCGATTGGACCGAAGAGGTCTGTACCAGGAGTGGTTAATTTCTTTACGTTCTTAGGGCAACGTTGTTGCATCCGATGCCGACGTCATGGGGACGTCGTCACTGTCGGACGATGTGTGGGGGCATCTCTTATGTGGGTTGAAGATTGGACACCGGCGGCTGCGTGCCGCCAGGCGCAGCCGGACCAGTTGTTCGTGCGAGGCGCCGAGCAGAACAAGGCCAAGCAGCTGTGCGGGGGTTGTCCCGTGCGCACCGAGTGCCTCGCCGAGGCCCTCGACAACCAGATCGAGTGGGGCGTCTGGGGAGGCATGACCGAGCGCGAGCGCCGGGCCCTGCTCCGCCGTCGTCCGAACGCCTCGTGGCGCTCGGTCCTGGAGACGGCCCGCAACGCCAACGCCGACGGTCAGGTCACCGTCAACTCCTGATCGCGGGCCCCTGCCCTGACAGTAGGGCGCCGATTGTGCGCAGACCGTCGAGGTCGTGCACGTCGCCTGCCAGTGCCGGGACCACCGCTGTCGCCACCTCCGGGTGGGCGGCCGCGAACCGGTCCCGCAGGCGGGACTCGCGCTCCACCATCCGGGCCCGGTCGGCGTGCAGTCGCAGCAGGCCGGCCGTCACCGACTCCGGGTCCGACGTACGCAGGCGCGCGGCCGCGGCCATCGCCTCGTCGGCGCCCAGGCCTCCCTGGGGGCTCGGGCTGGCGCGGTTGACGATCAGGCCGCCCAGCGGCATCCGGTCCTCGCTGAGCCGCTCGACGAAGTACTGCGCCTCGCGCAGGGCGTCCGGCTCGGGTGCGGCGACGACGAGGAACGACGTGCCGTCCGCCTGCAGCAGCGCGAAAGTCTTCTGCGCCCGCTGACGGAACCCGCCGAAGAGCGTGTCGAAGGCGGCGACGAAGGTCTGCATGTCGCGAAGCACCTGCGCGCCCAGGATCTTGGTCAGCGCGTTCGTGATCAGGCCGAGGCCGGCCGTCATCAGCCTGGCCGGCCCGCGGGCGGGGGCCAGCAGCAGCCGGATGAACTTGCCGTCGAGGAAGCTCGAGAGCCGTTCGGGAGCGTCCAGGAAGTCCAGGGCGGAGCGGGACGGTGGCGTGTCCACCACGATCAGGTCGTAGGTGCCGTCACGTCGGGCGTCCCGGTGGATCTGGCCGAGCTTCTCCATCGCCATGTACTCCTGCGTGCCCGCGAACGAGCTGGAGAGGGCGACGTAGAAGGGGTTCGCCAGGATCTGGCGGGCCTTCTCCTCGCTGGCCTGACTCTGCACCACCTCGTCGAAGGTGCGCTTCATGTCGAGCATCATCGCGTCGAGGCTGCCGCCGTGGGCGGGGTCGACCCCGAGCACCGGTCGAGGCGTGTTGTCGAGCGACTCGATGCCCATCGACTGGGCCAGCCGACGGGCCGGGTCGATGGTGAGCACGACGACCCTGCGGCCTCGCTCGGCCGCGCGCAGCGCCAGCGCCGCCGCGGTGGTGGTCTTGCCGACGCCGCCGGAGCCGCAGCACACGATGATGCCGGTCGTTGGGTCGTCGATCAGCGCGTCGGTGTCGAGGTCGGGGGCGGGGCTCTCGGTGACGGCCAGCGGGCCGACCCGGCTGCGGGACCTGGTCATGAGCACAGTCCTTGATCTCTCAGGGCGGCCGCGAGTTCGTAGAGGCCGCCGAGGTCGACACCTCCGGCGAGGCGGGGCAGCTCGTACGTCGGCACGCCCAGCCCGCCCACGATGGTGCGCTGACTCTCCTCGAGCGCCCGCCGTTCGGCGTGGTCGGCAGCCTCGGCGAGCAGGCCGTCGACCAGGGGGTCGTCGGTCTCGAGGCCGGCGGTCTTCAGCTCGGAGGTGATCGCCTGCCGGTCCAGGGTGCCGGCCCTGGCGGCGGCCAGGTCGCCCTCGTCGAGGTCGCGCGGCCGCACCAGGTTGACCACCACCCCGCCGACGGGCAGTCGGGCGGCTCGCAGCTCGTCGATCCCGTCGGCGGTCTCCTGCACCGGCATCTCCTCGAGCACGGTGACCAGGTGCACGGCCGTCCGCGGGGACCGGAACAGCGTCATCACGCTGTCGGCCTGGCTCTTGATCGGCCCCACCTTGGCGAGCCCGGCGAGCTCGTTGTTCACGTTCAGGAACTGGCTGATTCGCCCGGTCGGCGGGGCGTCCAGCACCACCGCGTCGTACTGGATCGCGGCCTTGTTGCGGCTGTTGCGCTGGGCGGCCTCGAACACCTTGCCGGTGAGCAGGACGTCGCGGACGCCGGGCGCGATCGTGGTCGCGAACTCGATCACGCCGAAGCGGTCGAGGGCTCGTCCCGCGCGCCCGAGCTTGTAGTACATCGCGAGGTACTCCAGCAGAGCCGCCTCGGCGTCGATGTGCAGCGCGTGCACCGTGCCGGGCGAGCCGTCGGGGCCACGCAGCCCCGTGGCGATCCGCCGCTCCTCGTAGGGCAGCGGGTCGACGTCGAACAGCCGGGCGATGCCCTGACGGCCCTCGACCTCGCAGAGCAGCACGTTCTTGCCGTGCGAGGCGAGGGCGAGGGCGAGGGCGGCGGCAACCGTCGTCTTGCCGGTGCCGCCCTTGCCGCTGACCACGTGCAGCTGCACGCCGGGCCAGTCGGGGGCGCGGGTCGTCTTCTCCTGGGACACGCCTCGCAGCGTAGGCGCTCGCCCCCAACACGTGCCCGGCATGGGGGTGGCAGCCATGCCGGCGGCCACTTCTGTGGCGGGTCCGCCCATGCGTGCCCGGGGGTGGACGTGACTAGGATCGCTGGCGGCGCCGCGGGTCGGTTCGGTCCGACCCTCGCGTCACCCGGACGTCATCGAGGCCCGTTCGGGCCGAGGGAGGAACTGTCGTGGACAAGGTCGTCTCCAGCGCGGCCGAGGCCGTCGCCGACATCGCGAGCGGATCCACGCTCGCGGTCGGTGGCTTCGGTCTCTGTGGGATCCCGTCCGTGCTCATCGACGCGCTGCTCGCCAGCGGTGCCGACGAGCTCGAGGCCGTGTCGAACAACTGCGGGGTCGACGACTGGGGGCTCGGTCGCCTGCTGATGGCCAAGCGGCTGCGGCGGATGATCTCGTCGTACGTCGGGGAGAACAAGGAGTTCGCCCGGCAGTACCTCTCCGGCGAGCTCGAGGTCGAGCTCACCCCCCAGGGCACCCTCGCCGAACGGATGCGCGCCGGCGGCTCCGGGATCGCCGCCTTCTTCACCGCCACCGGGGGCGGCACTCAGGTCGCCGAGGGCGGCCTGCCCTGGAAGTACGACGCCGAGGGCAACGTGATCGTCTCCTCCCCGCCCAAGGAGACCCGCACCTTCGAGACCGTCGACGGTCCCAAGGAGTTCGTGCTGGAGGAGGCGATCGTCGCCGACTACGGCCTGGTCCGCGCCTGGAAGGGCGACCGGCACGGCAATCTCGTCTACCGCGACTCCGCCCGGAACTTCAACCCGCTCGCCGCGATGTGCGGTCGGCTGACCATCGCCGAGGTCGAGGAGCTGGTGGAGCCCGGCGAGATCGACCCCAACGACGTGCACACCCCGGGGGTCTTCGTGCAGCGCGTGGTCGCGCTGACCCCGGAGCAGGCGGCGGACAAGCGCATCGAGAAGCGGACCGTGCGTCCGCGGCAGGAGGCCTGACATGGCATGGACGCGTGAGGAGATGGCGGCCCGGGCCGCCTCCGAGCTGAAGGACGGCTCCTACGTCAACCTCGGGATCGGCCTGCCCACCCTGGTGCCGAACTACGTCGACGACGACGTCGAGTTGGTGCTCCAGTCCGAGAACGGCATCCTCGGCGTCGGCGCCTACCCCCTCGAGGGTGAGGAGGACGCCGACCTGATCAACGCCGGCAAGGAGACCGTGACCCTGCGCCGAGGCGCCTCCTTCTTCGACTCCGCCACCTCCTTCGGGATGATCCGCGGCGGCAAGATCGACGCCGCGATCCTCGGCGCGATGCAGGTCAGCGCGACCGGTGACATCGCCAACTGGATGATCCCCGGGAAGATGGTCAAGGGGATGGGCGGCGCGATGGACCTGGTCCACGGCGCCAAGCGGGTGATCGTGCTGATGGAGCACGTCGCCAAGGACGGCAGCTACAAGATCGTCGAGGAGTGCTCGCTGCCCTACACCGGTCGTGGCGTGGTCCAGCGGATCATCACCGACCTCTGCGTCATCGACGTCCTGCCGGACGGCGGCGGCCTGACGCTGGTCGAGCTCGCTCCCGGGGTCACCGAGGACGAAGTCCGGGAGAAGACCGAGCCCGCGCTGGGCTGAGCCGACCCCGCATTGCATGATGACGCGGTGACTTCTCGGGACATGACGACAGACCTGCCCGCGCCCTCTGACACGCAGCCCAGGTGGCGGCTCGTCGGGCCCGGCCTCGTGGTGGCCGCCACCGGGGTCGGCGCCGCCGACCTGGTCGCGACCCTGGTGGCCGGGGCCAAGTTCGGCTACACCCTGCTCTGGGTGGCCGTCCTGGGGGCGGTGATCAAGGTGGTGCTGGTCGAGGGCGCCGGCCGGTACTCGCTGGCCTCCGGGCGCACGATCTTCGAGGGCTGGCGCAGCCTGGGCCGCTGGACGACCTGGTACTTCGCGCCGTACATCGTCGTCTGGGGCCTGGTCTACGGCGCCACCGCGATGTCCTCCTCCGCGCTCCCGCTGGTCGCGCTCTTCCCCGACCTCTCCCTGCGTTGGACGGCGATCGCCTCGGGGCTGGTCGGACTGGCGCTGGTCTGGTTCGGCTCGTATGCCACCTTCGAGAAGGTCGTCACCGGCTTCGTGGGTGCGATGTTCGTGGCGGTCGTCGGCGCGGCCGCCCTCACCCTGCCCAACCTCGGCGAGGTCGCGCTGGGTCTGCGGCCGATCTTCCCGGACGACTCGATCTTCAACGTGCTGGCCATCGCCGGGGGTGTCGGCGGGACGATCACGCTGGCGGCGTACGGGTACTGGCTGCGGGAGAAGGGCTGGTCGACGCCGCGCTTCATGCGGGTGATGCGCCTCGACAACGGCGTCGCCTACGCCGTCACCGGCGTCTTCGTGGTGTCGATGCTGATCGTCGGGGCCGAGCTGCTCTACTCCGCCAACATCGCCCTGGCCACTGGGGACCAGGCGCTGGTGCAGCTCTCCGGCGTGCTGCGCGACCGGTACGGCGACGTCTTCGGCCATGTTTTCCTGATCGGCTTCTGGGCGGCGTCCTTCTCGTCGCTGATCGGGGTGTGGAGCGGGGTCAGCCTGATGTTCGCCGACTTCTGGGGCAACCTGCGCAACCTGCCGTCCGGGCATCCCGACACCCGGACCGGCGGCCGCTACTTCCGCGGCTACATGCTCTGGCTGACCTTCCCGCCGATGCTCCTGCTGCTCCTCGACAAGCCGATCGGACTGATCCTCGCCTACGGGACCCTCGGGGCGATCTTCATGCCGTTCCTGGCGATCACGCTGCTGGTGCTGCTGAACCGGCGCGGCGACGGGGACATGCCGGGCGCGGCGGTCCCGCGGCAGTGGCGCAACGGGTGGCTGTCCAACGGGCTGCTCGCGCTGTGTGCGCTGCTGTTCGCGGCGCTGGCGGTCAACGAGCTGCGTGGGGTGCTCTCGCCGTACCTGCCGTTCCTCTGAGGCCGAGGGCCGCTAGTAGGGTGCGAGCCATGACCAAGTGGGAATACCTGACTGCCCCGATCCTGACGCACGCCGCGAAGCAGATCCTCGACAACTTCGGCTCCGAGGGCTGGGAGCTCGTCCAGATCGCGCCCGGCATGAACCCGGAGAACCTCGTCGGCTACTTCAAGCGGCCGCTCGCATGAACACCCCCGAGGAGCGCCTGGCCGAGCTCGGCCTCGCGGTCCCCGAGGTCGCCAAGCCGGTGGCGGTCTACGTGCCGGCCGTCCGCTCCGGCAACCACGTCTTCACCTCGGGCCAGCTCCCGATGCGTTCGGGCGAGCTGATGGCGACCGGCAAGGTCGGCGCCGAGGTCAGCCAGGAGGAGGCCGTCGCGTGTGCGCAGCAGTGCGCGCTCAACGCGATCGCCGCGGTGAAGGCCGAGATCGGCGACCTCGCGCTGGTGAAGCGGGTCGTCAAGGTGGTCTGCTTCGTCGCCTCCACGCCTGACTTCACCGGCCAGCCGCAGGTCGCGAACGGCGTCTCCGAGCTGCTCGGCAAGGTCTTCGGCGAGGCCGGCGTGCACGCCCGGTCCGCGGTCGGCGTCCCTGTCCTGCCGCTCGACGCGCCGGTCGAGGTCGAGCTGATGGTCGAGGTCTGAGGGGCCCGATGAGGATCCCCCTCCCGCCGGTGCCGCTGCCCGAGCGCGTGGTCGAGGCCGCCCGCGAGTACGCCGAGGGCACCCGGACCGCCGCCGAGCCGCGCAACGCGGCGACCGTGATCCTGCTGCGCGACTCCGAGCGGGGCCCGGCGGTCTACCTGATGCGCCGCCAGGTCTCGATGGAGTTCGCCGGCGGCATGTGCGTCTACCCCGGAGGTGGTGTCGACCCGCGCGACTTCGACGCCGACGTCGCCTGGGCCGGTCCGTCGCCCGCCGAGTGGGCGGTGCGGTTGGGCGCCGACGAGGAGACCGCGCGGGCGCTGGTCTGTGCCGCGGTCCGGGAGACCTTCGAGGAGTCGGGCGTGCTGCTGGCCGGCGGCTCCGCGTCGACCGTGGTGGCCGACACGACCAGCGACGACTGGGAGGCCGACCGGCACGCGCTGGAGTCCCGGGAGCTGGCGATGACCGAGTTCCTGACTCGGCGGGGGCTGGTGCTGCGCACCGACCTGTTGGGAGTCTGGGGCGGTTGGCTGACCCCGGTCTTCGAGCCGAAGCGCTTCCGGACCTGGTTCTTCGTCGCGCGACTCCCCGTGGGGCAGATCACCCGCGACGTCTCGACCGAGTCGTCCTCGGTGACCTGGCTGCCGGCGATCGACGCCGCCGACGCTGCCGACGCCGGCGAGATGCTGATGATGCCGCCGACGTACCTCACCTGCCTGGAGGTCGGGCAGTACGCCGACGCCGGCGAGGCCTTCGCCGCGGCCGAGGGGCGCACCGTGGAGATGTTCATGCCGTCCGTCGAGCCGCTGGGTGACGGCTGGACGCTCTCGATGCCCGACCACCACCGGCCGTTGGTGGCGGAGCGACGGTCGTGACCGGCTCGGGGTGGGCCGGCGGGACCTTCGGGTCCCGTGGTCGATGCGTGCTCGCCCCGAACGCGAACTTCATGACGCTCGACGGCACGAACACGTGGGTGCTGCGCGAGCCGGACGCCCGCCGCTCGATCGTCGTCGACCCCGGGCCGTCGATCCTGTCCCACCTCGATGCGATCGCCGACGTGGCCGGGGAGGTGGGCGCCGTGCTGCTGACCCACCACCATGCCGACCACTCGGAGGCGGCCAAGGCGTTCGCCGAGCGGATGGGTTGCGGCGTGCGCGCTCTCGACCCGGCGCACCGACTCGGCTCGGAGGGGCTGGCCGACGGTGACGTGGTCGACGTCGACGGTCTCGAGGTGCGGGTCGTGGCGACGCCGGGGCACACCTCCGACTCGCTGTCGTTCCTGGTGGCGGCCGAGCGGGCGGTGCTGACCGGGGACACCGTGCTCGGTCGGGGCACCACCGTGGTGGCGCACCCCGACGGTGAGCTGGGTGCCTACCTCGACTCGCTGGACCGGCTGCACGCGCTGGCCGAGGCGGAGGAGGTGGCCGCGATCTGGCCCGGCCACGGGCCGGTCATCGAGAACGCGCTCGGTGCGCTGAACTTCTACCTTGCCCATCGGCGCGAGCGGTTGGCGCAGGTCGAGGCGGCGGTGGCGGCGCTCAAGGCTGCGCCACACCCCGAGGGGCTGGCGGTCGAGGAGCTGCCGCGGCGCGTCGTGGAGATGGTCTACTCCGACGTCGACCCGGTGCTGTGGGGTGCGGCCGAGCTGTCGGTACGTGCCCAGCTGGCGTACCTCGCCGCCCGGGGCTGAGGTCGGTTTCGGCTGTAACGCGGGGTTATGGTCGCTGAACAAGCTGCCGGGGGTGCACTCAGCGTCAACACCCCCGCGGCAGAGGCGCCCGTTCCTGACCGTGTCGGGAGCCTGCGCCGGGGTCGACCGTTGACAGGATGGCCGCCATGGTCACCCGCTCGAAGCACCTGACAGCCCTGCTGCTCGGGACGGGCGTGGCAGTCGTCGGGCTCGGCCTGCTCGAGGTGCTCCGTCGTACGGCGGGCGATGAGGTCGCTGGGTACGCCGCCGTGGTCCTCTGGCTGGGCCTGCTGGGCGTGGTCGGCCACCAGGTGTGGCGACGGGTGGAACGGACGGCGGCGGCGCGGAAGTCCGATGTGGTGCGGGGTTCTGGACGCTGAGTGCACCCCCGGCGGGCTCTGCAGCGTCAATAACCCCGCGTTACAGCGGAAATCAGGGAGCGGTCAGCGGGCGCGGCGCGCCATCCGCTCGACGTCCATGATCACGACTGAGCGGGGCTCGAGCCGCAGCCACCCGCGCGAGGCGAAGTCGGCCAGCGCCTTGTTCACGGTCTCGCGGGAGGCGCCGACCAGCTGGGCCAGCTCCTCCTGGGTCAGGTCGTGGTGCACGTGCACCCCGTCGTCCGCGGTGCGGCCGAAGCGGTCCGCGAGGTCGAGCAGCGCCTTGGCGACCCGACCGGGCACGTCGGAGAAGACCAGGTCGGCCACGACGTCGTTGGCCTTGCGCAGCCGAGCGGCGAGCTGCGAAAGCAGGCCCCGGGCCACCATCGGGCGACCGTCCAGCCAGCGCAGCAGGTCCTCGTGCGAGAGCGAGGCGAAGGAGGCGTCGGTGACGGCCGTGACGGTCGCCGAGCGCGGACCGGGGTCGAAGAGCGAGAGCTCGCCGAACATCTGACCGGGGCCGAGGATCGCGAGCAGGTTCTCGCGGCCGTCCGCGGACGTGCGGCCGAGCTTCACCTTGCCGTCGAGCACGACGTACAGCTTGTCGCCGGAGTCCCCCTCGTGGAACAGCACGTCCCCGCGTCGCAGTCGGCTGTCGGTCATCGAGGACCGCAGCGCAGACGCCGCTTCGTCGTCGAGAGCGCTGAACAGGGGAGCCTGACGCAATACGTCGTTGTCCACGAGTCCTCCTTGGTGGCGGCGCCGCGTACGCGGTGTGGCCCGATCCTAACCAGTGGGATAGGTCACAGTCACAACTGGCCGCGGGAAGTCGCATTGTGACGGGTGTCGGCGGTGCGCCGTACGCTGGGGGAGTGCCCGATCCCGAAACCAGGACCGGCCTCGTCCGCCGCGCCCGCCGGATCAATCGGGTGCTCGCCGAGACCTACCCCGATGCGCGCTGCGAGCTCGACTTCGACAATCCGTTCGAGTTGCTCGTGGTGACGGTGCTGTCCGCCCAGACCACCGACCGTCGGGTCAACGCCGTCCGGCCCTCCCTCTTCGCCGCCTACCCCGACGCCGCCGCGATGGCCGGAGCTCCCCGCGAGCATCTCGAGCAGCTGATCGGTCCGCTGGGGTTCTTCCGCGCCAAGACCGACTCCCTGCTCCGCCTCAGCCAGGCCCTCGTCGAGAAGTACGACGGCCAGGTGCCCGGCCGGCTCGAGGACCTGGTCAGCTTGCCGGGCGTCGGCCGCAAGACCGCCTTCGTGGTGCTCGGCAACGCCTTCGACGTCCCGGGGATCACCGTCGACACCCACTTCGGACGGCTGGTCCGCCGCTGGGGCTGGACCGAGGAGACCGACCCGGTCAAGGTCGAGCACGCCGTGGCCGAGCTCTTCCCCCGCAAGGACTGGACGATGCTCTCCCACCACGTCATCTGGCACGGCCGGCGCCGCTGTTTCGCCAAGCGCCCCGCCTGCGGCGCTTGCCCGGTGGCGCGCTGGTGCCCCTCGTACGGCGCCGGTGAGACCGACCCCGAGATCGCCGCCGGTCTGGTCCGGACCCAGGGACCCGCATGAGTCGGCGCCGTCCTGCCCGGATCCTCGGGGCGCTGCTCGCTGCCGTCGTCCTGCTCGGCGGCTGCGCCGACGCCGACGGTGGCGTCAGCGCGCCCGGTGCCGCCCGGGTGGACGTCGACACCCCGGCACTGCGCGCCGCGAAGGCGGAGGCCGGCGTCGAGCCCTGCACGCCCGGCACCGGCGCCCCGGTCGAGGACGGTCTGCCTGCGGTGACGCTCCCGTGCTTCGGGGGTGGCCCGGACGTCGACCTCGCCACCGTGCGCGGACCGCTGGTGGTCAGCCTCTGGGCGTCGTGGTGCCAGCCGTGCCGCAAGGAGATGCCGGTGCTGCAGGAGTTCTACGCCGAGCACGGCGACCGGGTCGGTCTCCTGGGGATCGACTACCAGGACGTCCAGACCCAGGCAGCCATGGCGCTCGTCTCGGAGACGGGTGCGACGTACCCGCTGCTCGCGGACCCGCAGGGCGACCTGGACCGTGCGGAGCCGTTCCCGTCCCTGCGGGGGCTCCCCTTCCTCGCCCTGGTGGACGCCGACGGACGCGTGGTGCACCAGGAGTTCACGATCATCGAGTCCCAGCAGGAGCTCGTCGACCTCGTCGAGCAGCACCTGGGGGTGGTCCTGTGAACGCCGCCGACCCGCAGCACGCCCACGACCTGCCCGAGTGGCTGCGCCCGATGGTGGACGGCGCCCGCTCGATCACCGTGCACGACCTGACTCGCTTCATGCCGCCGGAGGGCTCCGACGCCCGGCGGGGCGCGGTGCTGATGCTCTTCGGCGAGGGCGCCGACGGTGGCGAGCTGCTGCTCACCGAGCGCGCCCACCACATGCGCTCGCACCCTGGGCAGATCTCCTTCCCCGGCGGCTCCATCGACCCGGGCGAGACGCCGCACCAGGCCGCGCTGCGCGAGGCCTGGGAGGAGACCGGGGTCGACCCCGAGGGCGTCCACGTCTTCGCCGAGCTGCCCGAGCTCTGGCTCCCGCCCAGCAACTTCGCGGTCACCCCGGTGCTGGGCTGGTGGCGGGTCCAGACCGAGGTCGGCGTGGTCGACCCCGACGAGGTGCACCAGGTCTTCCGGGTGCCGATCGCCGAGCTGGTCGACCCGACCCACCGGATCCAGGTCCGTCACCCCACCGGGTGGGTGGGTCCGGGCTTCCTGATCGGGGACGACAAGGAGTCGATCCTCTGGGGGTTCACCGCCGGGATCATCTCCCGGCTCTTCGACTTCGTCGGCTGGACCGACCCCGTGCCGGACGCGCCGATGCGTGACCTCCCGGCCCACATGCTGCAGGGTGAGCCCACCCGATCCGACATCCGTCCCAACACCAGATTCGAGGAGCGTCGATGAACCTGCTCGACTGGCTGCTGGTCGTACTCGTGCTCGCCTATGCCCTCTCCGGCTACTGGCAGGGCTTCGTGACAGGCGCGTTCGCCACCTCCGGGCTGCTGATGGGCGGCCTCTTCGGCGTCTGGCTGGCCCCGGTCGCCCTCGGTGACGCGACCCCGTCGTTGATGGTGTCCCTGGGGGCGCTCTTCATCGTGATCCTGGCCGCCTCGATCGGCCAGGCCCTGATGCAGTTCCTGGGGGCTCGGATCCGTGACCGGATCACCTGGCGGCCGGTCCGGGCCATCGACGCCGTCGGTGGTGCCGCGCTGAGCGCCGCCGCGGTCCTGCTGGTGGCCTGGGCCCTCGGGGTGGCCGTCTCCGGCACCCGGATCGGTCAGGTCACGCCGATGGTGCGCAGCTCCGCCGTACTGGCCCAGGTCGACAAGGTGTTGCCCAGCTCCGCGGGGGGCGTGCTCTCGACCTTCAACAACGTCGTCGGCACCAGCTTCTTCCCGCGCTACCTCGAGCCGTTCTCGCCCGAGCGCATCGTCACCGTCGGCCCCGGGCCGCGACGCCTGCTCAAGGACCCGGACGTCATGAACGCCCAGGCCAGCGTGCTCAAGATCCGCGGCACCAACGCCTGCGGTCGGGGCATCGAGGGCTCGGGCTTCGTCTACGCCGACGACCGGATGATGACCAACGCCCACGTCGTGGCCGGCGTGCGCACCCCCGAGGTGGTGCTCGGGGACTCCACCGTCTCGGCCGAGGTCGTCTACTACAACCCCGACCTCGACGTCGCGGTGCTGGAGTTCGAGAGCGGCAGCCTGCCCACGCTCGCCTTCGACCAGGGCGCCGACTCCGGGGACGGCGTCGCGATCCTGGGCTACCCCCAGGACGGGCCGTACGACGTCCAGCCGGGCCGGATCCGCTCCGAGCAGCGGCTGCGCTCGCCCGACATCTACGGCAACGGCACGGTGATCCGCGAGGTCTTCTCGCTGCGTGCCCTGGTCCGACCGGGCAACTCGGGCGGTCCGATCGTCTCCTCGGCCGGTGACGTCGTCGGCGTCGTCTTCGCGGCCTCGGTCTCCGACAACGAGACCGGGTACGCGCTCACCGCCGAGCAGGTCTCGCGCAGCGCCGCGCTCGGGATGAGCAACGGCGACCCGGTCTCCACCGGCAACTGCGCGGGCTAACGGCTCGATCAGTCCTGGGTCGTGACGTCCGGGCCGGTCAGGTCGGGCTGGTCAGGTCGGGCTGGTCAGGAGTGGCCCTTGAGGGCGGTCGGGATCTGCTTGCCCTGACGGATCGCGCCCTCGGGCGGCCCGACCTGCTTGACCTTCTTGACGCCGACGGCGGCGAGCAGGCCCGCCAGCAGGAGGTAGAAGCCGGTCACGATCAGGAACGCCCACTTCAGCGCCAACCCGTCGCCGTCCCAGTGGATCAGGTAGGCGATGGCGACCGAGAGCATGATCACCGCGAGCACCACCAGGAAGCCGGCCGCAACGAACAGCCCGATCCCGATCCCCCCGGCCTTGACGCTCACCTTCAGCTCGGACTTGGCGAGCTGGATCTCCTTCGAGATCAGGGTCGAGATGTCTCGGCTGGCGTCGGTGACCAGACGGCCGATGGTCGGATCGTTGTCCTGGACCGGTTGGGTTGCCATGCGTGTTCCCTTTGTCTGGTGGGGCGGCGATCTGGGTTGCGACCCTACAACGAGAGTCGGCCGGCGCTCGTTGGGTAGGATCGCCCCCGGTGAGCCGGGAAGTCTGGTCGGCACGTTGTCGGCGACCCCCGCTCGCCCGCGACGACTTGCCCGCGCCTGACCGAGAGAAGCCAGTTGATGATCGTCGCCAAGAGCGCCCGGTTCTTCTTCCCCAAGCTCGACCGAAGCGAGTCGACGTTCCTCGGCGACTACCTGCGGCGCGAGACGGTCGGCGGCACCATCGCGCTGATCGCCGCCGCGATCGCCGTCGCCTGGGCGAACTCGCCGATCTCCGATGCGTACACCGCGTTCCAGGACTTCCAGCTCGGTCCCCTCGACATGAAGCACTGGGCCGCCGACGGCGCGCTGACGCTGTTCTTCTTCGTGGCCGGGCTCGAGCTCAAGCGTGAGTTCGTCGTGGGGTCGCTGCGCAAGCCGGTGGACGCCGCGGTGCCGGTGGTCGCCGCGATCTGCGGGGTCGCCGTACCTGCGGCGATCTACCTGGCCATCAACGCCAGCTACGACGGGGGCGACCTCGGCGGCTGGGCCATCCCCGCCGCCACCGACATCGCCTTCGCGCTCGCCGTGCTGGCGGTCGTGGGCAGCCACCTGCCCACCCCGCTGCGGGCCTTCCTGCTGACGCTGGCCGTGGTCGACGACCTGATCGTGATCGTGATCATCGCGATCTTCTTCACCTCGTCGCTCGCCCTGCTGCCGCTCGCGATCTCCGGGTTGGCGTTCGTGGCCTGGGCCCTGATGCAGCACTTCCGGGTGCACCTGCCGATCGCCTACATCGTGGTCGCGCTGGTCGCCTGGTGGTTCATGCACGAGAGCGGCATCCACGCGACCATCGCCGGCGTCGTCCTCGGTCTGCTCACCCGGGTGAAGCCCGACGAGACCGAGTCGCACAGCCCGGCCGAGCGGCTCGAGCACAAGCTGTCGCCGCTGTCCGCGGGGGTCGCCGTGCCGTTCTTCGCGCTGCTCTCCGCCGGCGTCGCCTTCGGTGGCGGCGCTGAGCTGGTCTCCGACCCGGTCGTGGTCGGCGTCGTGCTCGGCCTGGTGGTCGGCAAGCCGCTCGGGGTCTTCCTCGGCGCCTTCGTGGTCACCCGGGTGACTCGTGCCGAGCTGAACAAGGAGCTCTACTGGCGCGACATCGTCGGCGTGGCGGTGGTGGCCGGTGTCGGCTTCACGGTGTCGCTGCTGGTGGCCGAACTCTCCTTCACCGGCGACACGCGTGAGGCCGCCAAGGCCGCCGTCCTGGTCGGCTCCCTGATCTCGGCCGCTGTCGGCGCGCTGATCCTGGGGCACCGGGACCGCTTCCACTTCACCCCGTGACCTGCCACTTCTGGTTGCCGAACAGCCGCTGACCTGCCAGTTGTGGTGGCACAAATGCCGCTGACCCGTCACTTGTGGTTAACCACAAGTGACGGGTCAGCGGTTTGGGGCCAACCACAAGTGGCAGGTCAGTCCTCGTTCTTGTCGGAGGAGAGGCCCGCGGAGATCAGGTTCATCACCGAGGAGTCGGCCAGCGTCGTCACGTCACCGACCTCGCGGTGCTCGGCGACGTCCTTGAGCAGGCGGCGCATGATCTTGCCCGAGCGGGTCTTCGGCAGCTCCGGCACGATCATGATCTGACGCGGCTTGGCGATCGCGCCGATCTCCTTCTGCACGTGCTTGCGCAGCTCCTCGACGATGCCGTCGCCGCCGTCCCCGGCGCTCTCCCGCAGGATGACGAAGGCGCAGACCGCCTGCCCGGTGGTCTCGTCGGCCGCCCCCACCACGGCCGCCTCGGCGACCTTCGGGTGCGACACCAACGCCGACTCGATCTCGGTGGTGGACAGCCGGTGGCCGGACACGTTCATCACGTCGTCGACCCGGCCGAGCAGCCAGATGTCCCCGTCCTCGTCCTTCTTGGCGCCGTCGCCGGCGAAGTACATGGTCTTGAAGCGCGACCAGTACGTCTCCTTGAACCGGTCGTCGTCGCCCCAGATCGTCCGCAGCATCGAGGGCCAGGGCTCCCGGATCACCAAGTAGCCGCCGTGTCCGTTGGCGACCGACTGGCCCGCCTCGTCCACGACGTCCGCGACGACGCCCGGGATCGAGCGCATCGCGGAGCCCGGCTTGCCGGCGGTCACGCCCGGCAGCGGGCTGATCATGATCGCGCCGGTCTCGGTCTGCCACCAGGTGTCGACGATCGGGCACCGGTCGCCGCCGATGACCTCGCGGTACCACATGTACGCCTCGGGGTTGATCGACTCACCCACCGAGCCGAGCAGCCGCAGCGAGGACAGGTCGGCCTTGTCGGGGATCTCGCGCCCCCACTTCATGAAGGTCCGGATCGCGGTCGGGGCGGTGTAGAAGATCGTCACGCCGTACTGCTCGATGATCTCCCACCAGCGGCCCTTGTGCGGGCTGTCCGGGGTGCCCTCGTACATCACCTGGGTCGCACCGTTCGCCATCGGCCCGTAGACCATGTACGAGTGCCCGGTCACCCAGCCGATGTCGGCGGTGCACCAGTAGACGTCGGTCTCGGGCTTGAGGTCGAAGACCGCCGAGTGCGTGTACGACGTGCCGGCGAGGTAGCCGCCGGTCGTGTGCAGGATGCCCTTGGGCTTGCCGGTCGTGCCGGAGGTGTACATGACGTAGAGCGGGTGCTCGGCGTCGAAGGCCTCGGGGGTGTGGTCGCTGGACGCGGCGTCGACGACGTCGTGCCACCACACGTCGACGGCGTCGTCCCAGGCGACCTCCTGACCGGTACGGCGTACGACGAGCACGTGCTCGACGTCGAAGCCACCCGCGGCGGCCTTGGCCCGGGCCTCGTCGACGGCCGGCTTCAGGGCCGAGGCCGACCCCCGCCGGTAACCACCGTCGGAGGTGATCACGACCTTGGCCTGGCAGTCGGCGACGCGGGAGGCCAGGGCGTCGGAGGAGAAGCCTCCGAACACCACGGTGTGTGGCGCCCCGATCCGCGCGCAGGCCAGCATCGCGACGACGGCCTCGGGGATCATCGGCATGTAGATCGCCACCCGGTCACCGGCGGCGACCCCCAGCTCGGTCAGGGCGTTGGCGGCCCGGCTGACCTGGTCCTTCATGTCGGCGTAGGTGATCGTCCGGGTGTCGTCGGCGGGCTCGCCCACCCAGTGCAGCGCCACCCGGTCGCCGTGGCCGGCCTCGACGTGCCGGTCCACGCAGTTGTACGCCGCGTTGAGCCGGCCGCCGACGAACCACTTGGCGAAGGGCGGGTCGTCCCAGTCCAGGACCTGGTCCCAGCGCTTCGACCAGTCCAGCCGGTCGGCCTGCTCGGCCCAGAACCCCAACCGGTCGGCGTCGGCGCGGTCGTACGCCTCCGCCTTCATGTTGGCCTCGGCGGCCAGCTCGGCGGGCGGCTCGAACGTCCGGTCCTCGTGCGACAGGTTGTCCAGGGTCTCTTCGCTCACGATCTCTCCCGTGTTGGTGCGTGGTGGCGTGTTCGCCACTGTAGGACGTGGGGGCCCCTCGACGTCCAGCACTGTCGAGGGGCCCGAGGGGGGCCGCTCCCGGCTCCCGAGAGCGTCGGGACCGGCCCCCCGGGACTCAGTGGACCAGCGCCTTCTCCGAGCCGGCACCGGACAGGGCCCGGACCTCCAGCTCGGTGAAGCGGTCCTCGGCGGCGGGCTCGCGGCGCGACATGGTGCCCAGGAACCCGAAGAGGAAGCCCAGCGGGATCGAGACGATGCCCGGGTTCTCCAGGGGGAACCAGGCGATGTCGATGCTGGCCGGCAGCAGGCTCTGGTTGACCCCGTCGACGATGCCCTTGCCGGACATGATCGGCGAGAAGATCACCAGGCCCACCGACGAGATCAGACCGCCGTAGATGCTCCAGGTGGCGCCCCGGGTGTTGAAGCGTCGCCAGAACATGTTGTAGACGATCGCCGGCAGGTTCGCCGACGCCGCGACCGCGAAGGCGAGCGCGACCAGGAAGGCGATGTTGAGGTTCTGCGCCGGGATCGCCAGCAGGATCGCAATCAGGCCGATCGAGAACGCCGCGATCCGGGTCACCTTGATCTCCTGCTTCTCGGTCGCCCGGCCCTTCTTGATCACGTTGTTGTAGATGTCGTGGGCCACCGACGCCGACGAGGTCAGCGTCAGCCCGGCGACCACCGCGAGGATGGTCGCGAACGCCACGGCCGAGATCACCGCGAGCAAAACGGCACCACCGGTCGACCCGGCACCACCACCGACCGCTTCGGCGAGCAACGGCGAGGCCAGGTTGCCCTTGCTGGTCGCCACCTGGTCGGCCTTGTCGCCGGACAGCAGCGCGGCGGCACCGAAGCCCAGGACCAGCGTGAACAGGTAGAAGACGCCGATCAGGCCGATGGCCCAGAGCACCGACTTCCGGGCGTCGCGCGAGGTCGGCACGGTGTAGAAGCGGATCAGGATGTGCGGCAGACCCGCGGTGCCGAGCACCAGGGCGAGCCCGAGGCTGACGAAGTCGAGCTTGCTCGTGGTGGAGCCGCCGAACTTGAGGCCGGGCTCCAGGAACGCCTGGCCCTTGCCGCTGTTGCTGGCGGCCGCGCCGAGCAGGTCGGAGAGGTTGAAGCTGAACTTCCACAGCACGAGTACGACGATCAGCGCGGAGCCGGTCATCAGCAGCACGGCCTTGACGATCTGCACCCAGGTGGTGCCGCGCATGCCGCCGACGGTCACGTAGAAGATCATCAGGATGCCGACCGCGAAGATGACCAGGTTCTTCACCGCCTGGCTGTCGACGCCGAGCAGCAGCGCGACCAGGGCGCCGGCGCCGACCATCTGCGCGAGCAGGTAGAAGATCGAGACCACCACGGTCGAGGTGGCGGCGGCCATCCGCACCGGCGTCTGCTTCATCCGGTAGGCCAGCTGGTCGGCCATCGTGTACCGACCCGAGTTGCGCAGCATCTCCGCGACGAGCAGCAGCGCGACCAGCCAGGCCACCAGGAAGCCGACCGAGTAGAGGAAGCCGTCGTACCCGTTCAGGGCGATGGCGCCGGAGATCCCGAGGAAGGAGGCGGCCGACATGTAGTCGCCGCCGATCGCGAAGCCGTTCTGCACCGGGGTGAAGGAGCGGCCGCCGGCGTAGAAGTTGGCCGAGCCGGAGCCCTGCCGGCTGGCCCAGACGGTGATCCCGACGGTCAGTGCGACGACGGCCAGGAACAAGAACGTGGTGAGAATCTGGTGATCCATGTCAGCGGCCCGTCTCGTAGTGGTCGTTGAGGTGGCGGGCCAACGGGTCGAGCTTGGCCGTGGAGTAGCGGCTGTAGAGCCAGGCGAGCGCGAAGGTCGTCACGAACTGGAGCAGGCCGAAGACGAGGGCGACGTTGATGTTGCCGACCAGGCGGATGTTCATGAACCCGGTGGCCCAGTTCGACATGACGACGTAGAGCAGGTACCAGGCCAGGAAGGCGATCGTGGCCGGGAAGACGAAGCTGCGGTAGGCGCGACGCAGCTCTTTGAACTCATCGGTGGCGGCGAGCTGGTCGTAGACCGGATCGTGGCGCTCTGCCTGGTCGTGCTGGGTGTCGGACACCGGGAACCCCTCTCGGACGGGTGTGATCGTCGTCACCGTAGGAGCGGGGGTGCGGCCGCTGACAGGCCTCGTCGGCCGTGCCGCGCCGAGCGGCGGGGTCGAATCGCTCAGCGGTCGGAATCGAGCGACGAACGGTCGAGATGGCCGTCCAGGCCGCGCTCCACGGCGAGCTCCTCCGGGGTGTGCAACCGCACCAGGAACCGACCGGTGTGCCCGGGGACCCGGCCGGGGGTCAGCAGGCTGGCCAGCACCATGGTGAGGAAGGCCAGCGGCACGCTCCAGGCCGCCGGCTGCGACATCAGCACGTCCGCCCAGCCCTGCCGTCCCTCGGTTGCCGCCATCGTCCACGCCACGGCGGCCCCCGAGCCCAGCCCTCCCGCCGCCAGTCCGGCGATCGCGCCGACATCGGTCAACCGACGCCACCAGATCCCGAGCACCAGCAGCGGGCAGAAGGTCGAGGCAGCGACCGCGAACGCCAGCCCGACCGCCCGAGCCACCCCGAGGTCGGGGCTGACCAGGGCGGCGGTCGCGGGCACCAGCACGGCCACCACGGCGCCGACCCGGAAGGCGGCGATCCCGCCGAGGCGCCGCCCGGCGTACGCCCGACCGGTGACGTCCTGGCTCAGCACGCCCGCGACGGCGATGCTCAGGCCGGACGCGGTGGACAGGAAGGCCGCGAAGGCGCCCGCGGTGACCAGCCCGGTGAGCAGCTCCCCGCCGGCCCCCGGCAGCATCAGCCGGGGCAGCTCGAGCACCAGGGTGTCCGCGCGGTCCGACCCGACCAGCTCCGGAGCGTAGATCCGACCGAGCAGACCGTAGATCGGCGGCAACAGGTAGAAGAGCCCGAGCAGGACCAGCACCACCAGCGTCGTACGACGGGCCGCGCGCCCGTCCGGGTTGGTGTAGAAGCGGACGACCACGTGCGGCAGGCCCATCGTGCCCAGGAAGGTCGCCACGATCAGCGAGTAGGTCAGGTACAGCTCCTGCCCGCCCCCGCCCCCGCCCGCCGGTGAGGACCAGTCCAGCGACCCGGGGATGCCCGCGGTCCCACGTTCGCCCGCCCAGACCACCAGCAGGACCGCGGCGGGCAGCAGCAGGGCGGTCAGCTTGAGCCAGTACTGGAAGGCCTGGACGAAGGTGATGCTGCGCATGCCCCCCGAGGTGACGTTGAGCAGGACCACCAGCGCGACGATCGCCGGGCCGACCCATGCCGGGGCCCCGATCGCCGCCTCCAGGGTGATCCCGGCGCCCATGAACTGCGGCAGCAGGTAGAGCCAGCCGACCGCCACGACCAGGACCGAGCAGACCGCTCGGACGCCGCGGGAGCCGAGCCGGGCCTCGGCGAAGTCCGGCAGCGTGTAGGCGCCCGAACGACGCAGGGGAGCCGCGACCAGCACCAGCAGGACGAGGTAGCCGGCCGTCCAGCCGACCGGGTACCAGAGCATGTCGGCGCCGAAGGTCAGCACGAGCCCGGCCACGCCCAGGAAGGAGGCCGCGGAGAGGTACTCGCCACCGATGGCCGAGGCGTTCAGGCCGGGATGGACCGTGCGCGAGGCCACGAAGAAGTCGCTGGTGGTGCGCGACAGGCGCAGCCCCCACGCCCCGATGGCCAGCGTCGTGACCGTCACCAGCACCACGGCGACGACACCGGGCACCGTGTCGATCCCGTCCGGAGCCAGCACGCTCACCGGGAGGCCTCGCCGATCAGCTCGGCAAAGTCGCGCTCGTTGCGTTCGGCTCGGCGGACGTGGCGCCAGCCGAGCAGCACCAGCCACGGATAGACCAGGACGCCGGGCAGCAGCCAGGGCAGCGGCACCCCCAGCACGCTGGCCGACGCCGTCGCCGGCACGAGCACGAAGAGCAGCGGGAGGACCGCCACCGTGCCGACCAGCAGGAGCAGGGTCCGTCGGGCCAGGCGGAGCTGCTCGCGCACCAGTGAACCCATGTACATGTCGCCCAGCCGGGTCTCGGCATCGATGTCGCTGGTCCGCGCCCGCGGCGTACGACGACGTGGCGGCCCGGTCACCCGGACCCGCTCGCGTGGCGGCTGACCCGAGGGCCGGGGGCTGGTCACGGGCCCTCGGCCCCCGACGCCCGGCCGAGCAGCAGGTTGCGCAGCTCGCGGGTGTGGCGGCGGCTGACGGCCAGCTCGACGTCGTCCGGGCCGGTCAGCAGCACCGTGCAGCGTCCGGCGTCCATCCGGACCTCGCGGATGTGGGCGAGCGAGACCAGCAACGAGCGGTGGATCCGGACGAAGCCGGCCTCGGCCCACTCCTCCTCCAGCGTGGACAGCGGTGTCCGGACCAGGTGCGCGCCGGCGGCGGTGTGCAGCCGGGCGTAGTCCCCGTGTGCCTCGACGTGGCTGATCTCGGAGCGGTTCAGGAAGCGGGTCACCCCGGCCCGCTCCACCGGGACCTGCAGGTCCTGCTCGGAGGCGGGTCGTTCGCCGCCCTCGACCACGCGGCGTACGGCCTCGGCGAGGCGGTCCGCCCGGACGGGCTTGAGGACGTAGTCGACCGCCCGGAGGTCGAACGCGTCGACCGCGTGCCCCTCGTGCGCGGTCACGAAGACGATCGGGGGCGGGGTGCGGAAGCGGGCGAGCACCTGGGCGAGCTCGAGGCCGCTGAGGCCCGGCATCTGGATGTCGAGGAAGAGCGCGTCGATCTCGTGCTCCTGCAGGATGCGCAGGCCGTCGGTGGCCGACTGGCTGGTGTGGATCTCCCCGATCCGCGGGTCGCGGCCCAGCAGGTAGGCCAGCTCGTCGAGCGCGGGCCGCTCGTCGTCGACGACCAGCACCCGCAACGCTGCCGACGGGCTCATGCGTGCACGCCCGGCGCGAACTTCGGCACGCGCACGATCACCTTCGTGCCCGCCCCCGGTGCCGTCTCCACGACGAGACCGTAGTCGTCCCCGAACGCGTGGCGCAGCCGGCTGTCGACGTTGCCGAGGCCGACCGAGTCGAGCGCGGTGTCGCCGGCGAGCGCACGTCTCACCCGTTCAGGCTCTTCGCCGGCACCGTCGTCCTCGACCTCGATCACGCACTCCTGGCCGCGGTCCGCGGCGACGATCGTGATGTGTCCGCCGCCCTCGGAGGACTCGAGCCCGTGGCGCACCGCGTTCTCCACCAGGGGCTGGATGCACAGGAACGGCACCACCACCGGCAGCACCTCGGGGCTGACGCTCAGCGTGAGCCGCAACCGGTCGCCGAAGCGGGCCTGCTCGAGCAGGAGGTAGCGCTCGACCGAGCGGAGCTCCTCGGCCAGCGTGGTGAACTCGCCGTGGGTGCGGAACGAGTAGCGGGTGAAGTCCGCGAACTCCAGCAGCAGGTCCCGGGCCCGGTCCGGGTCGGTGCGGACGAACGACGCGATCGCGCCCAGCGAGTTGTAGATGAAGTGCGGGCTGATCTGGGCCCGCAGGGCACGGACCTCGGCCTCCATCAGTCGAGTCCGCGACGCGTCCAGCTCGGCCAGCTCGAGCTGGCCCGAGACCCACTGGGCCACCTCGTCCGCTGCACGGCCCAGCCAGGCGCTCGGGTACGTCGCGAAGACCTGCAGGGTGCCCACGAGCCGCTCCTCGACGACCAGCGGACTCACCACCGCGGTCCGGACGTCGCACCCGCTCGTCGTACAGGGCAGGTCGACGCGGTCGAACATCCGGGTGCTGCCGCGCTCGACCGTCGCCCGCGCCAACGCCGCAGCCTGCTCCTGGTGGTGCTGGCCGGCGCCGTGCCAGGCAAGCAGGCCCTCGGTGTCGGTCAGGGCCACGGCGGGCGTGCCGAGCAGGTCGTGCAGGTGCCGGATGCTCCGCTCGGCGCTGGTGGCGGTCAGGCCCTCCCGCAGCGCGGGCGAGGCCAGGGAGGCGCTGTGCAGCGTGCGGAACGTGGCGCGGTCGGTCTCCGACCCGAGATGGGGACGCCGCCAGCGGGACATGTCAGCGGAAGTCGATCAGCAACATGTCCGTGTCGGTGCCGTCGGAGACGTCGAACTCCCCGGTGGCACCGGGCTCCGGCCGGGTCGGGTCGGCGTCGGCTTCGGTGCCCTCGGGGGAGTGGGCGCGCGGGCCGCTCGCGCCCGGTGGCGTCACCACCCGCGCCTTGAAGCAGCGCGCGGTGTAGGGCAGCTGCATGCCGTCCATCCCCCGGCCGTAGTCGTCGTAGAAGGCGAGCACCTCGGCCAGCTTGGCCTCCTGGGCCTCGGGGGCGAGGCTCAGGATGTTCGAGCGGCTCAACGCGAGGTCCTGGATGGTGCGCCGGTCGACCTGCTGCCAGAAACGGAACGTCTCCTCGTCCACGAAGCCGAAGAGCGTCGAGGCGATCAGGGGCTCGGCCGGCGCCTCGACCTGGTCCTGGTTGCCGATCAGCGCGCCGAGGCGGCGTACCCAGGGGATCCGCTGGTCGGGCTGGTTCCAGGCGAGGGCGAGGCTGCCGCCGGGCTTGAGCACTCGGGCGATCTCGGGCAGGGCGCGGGCGCTGTCGAACCAGTGGAACGCCTGGGCGCAGACCACGACGTCGACGGATCGGTCCGCCAGCGGGATCTCCTCGGCCGGCGCGAGGGTGGTGCGGACGTCGGGCAACCGCTGCTGCAGGACGGCGAGCATCTCGGCGTCGAGGTCGGTGGCGTGCACGTCGTGACCGAGCGCGACCAGTTCGTCGGTCAGTTTGCCGGTGCCGGCGCCGAGCTCGAGGACGGTGCGCGGCTGGTCGCCGACCAGCCACCGGGCTGCCTCCCGGGGGTACGACGGCCGGCCGCGGTCGTAGGCGCGGGCCACCGTCCCGAAGGCTCGCGACCCCGAGGCGGCGAAGGGCTCCTGCTCGTCACTCATCTGTCGCAGGCTACCGGCTGGATGAAGGCCGATCGCGCAGCACTGGCTAGCCTTCGGCACCATGAGCGCAGATCCCCTGGAGTGGTTGACGTCCCTCGAGGGCGTGCCGTCGGTGTACGCCTCCACGCGGGACGGCATCGACGTGATGCTGCGCGACCGGGGGTTGCGTCGTACGTCCCCGGAGATGACGGCCGAGTCGCTGCTGCGGGGTGCCCACGCGAGTGCCGTGCTGGAGGGGTCGAGCTCCTCCCTGGCCGAGATCCGTGCCGGCGACGGCGACGAGGTGGCCCAGGCATCGGTCCGGGTCTCCACCGAGCTGCTCTCGCTGTCCCCGACGCTGAACCGCTCGCCCCTGCAGGCGTTCGCGCGGATCCACGCCCTGGCCGGAGGGACCCAGGTGCCGACCGAGCAGCTGGGTCGACCCCGCAACGAGGACGCCGCGGCTCGCCTGCGCGACCTCTCCGCGCTGCTGCTCGCGCCGACCTCCGCCCCTGCCCTTCTGGTGGCGGCGCTGGTCCACGCCGACCTCGTCACCGCGGCGCCGTTCGCCTCCCACAACGGGATCGTGGCCCGGGCCGCCGAACGTCTGGTGCTGATCGCTCGCGGGGTGGACGAGAAGTCGCTGGTGGTGCCGGAGGCCGGGCACCTGGCGCTGCGGGCGGAGTACGAGTCGAACCTGCGGGGCTACCGCGAGGGCGGAGCGTCCGGCGTCCACGCCTGGCTGCTGTACGCGGCCGAGGCGTTCGCCGCCGGTGCCGAGGCGAGCCCGCTGGTCAGGGCCGCCGACCAGGGCTGAGCCGGGCGGACCGACCGGGTGCGGACAGGCAAGCGGCACCCGATTCGCGAAGATTCGGGTGCCGCCGCGGACATGTGATCCATGTGGCTACCAAGCGTGCACTCATCTGCTGCCCCGGGAGTATCCCGATGTGGCTAGCGCCCTGAAGGAAGGGTGGATCGCCGCGTGGGTACCGGAATCACATGTTGCTTCTGTAGTTCTGTCTCTTGTCTACGCCGCTTTGCCCACGGGTTCAAGGCTTGACATTTGCCGCGGGTGCGCGATGAGGGTGGCGCCCGGCAGGGCTCAGGCCCCGAGGCGCCGCTTGCGGGCGTTGACCCACAGCACGCCGCCGACGGCGACGACACCGCCGACCGCCAGCGCGGCCAGGGTCTGCTTGGCCGGTGGCAGCGGCAGACGGCTCTGCAGGGCGACCGGCTTGGTGAACACCAGCACCGGCCAGCCGTTCGCCTCGGCCACCTTGCGGAGCTCGCGGTCGGGGTTGACGGCGAAGGGGTGGCCCACCGCCTCGAGCATCGGGACGTCGGTGATGGAGTCGCTGTAGGCGTAGCTGCGCTCCAGGTCGTACCCGACCTCCTCGGCGAGCTCGCGGATCGCCTTCGCCTTCTCCTCGGCGTAGGCGTAGTACTCGATCTCGCCGGTGTAGCGGCCGTCCTCGATGGCCAGTCGGGTGGCGACCACCCGGTCGGCGCCGAGCATCTCGCCGATCGGGCCGACCACCTCGGTGCCCGAGGTGGAGACGATGACGACATCGCGGCCGGCGAGGTGGTGCTCCTCGATCAGCGAAACGGCCTCGTCGTACACGATCGGGTCGACGACGTGGTGCAGCGTCTCGGCCACGATCTCGCGCACGGTCGCCACGTCCCACCCGGCGCACAACTGGGACATGAACTGGCGCAGCTTCTCCATCTGGTCGTGGTCGGCGCCGCCGACCAGGTAGACGAACTGGGCGTACGCCGAGCGGAGGACGGCGCGCCGCGAGATCAGGCCACCGGCCTGGAAGGGCTTGCTGAAGGCCAGGGTGCTCGACTTGGCGATGATCGTCTTGTCGAGGTCGAAGAAGGCTGCGGGGGGGCGGTGAGCCATGGGCTCATCGTAGGTGTGGCTCGGGGTTCTCGACCGCAGGAACTGCCCACCTGGTCTCCACAACTCGTCTCGACGGTCTGCTTGTCCACAGGCCAGTCCCGTCCGGAGCGGTGTGGCGGGTGCCCGCGGCGACGCTGACGCCATGACCGCTCCTCTCCTGATCACCCGTGACGAGACCCTCCTCGACGAGCTGCTCCGGCTCTCCGCAGCTGCCGGGATCACCCCCGAGGTCGCTCGCGACGGGGCTGCCGCGCTGCGCGCCTGGAACGCCGCCTCCTTGGTCTTCCTCGGGGCCGACCTCGCGGACGAGGTGGCGCGCACGGCCCCGGCTCGCCGTGCCGGAGTCCACGTGGTGGCCTGGGGTTCGGTGCCCGACGACCTCTTCAAGGTCGCGCTCGCCGTCGGCGCCGAGAACGTCGCCGAGCTCCCGCGGTCGGGGACGTGGCTGACCGAGACCCTGACCGATGCCGGTGACCCGGGGCGCAGCCGCGGCCTGGTCGTGGGGGTGATCGGTGGGTCCGGGGGAGCGGGGGCGACGACGTTCGCGTGCGCCCTGGGTCAGATGGCGGCGAGGTCCGGGCCGGCGCTCGTCGTCGACGCCGACCCGCTGGGCCCCGGCACCGATCGCGTCCTGGGCCTCGAGGGTCAGGAGGGAGTCCGCTGGGACTCCCTGTGCCGGACCACGGGTCGGCTGAGCTCTCGCTCGCTGCGCGAGGCCGTGCCGGGTCGCTCCGGTCTCGGGGTCCTCACCTGGCACGCGGGCGCTGCGGCGCCGCTGCCGGCCTTCGCTGCCCGCGAGGCGCTCTCCGCAGCCGAGCGTGGCCACGACACGGTGGTGCTGGACCTTCCTCGCTCCAGCGACGAGGTGGTCGAGGAGCTCATCGCCCGGTGCGAGCGGGTCCTCGTGGTCGTGGTGCCCACGGTGGCCGGGGTCGCCTCCGCGAGTCGGCTCTGCGCCCGCATCGCCGACCCGCTGCGGCTGCGCCTCGTGATCCGCGGGCGCGGGGTGGAGCCGGCGGTGCTGGCGCGGACCACGGGCGTGCCCGTGCTCGCCTCGATGGGTGACCAGCGCGGTCTCGCGGAGTCCATCGACCTCGGGCTGGGCCCGGTGCGCAACCACCGTGGCCCGCTCGGGAGGGCCGCTGGCGAGGTGCTGACCCAGCTCTCGTTGCTGTCGGCGGCCGCATGAGCCTGCGGGAGGACCGCGACGTCACCCGGGGCGAGCTCGCCGACCTCGAGGTCGTCCGCGAGCGCCTCGCCCGCGAGCCCGGCGAGCTGACGCCGCACCGGGTGGCCCAGGCCTTGCGTGGGTCCGGTCGTCCGGTCGGCGACGAGACGGTCCTGCGGGTGCACGAGGCGCTTCGTCGCGACGTGCTCGGGGCCGGGCCGCTCGATCCGCTGCTGCGGGTGGAGGGGGTCACGGATGTCCTCGTCAACGGTCCGGAACGGGTCTACCTCGACCGCGGCCAAGGCCTGGAGCTCACGTCCGTGCGGTTCCCCGACGAGGAGGCGGTGCGCCGCCTGGCGCAGAGACTGGCAGCCTCGGGCGGGCGTCGGCTCGACGACGCCTCGCCCCAGGTCGACCTCCGGCTGGTCGACGGGACGCGATTCCACTGCGTGCTCGCCCCCATTGCTCGCCCGGGCACGCTCATCTCACTGCGTGTGCCCCGTGCCCGTGGCTTCTCGGTGGAGGAGCTCCTCGCTGCGGGTGCGCTGACCCGTGAGAGCGCCCGGTTGGTCCGGGCGATCGTGGGCGCGCGTCTGGCCTTCCTGGTCAGCGGCGGCACAGGGTCGGGGAAGACGACGCTGCTGGCCGCGCTGCTCGGCACGGTCGATCCCGGCGAACGCCTCGTGCTGGTCGAGGACTCCAGCGAACTTCGCCCGGCGCACCCGCACGTCGTGGCGCTGGAGAGCCGACCGCCGAACATCGAGGGCGCCGGCGAGGTGGATCTGCGCACGCTGGTCCGCCAGGCGCTCCGGATGCGACCGGACCGCCTCGTGGTCGGCGAGGTGCGTGGCGCCGAGGTGGTCGACCTGCTGGCGGCGCTCAACACCGGCCACCAGGGTGGCTGCGGGACGCTGCACGCCAACTCCGCCGCCGACGTATCGGCTCGGGTGGAGGCGCTGGCGCTGGCCGGTGGACTGGGTCGGGACGCGGTGCACAGTCAACTGGGCGCGGCGCTGGACGTGGTGCTCCATCTGGACCGGGCCTCGGATGGTCGCCGACAGCTGCGCGAGGTGGCGATGCCGGAGCGGAGTCCGGACGGGCTCGTCTCGATGGTGACGGCCTGGCGTCTCGCGCCGGACGGGGCGGCGAGCGAGTTCGGTCCGGCTGCCGCCCGTCTCGCGGACCGCCTCGGTGGAGGCGGTGGGTTCGCGGAGCCGGGAGTCTCGAGGTGATCGCGCTCAGCGTGATCAGTGCCGCGCTCGTGGCCGGCCTGCTGGTGCGGCCTCCCCTGGCGCGAACGCTCCGAGATGCCGGGCCCGACCCACGCGGGGTGGTGGGAGTCGTCGTCGCCGGGGTCACCGTGCTCGTCCTCGCCGTCTCTGCGGACACGGTGGCCCTGGTACTGATCGGGGTGGCGGCTTTCGCCGGCGGCAGTGCGCTCTGGCGTCGCCGCCGGGCCGAGGTGCGGGCGATGACCGTCTCGCATGCGGTCGTCGAGGTGTGCGAACTGCTCGCGGCTGAGCTCTCCGCGGGGCAGCCCCCCGGGAGCGCCCTGGAGCACGCGGCTCGGGCGTGGTCACCGCTGGCCAGTGTGGGGGAGACCTTCCGGGTGGGCGGGGATGTCGCCGATGCCCTCGACGACCTGTCGCGCCGTCGGGGGGCGTCCGACCTCCGCCACGTCGCCGCGGCGTGGCGGGTGGCCCATCGGACCGGTCAGGGGCTGGCCGACGCCGTGAGCAGGGTGGCCGCCGGTGCCCGGGAGGCTGAGCAGTCCCGGCAGGTGGTGCGTGGCGAGCTGGCGTCCGCGCGGAGTACGGCGCGCCTGATGGCGGCTCTGCCGGTGATGTCCTTGACGGTCGGCTCCGGCTCGGGGGGAGATCCCTGGGCGTTCCTCCTGCACACCCCCGCTGGTCTCGCCTGTCTGGCGGCGGGGCTGGCCTTCGCGCTGGCGGGTCTGTGGTGGATCGAGTCCCTCGCCGGCGCGGTCGAGCAGCCGCGATGACCGGCCTGGCGGTGGTGGCTGCGGCGGTGGCGGCGTGGTTGATCGTCCCCCGGCCACCGCCCGCGCCCGTCCCGCCTGCGCCTGTCCCGGTCCGGGCGAGCTCCGAGCTTCCGCGCCGGCTGCTGGTCTCGGTGGCGGCGGGCGTCGGGGTCGCCGTGGTGCTACCGGGAGCGTTGGCCCCCCTGCTCGGGCTGGCCGGTGCGGTCGCGGCGTGGATCGTGGTCGGGCGGGCGGAGTCGCCGCAGACCCGACGCTCACGAGCCGAGGTGCGTCGCGACCTGCCCCACGTCGTGAACCTGCTCGCAGCGGCCCTGGGGTCCGGCGCCGCCCCGGGCGAGGCGCTCGAGGTGGTGACCACTGCCCTGCCGGGCGCAGCCGTCGACCGGCTCGCGCCGGTGCGGAACCGGCTCGCACTGGGGGTCGACCCCGGCCGGGCGTGGGGGACTCTGGTCGGCGACCCCGAGCTGGCTCCGCTCGCGCGCACCTGGGTGCGCGCCCACGAGACGGGCGCCCCCGTGGTCGCCAGCATGCTGCGGCTGGCCGACGACCTGACCCGTTCCTCGCGGGCGGAGGTCGAGAGTCGAGCCCGGTCCGTGGGGGTGAAGGCAGCCGTCCCGCTCGGGGTCTGCCTGCTGCCCGCCTTCCTGCTGATCGGCATCGTGCCCGTGGTGGCTGGGATGGTCGGCGCCCTGCGCTTCTGAGTCGCTGGTCGTCCACGTCGGCAGGCCGCGCGAGCCTCGTGCACAGGTCGGCAGCGGCGACCACCGCGGCGTCCGGATTCGCCCGACTCTGGTGTCCGACGGGCCGCGCCCGCGGCCTCGAGATGAAGGAGAACACCATGTCCATGACCACCACCCGCAGCCTGCGCCGTGCCTCTCGTCGTGCCGAGGCGGGCATCACCACCGCCGAGTACGCCGTCGGAACGGCCGCCGGCTGTGGCTTCGCCGGGCTGCTCTACAAGTTCCTCACCGGCGACGTCGGGCAGACGCTGCTCAAGACCATCTTCGACACCGTGATCTCCGGGTTCGGCTGGGGATGAGCACCTCTCGTGCTCGACGGGTCGATGAGCGGGGCGCGGTCACCGCCGAGCTCGCCATGGTGCTGCCGATGCTCCTGGCGGTGACCGCGGGGCTGATCTGGATGCTGGGTCTGGCGACCACCCACGTCCGCGTGGTGGATGCCGCTCGGGAGAGCGCCCGAGCGGCGGCCCGGGGTGAGAGCGCGGAGCAGGCGGTGGCGCGGGGGCTGGAGGTCGCGCCGCCGGGCAGCCGGATCACGGTGCGTCAGCAGGGGGATCGCCTGGTCGCCCAGGTCGAGGACGAGGTCGGAGGTCCGGGAGGCCTCTTCGGTTTCCTCCCCTCGGTCACGGTGCGGGCGGAGGCGGTCGCGGCCGCCGAGCAGGGGGTCGGCCCGGGCAGCGGGGCGCTCCCATGAGGCTGCGGGACGAGCGGGGGGCCGTGGTGCCGTTCG
>NZ_JBFIKK010000012.1:0-39774 GCF_041600255.1 Nocardioides sp. | reverse complement strand
GGTCCCGCTGGTCCGGAAGGTCCCGCTGGTCCGGAGGGTCCCGCTGGTCCGGAGGGTCCGGCTGGTCCGGAGGGTCCGGCGGGCCCCGATGGTCCGCAGGGTCCGGCAGGTCCCGACGGTCCGCAGGGCCCGGCCGGACCGATGGGCCCCTCGGGCATCGCGCACGACGAGGCGCGCGACGACACGAACGAGCCGACGTGGGTGCCGACCTCCGGGATCGCCTCGGGGACCATCGCCGGAGGCGGCGACGTCGACAAGTTCACGATCCGTCCCCAGGGGACGCAGCCGATCCGGATCACGCTGACCTCCGGCGCGCACCGCTGCGGAGGGACCAACGACACGCTGCTCGAGGTCAGGGACGCCGCTGACGCCGTGGTGGCCAGCAATGACGACGTGGACGGCACGCTCTGCTCTGCCGTCGTCTTCACGCCCGTCAGCAACGCCGTCTACACCGTGCACGCCAAGGCGTTCATCTCGTCGGCCAGCTTCAACTACCTGCTCAAGCTGGATCGCGCCTTCTGATCCAACGGGAGCTCGCGCCTGAGTGCGTGGCGCAATCCGGGGCGCGGAGCGGGCGGGGCGGCGGATACGATCGCCCCGTCCGCCCCACCCCAGATTGAGGAGCTCCACCGTGCCCGACATCCAGGTCGCACTCGTCCACGCCGACGCGCGTGAGGAGCGGACCGTGACGACGGGCACCCGGGCCTGGGAGCTGTTCGTCGACGACCCGAGCGTGATCGCGGCCCGGGTCGGGCCGGACCTCAAGGACCTGTCCTACGAGCTCGCGGACGGCGACGAGGTCGCGCCGGTCGCGATGGACACCCCCGACGGCCGCGACATCCTGCGGCACTCGACCGCTCACGTGATGGCCCAGGCCGTGCAGCAGCTCTTTCCCGAGGCCAAGCTCGGGATCGGCCCGCCGATCGAGAACGGCTTCTACTACGACTTCGACGTGCCCACGCCGTTCGTCCCCGAGGACCTCGACAAGATCGAGACCCGGATGCGGAAGATCATCAAGGAGGGGCAGAAGTTCTCCCGCCGGGTGGTCACCGACGCCGACGCACTCGCCGAGCTCAAGGACGAGCCCTACAAGCTCGAGCTGATCGGACTCAAGGGCTCCGGCCACGCCGACGGTGCGGCCGAGGGCGCCGACGTCGAGGTGGGTGCCGGCGAGCTGACCATCTACGACAACCTCAACCGCAACGGCGAAGCCGCGTGGAGCGACCTGTGCCGCGGGCCGCACCTGCCGACCACCAAGCGGATCCCGGCGTTCAAGCTGATGCGCAGTGCCGCGGCGTACTGGCGCGGCGACGAGAAGAACAAGCAGCTGCAGCGCGTCTACGGCACCGCCTGGGAGACCAAGGAGGCGCTCGAGGAGCACCTGCACCGGATCGAGGAGGCCGAGCGGCGCGACCACCGCAAGCTCGGTCGTGAGCTGGACCTGTTCAGCTTCCCCGACGAGCTCGGGTCCGGCCTGGCCGTCTTCCACCCCAAGGGCGGCGTGCTCAAGCGGGTGATGGAGGACTACGTCCGCCAGCGCCACATCGAGGAGGGCTTCTCGTACGTCGGCACGCCGCACATCAGCAAGCAGGGGCTCTTCGAGACCAGCGGGCACCTGCCGTACTACGCCGACACCATGTTCCCGCCGATGGAGATGGAGGGGAGCAACTACTACCTCAAGGCGATGAACTGCCCGATGCACAACCTGATCTTCTCCTCGCGGGGACGGTCCTACCGGGAGCTGCCGTTGCGGCTGTTCGAGTTCGGCACCGTCTACCGCTTCGAGAAGTCGGGGGTCGTGCACGGCCTGACCCGGGTGCGCGGCCTGACCCAGGACGACTCGCACTCGTACTGCACCCCCGAGCAGGCGCCGGCCGAGGTCAAGCACCTGCTCGACTTCGTTCTCGGTCTGCTGCGGGACTTCGGGCTCGACGACTTCTACCTCGAGCTCTCCACTCGCGACGCCACCTCCGACAAGTTCGTCGGCTCCGAGGAGGAGTGGGAGGCGGCGACCAGGATCCTGTCCGACGTGGCCGCCGAGACCGGCCTCGAGCTGGTCCCCGACCCGGGCGGCGCTGCCTTCTACGGCCCCAAGATCTCCGTGCAGGCGCGCGACGCGATCGGTCGGACCTGGCAGATGTCGACCATCCAGTACGACTTCAACCAGCCGCGCGGCTTCGAGCTCGAGTACCAGGCCAACGACGGCACCCGCCAGCGGCCGGTGATGATCCACTCCGCCAAGTTCGGCTCGCTCGAACGCTTCTACGGCGTTCTCGTCGAGCACTACGCCGGCGCCTTCCCGCCCTGGCTCTCACCGGTCCAGGTCCAGGCGATCCCGGTCGCCGACGCGTTCGCGGACTACCTCCACGAGGTCGCCGGCCGGATGCGGGTCAAGGGGCTGCGCGTCGAGGTGGACGACTCCGACGACCGGATGCAGAAGAAGATCCGCAACGCCCAGCTGCAGAAGGTGCCGTTCATGATGATCGCCGGCGCCGACGACGTGGCGGCCGGAGCGGTCTCGTTCCGCTATCGCGACGGTCGCCAGGACAACGGTGTCCCGATCGAGGACGCCATCGACCGGGTGCTGGCCGCCGTCGAGTCCCGCGAGCAGGTCTGAGCGCCGATCATGCGCGGGCTCGTGGGTGTGCCCTTCGCGGGTCTGCTCACGAGCCTGCTCCTGGCCGGCTGCGCGGGCTCGGCCGACCTGCCGGCGTCGACGGTGGGGTCCTCGAGCCCGGTCGAGTCCCCGGCCGCGGTTCCTCCACCGCCGCCACCGCCGCCACCGCCGCTGAAGTCCAAGGCCGAACGCAAGGCGATGGCCGAGCTCGCCGCGCTGGCGGAGGCAGCGGCGTCGACGATCCCGCAGACCACCTCCCGGGTGCCGACGTTCTCGGGCCCGGTGCTCGGTGCCGACGCCAGCTGGCCGCAGTGCCCGCGGGGGATGGGCATTCCGCAGCGCCCCACGCTGGGGGCGCCGATGCCGCTGCCGGCAGCGCGCTACGTCGTGCTGGGCCTGACCAACGGTCCCGGCTACACGCCGAACCCCTGCCTGGCCGACCAGGTGGAGTGGATCCGCGAGCGCCGACTGCTGGCAGCGGCGTACGCCGTGATCAGCTACCCCGACGACGACCGGCTCACCGCCTTCGCCGACGCGGGCCCCTTCCAGGGCAAGGACCGGTTGGGCGCGCTGGCCAACGCGGGCTACCAGCAGGCCCGGTACGCCCTGGGCACGATGGCGGCCGCCGGGCTGGAGTCGCCGATCATCTGGCTCGACGTGGAGCCGGTGCGGGACTTCGAGTGGTCCGGGGACGTCGCCGCCAACGCTGCGGTGGTCCGGGGTGCGGCCCGTGGATTCCGGGAGTCCGGACGCCGGATCGGCGTCTACTCCACCCCGTACCTGTGGCGGGTGATCGTCGGCGGGCTGAGGCTCGGTGTGCCGGAGTGGCGAGCCGCCGGGCACACCTCGCGGGCCGAGGCGGCGGCCCGGTGCGGCGATGACTGGAGCATCCAGGGGGGCCCGGCGATCCTGGGCCAGTGGGTCGAGCAGGGCCGCGACCAGAACATCACCTGCGGCCGCGTGCATCGCGACCTGGGCCGCTGGTTCCACGCCTACTGAGGTGCCATCGAGCCTCTTGCCGCCGGCCCCTCGCCACTGGCCCCTTGCCCCTTGCCCCTGCGCGGCCCCAGGCGCAGAGTGGGCAGGAGCGGCGGCGCCGCGAGGGCGCTGCCCCAACGGGGAAGGAGTGCGTGATGTACGCACGGTCAACCAGCATCAGCGGGGACGCGGGGAAGATCGACGCCGGTATCGCCTTCGTGTCCGACGAGGTGCAGCCGGTGATCACGAGCATCGACGGCTGTCAGGGCCTCTCCCTGGTCGTCGACCGGGAGGCGGGTCGGCTCATCGCGACCAGCTCCTGGCGGGACCGGGCGGCGATGACGGCGAGTGACGAGAGCCTGGCTCCGTTCCGGGAGCGCGGTGGCGAGATCCTCGGCGGCACCGCCGACGTGCACGAGTGGGAGGTGGCGGTGATGCACCGCGACCACGCCACGCACGAAGGGTGCTGCTGCCGGGTCTCCTGGGCGCGCGCAGAGGACATCGACACAGCTGTCACCAGGTGGCGGACCGACCTGCTGCCGCAGATCGAGGAGCGACCGGGGTTCTGCAGCGCGAGCCTCCTGATCGACCGGGACCAGCACCTGATGTGCGGAACGGTGACCTTCGACTCGCGAGAGGCCCTCGAAGCAAGCCGTGAGTTCGCCGCCGGCGTCCGTGCGGCAGCGAAGGAGCGGCTCGGGCTCGAGGTCTTCGACCACGCGGAGGTCGACCTGGTCCTGGCGCACCTGCGGATCCCCGAGCTCGTCTGACCACCCACGTGCCCGGCCGCGACCCGCCCCGGCCCTAGGATCGGGGACCGTGAGCGACGACGCGGCGTGCCAGGACGGGATCGGGGATCCGGACGAGCTCGAACGGCTCTGGACGCCGCACCGGATGGCCTACATCCGGGGCGAGAACAAGCCGTCCGACGAGTCGTCGGGGCAGTGCCCCTTCTGCCGGATTCCGGGGCTCGAGGACAGCGACGGCCTGGTGGTACGCCGCGGAGTGCTCGCCTACGTCGTGCTCAACCTCTATCCCTACGCGCCCGGGCACCTGATGGTCTGCCCCTACCGCCACGTGGCGGACTACGCCGACACCACCGACGACGAGGCGGCCGAGATCGCCGACCTGACCCGGACCGCGATGCGCGTGGTCCGAGGGGTCTCGGCTGCCCAGGGGTTCAACATCGGGATGAACCAGGGGGCCGTTGCCGGAGCCGGGATCTCCGCGCACCTGCACCAGCACGTCGTACCGCGGTGGCCGGGCGACCAGAACTTCATGCCGATCATCGGGCGGACCAGGACGCTGCCCGAACTCCTTTCTGAGACCCGCGCGCTCCTCGCCGAGGCCTGGCCCGGCTGAGCCATTGCGCTCGCGGTCGCGAGCGAGGAACGTGGACGGACAGCGGCAGGGCCGTCCGTGGCGCTGCCCCGGAGGAGGGACCGCCATGTATGCACGCTCGACCTCGATCTCGGGAGACGCCGACCGGATCGACGCCGCCATCGACTACGTCCGTCGGGACGCCATGCCCGTGCTGACCGGGCTTGACGGGTGCGTGGGCATGTCGATGATCGTGGAGCGCGAGCCCGGCCGGGTCATCGTGACGAGTGCCTGGGAGTCGCGGGGCGCCATGCAGGCCTCCGACGCCCAGTTGGGGCCGATGCGCGCCCGCGGGGCCGACATCATGGCCGGGATCGCGCTGGCCCAGGAGTGGGAGGTCGCGGTCATGCACCGTGACCACGCCTCGCTGGACGGCGCGTGCTGCCGGGTCACCTGGATGCGGCTCGACCGCACCGCCATCGACCGCGGAGTCGAGATCTACCGGCGGACGATGCTGCCGGAGATGGAGCAGCTGCCCGGTTTCTGCAGCGCCAGCCTGATGGTGGACCGGGAGCGCGGACAGGCGTGCAGCACCACGACCTACGACAGCCGAGCCGCCATGGAGGAGAGTCGCGACCGCAGCTGGACGATCCGCGACGCCGGCGTCCGCGAGGCGGGGGTCGACGTCACCGACGTGGGGGAGTTCGACCTGGTGCTGGCCCACCTCCGGGTGCCCGAGCTGGTCTGACCCGCGGGCTCGTCGCCGTCGGGGGAGCCGGTAGCCTGCTCGGGCGATGATGGAACATTTCAGAGCCTTCTGGACGAAGGTCGTCTCCCCGATTGCCCACCTGTTGATCAAGCTCGGCGTCTCCGCCGACGTCGTCACCCTGGTGGGCACGATCGGGGTGAGCGTGGGAGCCCTGGTCTTCTTCCCCCAGGGCAAGCTGCTCGCCGGCGTCCTGTTCATCACGGCGTTCGTCTTCAGTGACCTGATCGACGGCTACATGGCCCGGCTGACCGGCCGGACCAGCCCCTTCGGCGCCTTTCTGGACTCCACGCTCGACCGCATCGGCGACGGCGCGATCTTCGCCGGTCTGGCCCTCTACTTCGCCGGCCCCGGCGACAGCCAGCTCTACCTGGTGCTCTCGCTGGTCTGCCTGGTGATGGGCAGCGTGACGTCGTACGCACGCGCGAAGGCCGAGGGGCTGGGCTACCAGGCCAAGGTCGGCGTCGCCGAGCGCGCCGACCGCTTGGTGGCCATCCTCGTGATGACGGGGCTCGGTGCCCTGCTCGGCCTGCCGATCCTGATGCACGTGACGCTGTGGGCGCTCGCCCTGGCCAGCACGCTCACGGTCGTCCAGCGGATCTGGGTGGTCCGTGCGCAGGCCCTCGCCGAGTCGTCGACCGGCGGCTCGGACGGCCCTGCCGCCTGAACGACTGCCGTCCCCGGCTTCGTCGTACGACGGCGACGAACGTAGGATTGAGCCATGGTCGAGACTTCCCCCGCAGACAACACCGGCACCGGCACCCAGCGCGTCAAGCGCGGCATGGCCGAGATGCTCAAGGGCGGTGTGATCATGGACGTGGTCACCGCCGAGCAGGCCAAGATCGCCGAGGACGCCGGTGCCGTCGCGGTGATGGCGCTGGAGCGGGTCCCCGCGGACATCCGCGCGCAGGGTGGCGTCAGCCGGATGAGCGACCCGGACATGATCGACTCGATCATCGACACCGTCTCCATCCCGGTGATGGCCAAGGCCCGGATCGGCCACTTCGCCGAGGCGCAGGTGCTGCAGAGCCTGGGCGTCGACTACATCGACGAGTCCGAGGTGCTGACCCCGGCCGACTACGCCAACCACATCGACAAGTGGCAGTTCACCGTGCCGTTCGTCTGCGGTGCCACCAACCTGGGTGAGGCGCTGCGTCGGATCACCGAGGGTGCCGCGATGATCCGGTCCAAGGGTGAGGCCGGCACCGGCGACGTCTCGAACGCCGTCACCCACATGCGCACCATCCGCCAGGAGATCCGGCGCCTCTCGACGCTGGCCGAGGACGAGCTGTACGTCGCGGCCAAGGAGCTGCAGGCGCCGTACGACCTGGTCAAGGAGGTGGCGACACAGGGCAAGCTGCCCGTCGTCCTCTTCACCGCCGGCGGCATCGCCACCCCCGCGGACGCGGCGATGATGATGCAGCTCGGCGCCGAGGGCGTCTTCGTGGGCTCCGGCATCTTCAAGTCGGGCAACCCGGTCCAGCGTGCCGAGGCGATCGTCAAGGCCACCACGTTCTTCGACGACCCGGACGTGGTCGCGAAGGTCTCGCGCGGTCTTGGTGAGGCCATGGTGGGGATCAACGTCGAGGAGCTTCCGCAGCCGCACCGGCTCAGCGAGCGTGGCTGGTAGGTCTGTACCGACCCGCAGGAGCGGTCGGGATCACCCGTTTGGGTGAATCCTGAACCACCCACGTGGGCCAGTCACGGGCGGACTCGGTCAGTTCGTCGACATTCGGCTCAACAAGCCGTGCGCGCGGACCGAAACTCTGAGTGGCAGGGATTCCGGGAGGGTAATCCCGCCATCTCAGAGGGAGCAACAACTACATGAAGAAGATCCTGAAGGGCGCGGTCGCCGCGTCCGCCGCCGGTGCCCTGCTGCTCGGCGGCGCCGGAACTCTCGCCTACTGGACCGATGAGGGCACCGTCACGGGCACCGACATCGAGAGTGGTCACCTGCTGCTGACCAACGACACCTGCCTGGGCTGGACGATCGACGGCGGCGCGCCGGTCACCACCGCCACCCGGATCGTGCCCGGCGACGTGCTGACCCAGGTCTGCACCTACACCGTCTCCGCCGAGGGCGATCACATCGCTGCCTCGTTCGACGTCTCCGCTCCGAGCTTCTCCGGGGCGTCCGCCCTGACGAACGAGCTCGTCGCCAATGCGTCGTACAAGATCGGGGCGGTCCCCGTCGCCTCGTTCCCGGCCAGTGTGTCCAACCTCGACGTGATCACCGCGACCGTCACCGTCACGTTCACCGGTGCCTCCGCGACGAACGCCTCGAAGGACCTGACCGGCGCACTCGACGACATCACCGTCACCGCCACGCAGTCGCACAGCTGACCCACCCGTGCTCGCCTGGACCTGGCGGGTGCTGGGCTGGGTCGTCACCCTCGCCGCGGTGACGGCGATCGCTCTTGCGGTCGTCGTCCCGCGGCTCGGTGGCGCCACTCCGTACACCGTCCTCACCGGATCGATGCGTCCCGGCATGCCGCCGGGCACGCTCGTCGTGGTGCGCCCGGTGGACCCGGCCGAGATCGCGACCGGCGCTGTCGTCACCTACCAGCTCACGTCGGGCGATCCCACGGTAGTCACCCACCGCGTCATCACCCAGGGCATCGACGGTCGGGGCGAACGCGTCTTCCGCACTCAGGGCGACGCCAACGAGGTCCCGGACGAGCACTGGGTGCGGTCGGTCCAGATCGTGGGGGAGCGGTGGTACGCCGTTCCCCACCTCGGCCACGTCAGCAACCTGCTCACCGGAAGGGAGCGCCAGTTGGGCATCTACGCCGTGAGCGCGCTCCTGGTCGGCTACGCGCTCTCCATGTTCGGCGCAGCGGCCCGCCAGGCACGCACCCGCCGGCGTGAACGTGCAGGAGCCACCCGTGACTGACCCTGCAGCCCCGCGCCGCGAACGCCTGCGCTCGCCCCGGCTCCGGGCCCTGCTGGGTCTGGGGCTCGTCGCGGTCCTGGGTACGACGGGGACCTACGCCGCCTGGACCGACAACGCGGTCGTCAGCGGCACGTCCATCAGCTCCGGAACCATCGACCTCCGCGTGGACAACCAGGACAGCGTGCCGGCGTACACCACGCTCAACCTGGCGACGATGGTCCCCGGGAACTCCACCGCGGGGCAGTTGACCATCAAGAACAACGGCACCGCCCCGCTGAAGTACACCGCCACGACGACCGCCGGCAACGCCGACGGCAAGGGCCTGGGTGCCGCGCTGGTGGTCAAGGTCTCGTCGGGCACGGTCCAGGGCATCTCGCCGGCGGCGACCTGCTCCGGGAGCGCGCTGGCCGGCACCGAGTCGACGCTCGGGGGCAACCTGGTCACCACGGGGCGCCTGCTGCAGCCCGGTGCGACCGAGACGCTCTGCATCCAGCTCACCCTGCCGCTGGCCGCGGCGACCTCGCTGCAGGGCGCCACCACCAACGTGACGCTCACCTTCACCGGATCCTCGGACATCTCGTGACCGACCTCGACCCCCGCATCACGGCGGCCATGCATCGCTCCCGTCCTCGGAACGCCGCGAAGGTGGCCCGGGAGGGGCTGCTGACCGTGGGGGCCGTGCTCGGCGTGCTGTGCCTGTTGGCGTTGCTGGCCTCGCTCGCGCTGGGCGTGCGGCCGATGGTCTTCCGCTCCGGCTCGATGGCGCCGGCGATCCCGACCGGCGCCCTGGCCTTCTCCCACGAGACGAAGGCCGACGACCTGGCCGTCGGCGACATCGTCTCGGTGATCACCGCCACCGGTTCGCGGGTGACCCACCGGATCACCGAGGTCTCGGTGGACGACGGGGGCGTGGCGACCCTGGAACTGCAGGGCGACGCCAACGCCTCGCCCGACCAGGAGGTCTACCGCGTCGAGCACGTCGACCGCGTGTTCCTCTCCGCTCCGCGACTGGGCTACGTCGTGGGCTGGCTCAGCGGTCCCGCCGGTCTCTTCCTTCTCGGCCTCTACGCCGCGTTCCTCTTGTCCGTCCTGGTCAAGGGGAGCGCGGATTCCACCACCCGACCGCCGCGCCCGGGACCGCCGCGCTCGGGACCGCCGCGCTCGGGACCGCCGCGCTCGGGGCGCAGGAGGCGTCGTGCCGCCGTGCCCGGCCGGCCGGCCCGCCGCCGCCAGCTCACGATGTTCGGAGCCACCGTGGTCCTCGGGGTGGGCGGCTCGTTCGTGAGTGTGCCCGCGGCCTGGGCCACCTGGACCGATCCCGTCCCAGTCACCGGCACCACGCTGGCCACCGTCCTGCCGACCGCTCCGGTCGTGGTCTGCGGCACGCTCCAGATCGGCTCGGTCACGGTGAACTGGACGCCCGTGCCGTCCGCCACCGGCTACCGGCTCTTCTTCGGCACCGGTGGTGCCACCACGGTCGACGTCGCCGCGGGCGTCACCAGCCGGACCTTCACCGGCACCACCGGCACGTTCTCGGTCCGGGCGATCTTCGGCACCACCTCGTGGCTGTCGCCCACCTCGAACTCCAAGCAGTACTCCTCGCTCGCCGGGCTGCTGGGCACCTGCATCTGAGCCGGGGCGGCCTCACTAGGCTGCTGCTCGTGCCTTCCCCCACCATCGGTGTCTTCGCGCTGCAGGGCGACGTCCGTGAGCACCTGCGCATGCTCACCGACCTCGGGGTCGACGCTCTCGCCGTACGACGCCCCGCCGAGCTGGCCGCCTGCGACGGGCTGGTCCTCCCCGGTGGGGAGTCCACCACGATGGCCAAGCTGGCCCGCACCTTCGACCTGTTCGAGCCGTTGCACGACCGGATCGCCTCCGGGATGCCCACCTTCGGGACCTGCGCCGGGATGATCCTGCTGGCCGACCGGATCGAGGACGGCTCGCCCGGGCAGGAGACCTTCGGCGGGCTGGACATCACCGTCCGGCGCAACGCCTTCGGTCGGCAGGTCGACTCCTTCGAGGGCAACCTGGACTTCGTCGGTCTCGACGACCCGGTGCACGCGATCTTCATCCGCGCGCCCTGGGTCGAGGAGGTGGGGCCCGGTGTCGAGATCCTTGCCGAGGTACCTGCGGGAGAGGCCGCAGGTAGGATCGTCGCGGTTCGCCACGGCCACCTGATGGCCACGTCGTTCCATCCCGAGGTCGGCGCGGACGCACGCATCCACCGCATCTTCGTGGACCTTGTCAGCCAGACCCGAGCGCGATGAGTTGAGGTAGGGGAGCATGTCCGGCCACTCCAAATGGGCGACCACCAAGCACAAGAAGGCGATCGTCGACGCCAAGCGCGGCAAGATGTTCGCCAAGCTGATCAAGAACATCGAGGTCGCGGCCCGGATGGGCGGCGGTGACATCAGCGGCAACCCCACGCTCTACGACGCCATCCAGAAGGCCAAGAAGTCGTCGGTGCCGAACGACAACATCGACCGCGCGGTCAAGCGTGGCTCGGGTGCCGAGGCGGGTGGCGCGGACTACACCACGATCATGTACGAGGGCTACGGTCCGGCGGGCGTGGCGATGCTGATCGAGTGCCTGACCGACAACAAGAACCGGGCCGCCATGGAGGTGCGCACGGTGATGACCCGCAACGGCGGCTCGCTCGCCGACCCGGGCTCGGTCTCCTTCCTCTTCAACCGCAAGGGCGTCGTGATCGTGCCGGCCGAGCAGGAGGGACGCACGGTCACCGAGGACGACATCCTCGAGGCGACGCTCGAGGCGGGCGCCGACGCGGTGGACGACCTCGGTGGATCCTTCGAGGTCGTCTCCGAGGCCACCGACCTCGTGGCGGTGCGGACCGCGCTGCAGGCGGCCGGCATCGACTACGACTCGGCCGATGCCGCGTTCGTGCCCGACCTCAAGGTCGAGCTCGACGCCGACGCGGCGGGCAAGCTCTTCCGGCTGATCGACGTGCTCGAGGACCTCGACGACGTGCAGAACATCTTCGCCAACTACGACGTCCCCGACGCCGTGATGGAGCAGCTCGACGCCTGAGCGGCGCGTGTCGTACGACGTCTGGTCGGCGTCGGCGGATAGCGTGGTCTCCGAACAGATGTTCGGACGGAAGGCTCTGCGATGCGCGTGCTCGGGATCGACCCCGGCCTGACCCGCTGCGGTGTGGGCGTGGTCGAGGGCCAGGTGGGTCGACCGCTCACGCTGGTGGACGTCAACGTCCTGCGGACCTCGGCCCACGTCGCCGTACCCCTACGCCTGGTGACGATCGAGAAGGGCATCGACGCCTGGCTCGACGAGTTCCGGCCCGACGCGGTCGCGATCGAGCGGGTCTTCGCCCGCTCCGACGTCAGCACCGTGATGGGCACCGCCCAGGCCAGCGGCATCGCGATGGTCTGTGCCGCGCGGCGTGGACTGCCCGTCGCGCTGCACACGCCGAGCGAGGTGAAGGCAGCGGTCTCCGGGAACGGCCGCGCCGACAAGGTGCAGGTGACCGCGATGGTCACCCGCATCCTCCGGCTCGACGCCGCCCCGAAGCCGGCCGACGCGGCGGACGCGCTGGCACTGGCCATCACCCACATCTGGCGCGGTGGCGCCCAGGCGCGGATCGACGCCGCCCTGGCTGCGGCCGGCCGGACGACCAGGACAGGAAGCAGATGATCGCCTTCGTGCGCGGCCACGTCGCCGCGGTGACCCTGACCAGTGCGGTGCTCGAGGTGGGGGGTGTCGGACTCGAGCTGATGTGCACCCCGGGCACCCTCGCCACGCTGCGGACCGGACAGTCCGCGACCCTGCCCACGAGCATGGTCGTCCGGGAGGACTCGCTGACGATCTTCGGCTTCCTCGACGAGGACGAGAAGTCGATGTTCGAGCTGGTGCAGACGGCATCCGGGGTGGGCCCGAAGCTCGCCCAGGCGATGATCGCCGTGCTCAGCCCGGACGAGCTGCGTCGCGCGGTTGCCGGCGACGACGTGAAGACGCTGACCCGGGTGCCCGGCGTCGGTCAGAAGGGCGCCCAGCGGATCATCCTGGAGCTCAAGGACCGGATCGGTGCCGTCGCGGGCACCCCGCTCGCCGTACCCACCCCGGGGGCAGCCTGGCGCGACCAGGTCCACCAGGGGCTGGTCGGACTCGGCTGGTCCACCCGGGACGCGGAGCAGGCGGTCGAGACCGTGGCCCCGGACGCCGGGGACAACCCCGACGTGGGCACGCTGCTGCGGGCCGCCCTGCGCACGCTGAGCAGGGCCTGACATGCCCCTGGGTGCTCACGGTGACGACCTCGACGCCGCCGAGGCGGCCCACCTCGGCTCGTTGACGGGTTCGTTGACGGGTTCGTTGACCGGTTCGTTGACCGGGGCGGAGGCGGAGGGCGACGAGCGTGTCGTCGAGGCCGCCCTGCGACCACGCTCCCTCGACGAGGTGGTCGGGCAGTCCCGGGTGCGCGAGCAGCTCGGACTCGTCCTGGAGGCGGCCCGCCACCGCGGCCGCCCCGCCGACCACGTCCTGCTCTCGGGGCCGCCGGGTCTGGGCAAGACCACGCTGGCCATGATCATCGCCGCCGAGATGAGCGCCCCGCTGCGGCTCACGAGCGGACCGGCGATCACCCACGCGGGCGACCTGGCCGCGATCCTGTCGGGGATGAACGAGGGCGACGTGCTCTTCGTCGACGAGATCCACCGGATGTCGCGTCCCGCCGAGGAGATGCTCTACATGGCGATGGAGGACTTCCGGGTCGACGTCGTGATCGGCAAGGGCCCGGGCGCCACCGCGATCCCGCTGGAGATCCCGCCGTTCACCCTGGTCGGCGCGACCACCCGTGCCGGGCTGCTGCCGAGCCCGCTGCGGGACCGGTTCGGGTTCACCGGTCACCTGGAGTTCTACGAGCCGCACGAGCTCGACCGGATCGTGCACCGCTCCTCCTCGCTGCTGGGGGTCGAGCTGACCTCGGACGGCGCGGCAGAGATCGCCTCCCGCTCCCGGGGCACCCCGCGGATCGCCAACCGGCTCCTGCGCCGGGTCCGGGACTACGCGCAGGTGCGTGCGGACGGCGTCGTCACCCTGGACGTGGCGCACGCGGCCCTGGACCTCTACGAGGTCGACGCGCTGGGGCTGGACCGGCTCGACCGCTCGGTGCTGGACGCCCTGTGCCGCCGCTTCGGCGGGGGACCGGTCGGCGTCTCCACGTTGGCGGTCGCCGTCGGCGAGGAGCGCGAGACCGTCGAGGAGGTCGCCGAGCCCTTCCTGGTCCGGATGGGCTTCCTGGCCCGCACGCCACGCGGCCGGGTGGCCACGGCCGGCGGGTGGCAGCACCTGGGCCTGACGGCGCCACCGTCGGTGGGCCTCGCCGGGCCCCTTGCGGAGGGCTCCGTCGAGGGCGAAGCGCTCTTCGACGCCTGAGGGCGACCCACGTCACAGCCACGGTTACACTTGCCCGTCGGTCGGCCTTCCGACCAGACATCCCCTTCACGCTCGAGAGGTATTGCCGTGCCGGAGCTCGTCTCCCTGCTGCCCCTGGTGGGTATCGCGCTGTTGTTCTGGGTCCTCATCATCCGACCCGCGTCGAAGCGCCAGAAGGAGCTCGCGCGCATGCAGTCGGCGCTGAGCACCGGCGACCAGGTCATGCTGACCTCGGGTGTGTACGGCGTCCTGCGCGAAGCCGCCGACGACCACGTCATGGTCGAGGTCGCGCCCGGCGTCTCCATCAAGGTCGCCCGTGGCGCCATCGGCTCCGTCGTCGCGTCCAGCTCGTTGCCGGGTGAGCCGGAGGAGAACTGACGTGGCGGCCCGGGGAGCGCGGCCCGGCCGCACCCTGATCGCCTTCTTCGTCGTCCTGGCCATCTCCTACGGCCTCGTGGCCATCGGTGGATCGTGGAAGCCCGAGCTCGGGCTGGACCTCCAGGGTGGCACCCGGATCACCCTGATCGCCAAGGACAGTCCGACCCCGGAGAGCCTCACCGAGGCGGCCGACATCATCGATCAGCGGGTGAACGGCTCCGGTGTCTCCGAGGCCGAGGTGACCACGCAGGGCAACCGCTTCGTCGTGGTCGAGATCCCCGGCAAGAGCCGACGCGACCTGGTCGACACCGTGAAGCGTCAGGCGCAGCTGCGGTTCCGTCTGGTGGCCTGCAGCACGCTCAGGCCGTGCGGCGACTCCTCGATCAGCCCCGGTGAGTCCCCGGGCGGCGTGACCGTGCCGGGCGTGCAGAACTCGCCCTCCCCGAAGAGCCGCGCGCCGTTCTCCACGGTCCACAAGAACGCGGAGCCCAGCTCGGAGCCCGGCGCCGAGCCGTCCGACGCACCGTCGCAGGCGCCCGCCGAGAGCCCCTTCGGCGACCCGCTGACCTGGATGAACAACCCCAGCCCGGCGTGGGTGAAGGCCTTCAATGCGTTCTCCTGCCCCTCCGACGGCAGCCTGCCGCTGGTCGACGACAACGCCGACAAGCCGCTGATCACCTGCGACGACCAGGGCGTCAAGTACCTGCTCACCACGGCGATGATCGAGGGCACCGAGCTGAAGCGTGCCGAGGCCGTGGTCCCCGACCAGCAGGTCAGCTGGGTGGTCTCGCTCGCCTTCGACCGTGCGGGCACCAAGAAGTTCACCGAGATCTCGCGGGCGCTCTTCGGCACCCAGGACCAGTTCGCGGTGGTGCTCGACGGTCAGGTCCTGTCCGCGCCCACCATGAACGGCCTGATCACCAACGGTGAGGCCCAGATCTCCGGCGAGTTCACCGAGGCGAGCGCCTCGAGCCTCGCCACCAGCCTGAAGTTCGGCGCCCTGCCGATCGCCTTCGAGAAGGACCCGCCGGTCGAGACGGTCGGGCCCTCGCTCGCCGGCGACCAGCTCCGGGCCGGCATCACCGCAGGTCTCGCAGGTCTGATCCTGGTGATGATCTACTGCCTCTTCTACTACCGCGGGCTGGGCGTGGTCGTCATCGTCTCGCTGATCGTGGCGGCGGCGCTGACCTACTCCATGGTCCTGCTGCTCAGCGCCACGGCCGGCTTCACGCTCTCGCTGCCCGGTATCGCCGGTCTGATCGTGGCGGTGGGTATCACCGCGGACTCGTTCATCGTCTTCTTCGAACGGATCCGCGACGAGATGCGCGACGGCAAGTCGATGCGGGTCGCCGTCGAGTCCGGGTGGATCCGGGCGCGCAACACCTGCCTGGCGGCCGACACGGTCTCGCTGCTCGCGGCCACCGTGCTCTACATCTTCGCGGCCGGCGTCGTGAAGGGCTTCGCGTTCGCGCTCGGCCTGTCCACGATCATCGACCTGGCGGTCTTCTTCTGGTTCACCCACCCGATGGTGTCGTGGCTGGCCCGGTTCTCCTTCTTCAACAAGGGCCACAAGTACTCCGGCCTCGACGCCGGCAACCTCGGTACCGACCGAGTTCCCGTGGGAGGGACCGCCTGATGGGCAAGTTCTCACGTCTCGGCAACGACCTCTACAACGGTCGCCGCTCGATCGACTTCGTGGGGCGCAAGTGGCTCTGGTACGCCATGTCGGCGGTGATCGTGCTGGTCGCGGTCGCCGGGCTCACCGTCAAGGGCCTGAACATGGGCATCGAGTTCACCGGTGGCGCGCAGTACCGCGTCCAGCTCAACCCCAGCCAGGTCACCCAGTCCACCGCTGACGAGTTGCGCCGGGCCGTCGCCGGCACCGGGGTCGAGAACGCCTCGGCGCCCGTGGTCACCACGGCCGGCTCCGACGCGATCCTGGTGCAGACCGAGCCCCTCGACGGCCCCGAGAGCGCGGCCGTCGTCGACGCGATCGTGGCCACCACCGGGATCGACCCGGCCGCCCAGCTCTCCCAGTCCGAGATCGGCGCCAGCTGGGGCAAGGAGGTGGCGAAGCGCTCGCTGACCGGGCTCGTCGTCTTCCTGGTCCTCGTCTCGCTCTTCATCTGGGCCTACTTCCGCCAGTGGAAGATGTCGGTCGCGGCGATCGTCGCCCTGGCCCACGACGTCGTGATCACCATCGGCATCTATGCCCTCTCGGGCTTCGACGTCAGCCCGGCCACCGTGACCGGTGTGCTGACCATCCTCGGCTTCTCGCTGTACGACACGGTGGTGGTCTTCGACAAGGTCCGGGAGAACACCCGGAACCTGCGCGAGACCAAGCGGACCTACGCCGAGCAGGCCAACCTCGCGGTCAACCAGACGCTGGTGCGCTCGATCAACACCTCGCTGGTGGCGCTGCTGCCCGTGGGCGCGATCCTGTACGTCGGTGCCGTCCAGCTCGGCAGCGGTTCGCTCAAGGACCTCGCGCTGGCCCTCTTCGTCGGGATGGCGGCCGGTGCCTACTCCTCGATCTTCATCGCGACCCCGCTGCTGGTGCAGCTCAAGTCCAACGAGAATGAGATCGTGCTCGCCGAGCGGCGGGCCAAGGCGCGCCGTCGCAACGCCGCCGACGCCTACGCCACCGTCCCCGCCTTCAGCGAGGACATGCCGATGCGCGCGAGCGATGACGGGGTGCCCGACGACGAGGCGCCGCGGCCGACGGTGGCCGCCGGGCGCGTCGTACGCGCCGACGGTGCGACGGGCCGCGGTCGGGTCGCTCCGCCGGCGCGTGGACCCGTCGGGCTCAGCGGGGCATCGGGCCGCCAGCAGCCCTCCCGCAAGACCCGCTCGAAGCGTGGCAAGAAGTGACCTCCGTGCGGGACGTCGCCCGCGAGGCGCTCGAGCGGCTCGTCGTCGACGTCGTCGACTTCCCCGAGCCCGGGGTGGTCTTCAAGGACATCACGCCGCTGCTCGCCGACCACACCGGCTTCACGTCCGTGATCGAGGCCCTGGCCGAGGCCGGCCGGGACGCCGCCGGCAACGTCGTGGTCGACAAGGTGGTCGGCATGGAGGCGCGTGGATTCATCCTGGGCGCGCCGGTCGCGTTGGCGCTCGGGGCCGGGTTCGTTCCGGTCCGCAAGGCCGGGAAGCTGCCGCGTGAGACGCACGCCGCGTCGTACTCGCTGGAGTACGGCGAGGCCACCCTCGAGCTGCACCGCGACGCCGTCCGACCGGGCGACCGGGTGCTGCTCGTCGACGACGTGCTCGCCACCGGGGGCACCGCCGAGGCCACCCGCCGACTCGTCGAGGAGTGCGGCGGGACGTGCCATGGCGTGACGGTGCTGATGGAGCTCGGCTTCCTCGCCGGACGCGACCGCGTGCCGGGTCTCGATGTCAGCACCCTGATGACGCTCTGACCGCCGATCGCCGCCCCCTAGACTGACGACGTGAGCGACGAGAGCACCGCCCCCGCCGCGGAGGACCTCGCGCCGGAGATCATCACGTCCGCGCGCAGCATGCGCGCGCGCCTGGCCCGGATGGGCACCCGGAGCCAGCCGGGCCACCCCGTGCTCGAGCCGCTGTTCCGGGCCGTGCGGGCCAACCACCCCAAGGCCGACCTCGCGTTCCTCGAGCGGGCCTACGTCACCGCCGAGAAGATGCACGGCACCCAGATGCGCAAGAGCGGTGACCCCTACATCACCCACCCGCTCGCCGTGACCACGATCCTGGCCGACATCGGGATGACCGAGCCGACGCTGGCCGCGGCGCTCCTGCACGACACGGTCGAGGACACGCCGTACACCCTGGAGCAGCTGCGGGTGGACTTCGGCGACGAGGTGGCGCAGCTCGTCGACGGTGTCACCAAGCTCGACAAGGTGAAGTACGGCGACTCGGCGCAGGCCGAGACGATCCGCAAGATGATCGTGGCGATGTCGCGCGACATCCGGGTGCTGGTGATCAAGCTCGCCGACCGCCTGCACAACATGCGCACGCTGCGCTACGTCAAGCAGGAGACCCAGGAGCGGGTCGCCCGGGAGACCCTCGACATCTACGCCCCGCTCGCGCACCGCCTCGGCATGAACACCCTCAAGTGGGAGCTCGAGGACCTCGCCTTCGCCACGCTGCACCCCAAGATCTACGACGAGATCGTGCGGCTCGTCGCCGAGCGTGCCCCCTCGCGCGACCAGTTCCTGGCCGAGGTGATCAAGCAGGTCGACGCCGACCTGCGCGAGGCCAAGGTCAAGGCGACCGTGACCGGTCGGCCCAAGCACTACTACTCGATCTACCAGAAGATGATCGTCGGGGGCCGTGACTTCTCCGACATCTACGACCTGGTCGGCATCCGGGTGCTGGTAGAGGAGGACCGGGACTGCTACTCGGTGCTCGGTGTCCTGCACTCGCGCTGGAACCCGGTCCTGGGCCGCTTCAAGGACTACGTCGCGATGCCCAAGTTCAACATGTACCAGTCGCTGCACACCACCGTGATCGGTCCGCAGGGCAAGCCGGTCGAGCTGCAGATCCGGACCTACGCCATGCACCGCCGCGCGGAGTACGGCGTTGCGGCGCACTGGAAGTACAAGGAGGACGGCCGCGCGGGTGTGGACACCGAGCGCTCCGGCGACCTCGACGACATGACCTGGGTGCGCCAGCTGCTGGACTGGCAGAGCGAGGTCGAGGACCCGGGCGAGTTCCTGGAGTCGTTGCGCTTCGAGATCAACCGGGCCGAGGTCTACGTCTTCACCCCGCGCGGTGACGTGATCGCGCTGCCGACCGGGGCCACGCCGGTCGACTTCGCCTATGCCGTGCACACCGAGGTCGGGCACCACACCATCGGGGCCCGGGTCAACGGCCGGCTCGTGCCGCTGGAGTCGACGCTCGACAACGGCGACGTCGTCGAGGTCTTCACCTCGAAGGCCGCGACGGCTGCCCCCTCGCGTGACTGGCTGACGTTCGTGAAGTCACCCCGCGCCCGCTCCAAGATCCGCCAGTGGTTCACCAAGGAGCGGCGCGAGGAGGCGATCGAGCACGGCAAGGACGCGATCGCCCGGCTGATGCGCAAGGAGGGGCTGCCGCTCAAGCGGCTGCTCTCGCACGAGTCCTTGATGCTCGCCGCGATGCACTTCAAGCTCGCTGACGTCTCCGCGCTGTACGCGGCGGTGGGAGAGGGCAACCTCAGCGCCCAGGCCGTCGTACGACGGGTGATCGATCTGCACGGCGGCAACGACGGCGCCGCCGAGGACCTCTCCGAGGGCGTCACGATCACCGGTCGGCGGGGACGCTCGAAGGCGCCGACCGGCGGCGACGCCGGCGTGATCGTCAAGGGTGCGCCGGACGTCTGGGTGAAGCTCGCCAAGTGCTGCACGCCGGTCCCGCCGGATGCGATCCTCGGCTTCGTCACCAAGGGCGGCGGGGTCTCGGTGCACCGTCAGGACTGCACCAACGCCTCGAGTCTGGAGTCGCAGCCCGAGCGGTTGCTCGAGGTCGAGTGGGCGCCCACCGGCACCTCGACGTTCCTGGTGAACATCCAGGTCGAGGCGTTGGACCGGGCGCGGCTGCTCTCCGACATCACGATGGTGCTCTCGGACGCGCACGTGAACATCCTGAGCGCCAGCCTCTCCACCACGCGTGACCGGGTCGCCAAGAGCCGCTTCACGTTCGAGATGGCCGAGGCCAAGCACCTCGACAACGTGCTGCGCGCCGTACGGTCCGTGCCGGGGGTCTTCGACGCCTACCGCGTCACCCAGTAACGCCCCACCCCGCGCTGACCTGCCACTTGTGGTTGCCCAAATGCCGCTGACCTGCCACTTGTGGTTGCTGTGAGGCAACCAGAAGTGGCAGGTCAGCGGGTGGAGCGCAACCAGAACTGGCAGGTCAGTGGAACTTCTTGCCGCTGACCTTCTCGCCGAAGCCCTCGCGGTCGAGCAGCATGGTGAGGCCGCCGTTCCAGAACGAGAAGCCCGCACCGGTGATCATCGCCAGGTCGAGGTCCTCGGGGGCGCCGACGACGCCCTCGTCGAGCATCAGGCGGGCCTCCTCGGCGAGTCCGGCCAGGGTGCGCTCGCGCACCTCGGCAGCGTCCAGGACCACCGGGTTCTCCGGCTTCTCCTGCAGCTCGGCGACCTCGGGGTCGATCCCGCCGTCAGGTCCGTAGTACGACGACTTGCCGGCCGCGACGACCCGACCCAGGGCGGGGGAGACGTAGAACCGGTCCGGGAAGGCCCGGTGCAGCGACTCGTTGTTGTGCAGCGCGATGGCCGGACCGACCAGCGACATCAGCATGAACGGCGGCATCGGTACGACGCCGGCGAAGGCGCCGTCGGCGACCGGCACCGGGGTGCCCTCGTCGACGATCTTGCCGACCTCGCCCATGAACCGGCCCAGGAGCCGGTTCACGATGAAGGACGGGCTGTCCTTGACCAGGATGGTGGTCTTCTTCAACGCCTTGCCGGTGGCGAACGCCGTGGCCAGCGCGGCGTCGTCGGTCTGCTCGCCCTTGACGATCTCGAGCAGCGGCATGACGGCGACCGGGTTGAAGAAGTGGAAGCCGACGACCCGCTCGGGGTGCTCGAGGTCGGCGGCCATCTCGGTGATCGACAGCGACGAGGTGTTCGTGGCGAGCACGCACTCGGGCGAGACCGCCTTCTCGACGTCCGCGAAGACCTGCTTCTTGACCGACATCTCCTCGAAGACGGCCTCGATGACGAAGTCGGCGTCCGCGAAGACGTCGGACTTGTCGATCGAGCCGGTGACGAGGCCCTTGAACCGGTTGGCGCCGTCCTGGTTGATCCGGCCCTTGCCGAGCAGCTTGTCGATTTCGGCGTGCACGTAGCCGACGCCCTTGTCGACGCGCTCCTGGTCGAGGTCGGTCAGCACGACCGGCACCTCGAGGCGGCGCACGAAGAGCAGCGCGAGCTGGCTGGCCATCAGGCCGGCGCCCACGATGCCCACCTTGGTGACCGGGCGGGCCAGCGACTTGTCCGGCGCACCGGCGGGGCGCTTGGCCCGCTTCTGCACCAGGTCGAAGGCGTACAGGCTGGCGATCAGCTCGGGCGTCTTCGACATGTCCTCGAGGGCGTCGTCCTCGGCGGCGAAGCCCTCGTCACGGTTGGCGGTCTTCGCCATCGCGATCAGCTCCACCGCACGGGCGGCGGCCGGGCTGGCGCCACCGGTGCGGGCCTTGGCCACCGCGGCGCCCTTGGCGACCGCCGCGTCCCAGGCGTCGCCACGGTCGATCTCGGGACGCTCGACGGTGACGGATCCGGTCAGCACGTCGGCGGCCCAGAGCAGGGACTGCTCCAGGAAGTCGGCGCCGGAGAAGCACGCGTCCGCCAGGCCGAACTCGTACGCCGCCTTTCCGCTGAGCGTCTTGCCGTTGTTGAGCGGGTTCTCGAGGATCAGCGTGACGGCCTTCTCCGGACCGACCAGGTTCGGCACCAGGTAGGCGCCGCCCCAGCCGGGGATCAGGCCGAGCATGACCTCGGGCAGGCCGAGGGCCGGCGCCGAGTCCATCACGGTGCGGTACGTGCAGTGCAGCGCGACCTCGAGGCCGCCGCCGAGGGCCAGGCCGTTGATCAGGCCGAACGACGGCTTGCCACCGTCCTGGAGCTTGCGGAAGACCGCGTGGCCGAGCTCACCGATGACGCGTACGCCGTCGGGGCCGCCGCCGGCGATGCTGGTCAGGTCGGCACCGGCCGCCAGGATGAACGGCTTGCCGGTGACCCCGATCGCGGTGATCTCGTCGTCGGCGAGCGCGGCGTCGATCGCGGTGTTGAGCGCGATCAGCGAGCGCGGACCGAACGTGTTCGGGCGGGTGTGGTCCTGGCCGTTGTCCAGGGTGATCAGACCCATGACGCCGGCCGGCGACCCGTCGCGCGCGGTCAGGGTGACCTTGCGCATCGGCGCCTGGGTGACGACCTCGGCGTCGGAGGAGATCTCCTGCGCGCGGGCCAGCAGTTGGTCGATCGAGCTCATCAGGCAACCTCTCCGGTGTAGTGCGGGTTCTCCCAGATCACGGTGCCGCCCATGCCGATACCGACACACATGGTGACCAGGCCGTACTGGACGTCGGGGCGCTCCTCGAAGGAGGCCGCGAGCTGGGTCATCAGGCGCACGCCCGAGGAGGCCAGCGGGTGCCCCATGGCGATCGCGCCGCCGTAGGGGTTGACGCGGGCGTCGTCGTCGGCGATGCCGAAGTGCTCCAGGAAGGCGAGCACCTGCACGGCGAACGCCTCGTTGACCTCGAACGCGCCGATGTCGTCGATGGTGAGACCGGCCTGCTTGAGCGCCTTCTCGGTGGCCGGGATCGGCCCGGCACCCATCACCTCGGGCTCGACTCCCACGAACGAGTACGACACCAGTCGCATCTTGATCGGCAGGCCGAGGGCCTTGGCGGTCTCCTCGTCGGCGAGCAGCGCGGCGGTGGCGCCGTCGTTGATGCCGGCGGCGTTGCCCGCGGTCACCTTGCCGTGCGCGCGGAACGGCGTCTTCAGCCCGGCCAGCGACTCCAGGGTCGTGCCCGGACGCATCGGCTCGTCGGTGGTCGCCAGGCCCCAGCCCTGCTCGGCCGAGCGGGTGGCGACGGGGACCAGGTCGGGCTGGATCTTGCCGGCGGCGTACGCCGCGGCGGTCTTGTCCTGCGAGCGGACGGCGTAGGCGTCGACACGCTCCTTGGTGATCGACGGGTAACGGTCGTGCAGGTTCTCGGCCGTCTTGCCCATGACCAGCGCGTCGGGGTTGACGATGCGCTCGGACATGATCCGCGGGTTCGGGTCGACGCCCTCACCCATGGGGTGACGGCCCATGTGCTCGACACCGCCGGCGATGGCGACGTCGTAGGAGCCGAAGGCGATGCCGGAGGCGGTCGTGGTGACCGCGGTCATCGCGCCCGCGCACATCCGGTCGATGGCGAAGCCGGGCACGCTCTGCGGCAGGCCGGAGAGCAGCGCGGCCGTGCGGCCGATGGTGAGGCCCTGGTCGCCGATCTGGGTGGTGGCCGCGATGGCGACCTCGTCCACGCGCTCGGGGGGGAGGCTGGGGTTGCGACGCATCAGGTCGCGGATGCACTTGATGACCAGGTCATCGGCTCGGGTCTCGGCGTACTGGCCCTTGGCCTTGCCGAACGGGGTGCGGACGCCGTCGACGAAGACGACCTCTCGCAACTGGCGGGACGCTCTCGACACAGGGGTCTCCTCGCAGGGACGGGTCGGGGCAACGAACGTTGCGGGGGCCAATGTTACCCCGCGGTAACAAGATCTGCGCAAGGCCCTCGTTCCGGCGCGTCTGTGGTCGTCGTCACCACCCGGGCGCAGGCATGGTCCCCCCGCCCGGGGGAATATCGTGGGAGGTTCAGGTGCTGCCTCCGTGCGGGGTGACCAGACCGCCCGGCACATCCCCAGGAAAGGACCACCCGTGGCCAAGAAGTCCCGACTCGTGCACATCGTCGACGACGTGCCCGAGCTCGACGACGACGTGCGCCTCGTCGGTGGCCTCACCATGGTGGTGGTGCTCGACGGGTTCCTCGACGCCGGCAACGCCGCCGTGCGCGCCGCCCAGCACCTCGCCGATCTCGACGGTGGTGGCCGGGTGGTCGCGACCTTCGACGTCGACGAGCTGCATGACTACCGCGCCCGGCGTCCTCCGATGTCCTTCGTCCGCGACCACTACGCGGCGTACGACGCCCCGCGCCTGGTGGTCCGGTTGCTGCACGACACCGGCGGTTCGCCGTACCTGCTGTTGACCGGCCCCGAGCCCGACACCCGCTGGGAGGGGTTCGCCCGAGCCGTGCGCGAGGTGGTTCGCCGCTTCGGTGTGGACCGGGTGGTGAGCATGGGGGCGGTGCCGATGGCGGTGCCGCACACCCGGCCGATCGCGATCACGCCCCACGCCAACAACCCCGCCCTGGTCATCGGGGACAGCCCGTGGCGCGGTGAGCTCCGGATCCCCAGCAGTGCCCAGGCGCTCCTCGAGGTCCGGCTCGGCGAGTGGGGGCACGACGCGCTCGGCTTCGTGGCGCACATCCCGCACTACCTCGCCCAGCTCGACTACCCGAAGGCCTCGCACGCCCTGCTCGAGCATGTCGAGCGGGGTGGCCGGCTGACGGTCGACCTCTCCGGTCTCGCGGCCGAGGCGGAGGATCGCGAGGCCGAGATCGCCCACTACCTGGCGGCGAACTCCGAGGTCGGCGACGTCGTCACCGCCCTCGAGCGACAGTACGACGCCTTCGAGCGCGCCGAGGAGAGCGGCTCCGGCCTGTTGGCGGCCGACGAGCCGATCCCGACCGGGGAGGAGATCGGTCAGCAGTTCGAGCAGTTCCTGGCCGGCCTCGACGGCCCGAACGGCCCGGGCGATGCCGACGGCCCCGCCGACCACTCCTGACCCGACTCCTCACCCCCCTCCTCACCCACTGCTCCCTCGTCCCGAAAGGAAGGCCCGTGGCTGCCTCCGCGCACGATCTCGTCTCGCTCCTCGATCTCGAGGACCTCGACGTCGACCTGTTCCGCGGGCGCCAGGCCGACACCGACCGCCAGCGCGTCTTCGGTGGTCAGGTGGCTGCCCAGGCGTTGATCGCCGGCGTTCGCACCGTCGAGCCGGCGTACGGCGTGCACTCGCTGCACTCCTACTTCCTGCTGCCCGGCGACACGGCGGTGCCGATCATCTACGACGTGGAGCGGATCCGGGACGGGAAGTCCTTCGCGACCCGGCGCGTGGTGGCCCGCCAGCACGGCCGGCCGATCTACTACCTGACCGCGAGCTTCCAGCGCGAGCAGGCCGGACTCGAGCACCAGGACGTGATGCCCGACGTGCCCGGCCCGGAGCAGGGGGTCGACCTCGTCGACCTGATGCGCGCAGGCGGGGACGCCGACGCCGATGCCCTGGCGAAGGAGTGGGCCGGCCTCGAGGCTCGCCACCTGGGGACGTCGCGCCGAGGCCTGCCCGAGGACCCGGCCCACCCGGCTCGCGCCCGGATGTGGATCCGGATCAAGGACCGGCTCTCCGACGACCCGGTCGAACACCTGGCCGCGTTCACCTACGCCAGCGACATGAGCCTGCTGGGCGCCACGCTGGCCGCGCACGACGTGCGCCCGCCCAAGATCCAGATGGCCTCGCTGGACCACACGGTCTGGTTCCATCGGCCGTTCCGGGCCGACGAGTGGTGGCTCTACGACCAGGCCTCGCCCTCGGCGTCCGGCGGCCGCGGGCTCGCCCTGGGCCGGATCTTCACCCAGGACGGCACGCTGGTCGCCACCGTCGCCCAGGAGGGTCTGATCCGACCCGTGGCTTGACGCGAACGGTCTCCTGAGCGACCGCGCTCAGAGGGTCGACGTACGACCCGCCAGGTGCGGTGCGCCCGACTTCGGACTGCTCAGCGAGAACGCGTAACCGTCCTCGAGCGGTCGGCTGCCGAAGGCGACCGAGCCCGGTAGCAGGATCGGCTTCTTGAACGCGACGTCGATCCGGACCGCGTCGGGCAGCCGGTTCTCCAACGTGGCCAGGCAGCGAGCCTTGCTCCACATGCCGTGCGCGATGTGGCGCGGGAAGCCCAGCGCCTTCGCGGTCAACGGGTGGAGGTGGATCGGGTTGTGGTCGCCCGAGACCGCGGCGTAGCGACGACCGAGGTCGCCGGGCAGGCGCCACACCGAGCCGGTCGGCGCGGCCTCCGGGATCGTCGTACCGGCGGGAGCGGAGGCGTCGCCCTTGCCGATCCGCAGGAAGGTCGAGGTCTCCTCCCACACCAGCTCTCCGGCCGCGTGCACCTGCGAGACCAGGTCGAAGGCGCGTCCCTTGGCGTGCGGACGGACCTCACCGGGGCGCACCGTGACCTGCACCTTCTCGGTGGCCGAGAGCGGGCGGTGCTGGGTGATCGAGTTCTCCAGGTGCACGGTGCCGATCGCGGGGAACGGGAACGAGCTGTCCGTCATGATCGCCATGTGCAGGCCGAAGGCCAGCATGTGCGGGTAGGTGACCGGCACGACGTCCTTCGTCGGGAAGCCGCACACCTCGGCGTACGCCGCCACGTGGTCGGCGTCGATCGCCACGTCGTGCCGGGTCAGCGCGAGGTCGGGCATCGCCTTCCCGCTCCGGCGGATCCCCGGGAGCAGGTTGACGCCGGGCACCGCCGGCAGGGCGGCCTTCAGCAGCAGGGGGAGTGCGGCAGGAGCACCCTCGACGACGCGCGGTGCCGACGGTGCTGCCGGCGACTTCTTCGAGGCAGCCATCACGCCCCCAGCATCATCTGGCCGCAGACCCGTACGACGTTGCCGTTGACGGCGGTCGAACCGGGGTTGGCGTACCAGGCGATCGTCTCGGCGACGTCGACGGGCAGACCGCCCTGCGACATCGCGTTCAGCCGCTGGCCGACCTCACGGGTGGCGAACGGCACGGCGGCGGTCATCGCGGTGATGATGAAGCCGGGGGCGACGGCGTTGACGGTGATGCCGTCCTTCAGCTCGTCGGCCAGCGAGTCGACCAGGCCGATCACGCCGGCCTTGGAGGCGGCGTAGTTGGTCTGCCCGACGTTGCCGGCGATGCCGGCGATCGAGGCGACGCCGATGATCCGGCCGTTCTTGTTGATCACGCCCTGGTCGAGGAGCTCACGGGTGATCCGCTCGGGCGCGGTCAGGTTCACCGCGATCACGGAGTCCCAGCGGTCCTCCTTCATGTTCGCCAGCTTCTTGTCGCGGGTGATGCCGGCGTTGTGCACGACGACGTCCACGCCGCCGTGCTTCTCCTTGAGGTGGTGCGCGATGCGCTGCGGCGCGTCCTTGGCGGTGATGTCGAGCGTCAGGTGGTCGCCGTTGAGCTCCTTCATCAGCGCCTGCAGCTCGCTGGCCGCCTGGGGCACGTCGACGCCGACGACGGTCGCGCCGTCACGGTGCAGGACGCGGGCGATCTGCTCGCCGATGCCGCGGCTGGCGCCGGTGACCAGGGCGATCTTGCCGCCGAGCGGGCGCTGCCAGTCCTTGACCGCGACGGCCTTGGTGGTGCCGGTGGCGCCGATTCGGACGACCTGGCCGGAGACGTAGGCCGACTTGGGGGAGAGCAGGAAGGCCAGCGTCGAGGCGACCGCGCCCTCGGCGCCGTCGGCCACGTAGACCAGCTGCGAGGTGCCGCCGCGGCCGACCTCCTTGCCGAGGCTGCGGGTGAAGCCCTCCAGGGCGCGCTGGGCGACGCGCTCGCTGCCGCTGACCTGCTCGGGCGGCGTGCCCAGCACGACCAGGCGTGGGCAGGTGTCGAGGCTGCGCATCAGGGGGGTGAAGAAGTCGCGCAGGGCGCTGAGCTCGGCGGCGCTGGTGATCCCGGTCGCGTCGAAGACCAGGCCCTTGTAACGCTCGCCGTCGGCGGCGGCCTCGGTGGCGGAGATGCCGAGCAGGTCGAGGATGCCGGTCAACGACTCGGCGAGCCGGCCCCGGCCACCCACGACGACGGTGCCGTCGACGAGCGGCGCGCCCTCGACGTACCGCTCGAGCTTCATCGGGTTGGGGAGCCCGAGGTTCTTCACGAGGAGCTTGCCGAGGGGGGTGGCGGTGAAGCCCTGGTACTTGTCGCTCATCAGAAGTCAGATCCCTACTACGCAGAAGTGGCGCGAACCCGAGTCATGTAACTAGACGTGTAACTCGGAGTCCACATTTCGTGACGTGCCCCTCATTGGTTTCCCTGGGAGCACTCCAGAGGCAAGGATAGGAGCCATGCAATCCAAGACTCGTCGTGTCGCCATCGTGGGCGGCAACCGCATCCCGTTCGCCCGGTCCAACTCCGTCTACTCGACGGCCTCCAACCAGGACATGCTGACCGCCGCCCTGGACGGTCTGGTGGAGCGATTCGGTCTCGAGGGTGAGCGCGTCGGCGAGGTCGTCGCCGGCGCCGTCCTCAAGCACTCCCGTGACTTCAACCTGACCCGGGAGTCGGTGCTCGGCTCGAAGCTCGCCGCCGACACCCCGGCCACCGACATCCAGCAGGCCTGCGGCACTGGCCTGCAGGCCGCGATCCAGGTCGCCAACAAGATCGCACTCGGCCAGATCGAGGTCGGCATCGCCGGTGGCGTCGACACCACCTCGGACGCGCCGATCGCCGTGGGGGAGAACCTCCGCAAGATCCTGCTCGAGCTGAACCGCGCGAAGGACCTCAAGGGTCGCCTCGCCGCGCTCGCCAAGGTCCGCCCCGGCGACATCGTGCCCTCGATCCCGCAGAACGGCGAGCCCCGCACCGGGCTCGCGATGGGCGACCACGCGGCCCTGACCGCCCTGGAGTGGCAGATCTCCCGCGAGGAGCAGGACGCGCTGGCGGCAGCGTCCCACCAGAACCTGGCCAAGGCGTACGACGCCGGCTTCCTCGACGACCAGATCACGCCGTTCCGTGGCCTGGAGCGCGACCAGAACCTGCGCCCCGACTCCTCGGAGGAGAAGCTCGCCAAGCTCCGGCCGGTCTTCGGCAAGGGCGAGGCGGCAACGATGACGGCCGGCAACTCCACCCCGCTGACCGACGGTGCCTCCGTGGTCCTGCTGTGCTCCGAGGAGTGGGCCGAGGAGAAGGGCCTGCCGGTGCTCGCCTACCTGACGGCGTACGAGACGGCCGCCGTCGACTACGTGCACGGTGGTGAGGGCCTGCTGATGGCGCCGGCGTACGCGATGCCGCGGATGCTCGAGCGGGAGGGCCTGACCCTCCAGGACTTCGACTACTACGAGATCCACGAGGCCTTCGCCTCGCAGGTGCTCTCCACGCTCAAGGCCTGGGAGGACCCGGTCTTCTGCAAGGAGCGCCTGGGCCTCGACGCGCCGCTGGGCTCGATCGACCGGTCGAAGCTGAACGTCAACGGCTCCTCGCTCGCGGCCGGCCACCCGTTCGCCGCCACCGGTGGTCGGATCCTGAACGTGCTCGCCAAGCTGCTCGCCGAGAAGGGCTCCGGCCGCGGGGTCATCTCGCTGTGCGCTGCCGGTGGGCAGGGCGTCGTGGCGATCCTCGAGCGCCCCTGATCCGGACGTGATCTGAAACTCCCGGCCCGGTCGGCATCATTGCCGACTGGGCCGGGTAAGTCTGTCCCCGTGAGCGCTGATCACTCCGCCCTGTTCGCGGGCCGCTACCTCCTCGAGGAGGTGCTCGGCTCCGGCGGCACCGGGTCCGTGCGTCGGGGTCGGGACACCGTCCTGGACCGCCCGGTCGCGGTGAAGCTGCTTCGCTCGGGTGCGGCGAACGACGTGAACACCGCGCGACTGCGCAGCGAGGCCCAACTGGCCGGCTCGCTGCACCACCCCGGTATCGCGCAGGTCTTCGACTACGGCCAGGCCGTCCTCCCGGGCTCCTCGGACGAGCCCACGCCCTACATCGTGATGCAGCTGATCGAGGGCCCGTCGCTGGCGGCGGTGCTCCGGGACCGGCAGACGCTGCCGGTCGACGACGTGATGGCGCTCGTCGCCCAGGTCGCCGAAGCCCTGGCCGTGGCGCACGAGGCCGGGATCGTGCACCGCGACCTCAAGCCGGGCAACATCGTGATGTCGCCGACCGGGCTGCCGGTGCTGGTCGACTTCGGGATCGCCCGCGGTGTGGGCGGCGACCCGCTGACCATGACCGGCACGATCGTCGGCACCGTCGACTACCTCAGCCCCGAGCAGGCGGGCGGCGGCTCCGCGACACCGTCCTCGGACCTCTACGCCCTCGGGATGGTGGCCTACGAGGCGCTGACCGGGACGCGGCCGATGCGGCGCGAGAGCCACGTGGCGACGGCCCTGGCGCAGATCCAGGACGACGTCCCGCCGCTGGGGGACGACGTCGCGCCCGAGGTCGCTGCCCTCGTGATGCAGCTGGTCGAGAAGGACCCGGCGGCACGCCCTGCCAGCGCCGCGGAGGTCTCCGCGCGGGCGGCGACGCTCGCCGGCGTCCTCGGTGGCGATCGCTGGGCCCGCGTGACGGCGGGTTCGGGGACGCCCGCGGTGGGTCCCGCGACCGGTGCGACCACCCGGGTGGTCCCGGCCGCGGGTGCCAGGGGCCGGGGGATCTACGTCGGGGTCGCCGTCCTCGTCGCGGTGCTCGCTGCGGCCTTCTTCGTCGCTGCTCGCCCGGCCGTCGTGAAGGTCCCCGACGTGCGCGGGATGTCGCTGAAGGCCGCCAAGGCCGAGTTGCGTGCCCTGGACATCGCGGAGATCGAGCCCGACTACGTCGACGATCCGCGCTCGGCTCGGGGGACCGTGCTCTGGCAGGACCCGGCCCCCGGCGGACGTCTGGCCGACGGTTCCTCGGTGGTGCTCGAGGTGGCCTCGGGACGGATCCGGATGGCGGCGGACTCGGTGATGGGTCTGGACTACGAGAGCGCCGCCCAGGCCGTCGTGAAGCTGGGCCTGGTGCCGAGCCGGCGCGAGGTCGACCGGGACGGCGACCTCGGTGCGGTCGTTGCCGTCAGTCCGAGCGGACGGCTGCCGCTCGGCTCCACCGTCCTGCTGTCGGTGGCCGTGGCTCCCGAACCGTCGGCCGCGCCCGCCCGGACGAGCGGCGCCTCCAAGCCGTCGGCCGGCACGGGGAGCAAGGCAACCCGGGGTGGCAAGGCGAAGGGCAAGGCGAAGCGCGGGAAGTCGAAGCCGGCCAAGAGCAACGGCAAGCGGAAGTGACGCCCGGCGACGGTCGGGGGGGCGGTGGCCGCGGTCAGGACGAGGCGAGCGCCAGCGCCGAGGCGATCAGGTACTCCTTGACCTGGTCCGGCGAGATCTCCCCGACCGTCGGGATGCCGGGAGCCGCCTCGGTCACCAGGATGCCGACGCGGGCGAGTTGGAGTGCTCCCAGGCCGCTGGCATAGAGCGTGTTCGCCAGCAGGGTCGGGTCCGCCACGGTGAAGTCGCCGGCCTCGACGCCCTGCTCGATCGTCGAGACCAGGAGCGCCAGGCAGCCGGAGATGGCACGCCCGAGCCGGAAGAGCGCGCTCTCGGACATCTCGTCGAGGAGCTCGGGCCCGCTGCGGCGCATCAGGGTCTGGGCGCAGTCGATGAAGGCCGGGTGCGCCAGGCCGTAGTCCATGAAGGCGCCGATCACTGCGGTCAGTCGTTCGCGGGCGTCCGCATCGGTATCGCCTCCGGCCTCGGCAGCCTCGACCAGGTCGACCCGGAGTTCGTCGAGGTAGCCGACCAGGGTGAGCGCGAACAGCTCCTCCTTGCCGGTGAAGTGCCGGTAGACGATGGCCCGGTTGATGCCGACCGCCTTGGCGATGTCCTCGATCTGGGCGTCGCGGACGCCGCGCTCGTCGAAGAGGGCGCGCGTGGCCGCCAGGATGTCCTGCTCGCGGGCTCGCCGCCGGGCGGCCGCGGCAGAGCGTCGCCCGTCGGGCTCGACGGTTGCGGGGGTCGGCATCTGTCCATCGTAGGCCGGTGCAACGCAGAGTTGCACGCGTGTCCGCTCAGAACAGGTGGGCGCCGTACGACGAGCAGACCACCACCGCGAGCACGGCGCCGAGCAAGGCCCCGATGCGGATCGCCAGCCGGCGGCGCCCCGCCACCCCCCACGCCAGGACCGCTCCGAGCAGCGCCCCGGCCGCCACCCCGATGACCAGGAGGGGGGTGCCGCTGGTCATGGTGGCCAGCGCTTCCTCCGTGGGGTCCGAGCCCGGCAGCCACAGGGCGAGGGCCCCGACGACACCGGCTCCGCCGGCCAACAGCGACGCGATGAGGAGCCGGGCAGCCAGGGGGAGTCCGCCAGCGGCGGTCGCGGGGGCGGGCGCCAGGTCGACACCGGGTGTCGCTCGCACGTCGGTCACAGGGGTGGAACGAGGCGAGGGGCGTTCGCGTTACGTCGGACCGAACCGCTGGTCAGCCGAACCGCCGCACCCGCTCGATGGTGTCGGCCTCTTCCGGGCGCTTGTCGTCTCGGTAGCGGACGACTCTCGCGAAGCGCAGCGCCACGCCACCGGGGTAGCGGGTCGAGCGCTGGACGCCGTCGAACGCGACCTCGACCACCTGCTCGGGCCGAACGTGCACCACGTGGCCCTCGCGGTGGGTCTCCAGCTCGAGGAACCGCTCGGTCTGCCAGGTGAGCATCTCGTCGGTCATCCCCTTGAACGTCTTGCCCAGCATCACGAAGCCCCCGGTCTCCGGATCCCGGGCACCGAGGTGGATGTTCGAGAGCCAGCCCTGCCGACGGCCGCTGCCCCACTCGACGGCGAGCACCACCAGGTCGAGCGTGTGCACCGGCTTGACCTTGACCCAGCCCGAGCCGCGCCGACCGGCGGCGTACGGCGCGGCCAGGCTCTTCACCACGACGCCTTCGTGTCCTTCGGCCAGCACGCGGTCCAGGAACTCGCCGGCCTCGGCGTGGTCGTCGGTCACCAGGCGGGCCGCTCGGTGCTCGACAGGCACCAGCGCGTCGAGCGCGGCGATCCGTTCGTGAGCCGGCGCGTCCAGCAGGTCGCGACCGTCGAGGTGCAGCAGGTCGAAGAAGTACGGCGTGACGACCACGCGCTCGTCCGCGACCGACTGGCCGGTCCGGGACGCGGTGTCCTGGAAGGCGCGCGGTCGGCCCGTGGCGTCCAGCGCCAGGGCCTCCCCGTCGAGTACGAACCGGCTGGCGGGGAGCGCCCGCGCGAGCGCGACGACCTCCGGCAGGCGTTCGGTGATCAGGTCGAGGCTCCGGGTCGCGATCACGACGTCGTCACCGTCGCGGTGGACCTGGATCCGGATGCCGTCGAGCTTCGCGTCGATCGCGAGCGGCCCGGCACCGATCTTGGCCATCGCGGCCGCGAGGTCCGGGGCGCTACCGGCGAGCATCGGTTGGACGGGTCGCCCGACGGCGAGCCCGATCGCGGCCAGGCCTGCCTCGCCCTGCGTCAGCGCCCGGAGTGCGATCGCCGTGGTGGAGCCGGCCAGCATGGCGGCGCGCCGTACGGCGTCGAGGGGCACGCCTGCCGTCACGGCGAGGGCTTCCTGGACCAGGGCGTCCAGCGCCCCCTGGCGCACCTCGCCCAGGGCGACGCCGCGCAGCCACACCTGCTCGTCGGCAGTGGCGCGCTCGAAGAGCGCCCGGACCGCGGCAGCCCTCGCCGCCTGTGACCCCGACCCGGCGAGGGCGGCGATCGACTCGAACGCCTCGTGGACCTCGGCCACCCGGAGTGTGGGGGAGTCGGCCGCTGCCGGCAGCTCGCTGAGGCCCCGCCAGCCCAGGCCGGTCCGCCGCTGACGCAGGCTGCCGCCCAGGTAGGCGACGACCGTCTCGACCTCGGCGGGAGGCGTGGCCGCCAGCAGGGTCGCCAGGGCCGCGATCTTGGCCTTGCGGGACCGGGTCGCGGCGACGGCCGTGGAGGTGGCGACGAGATCGTGGAGCAGCACGAGACCATTCAACCCCTTGCCACCGACAGTGGGGCACGGATAGATTGGACAGGTGTCCAGTCAGTTGTCCAGTGCGCCACGTCAGGGCCTCAATGCCCGACAGGCCGAGACGGTGGAGAAGCTGCTCGCCGCCTGCGACGAGGAGTTGCGCGAGGTCGGCGTGGAGCCGCTGACGATCCGCACCGTGGCCCAGCGCGCCGGGGTCTCCTCCGCGACGGCGTACACCTACTTCGCCTCGAAGAACCACCTCTTCGCCGAGCTGTTCCGACGCCACCTGGCGCGACACCCCGCCCCGGCGCCCGACCCCGAGGCCGACGTGGTCGCCCGGCTGCTCGTGGTGACCCGGCAGATGGCGGTGATGCTCGCCGCCGCCCCGGAGCTGGCAGCCGCCTCCACCCAGGCCCTGCTCGGCAGCGACCCCGACGTGCAGCGGCTCCGGATCGAGATCGGATCGGAGTTCGCCCGCCGGTTCCGCGACGCCATCGGGGACCCGGCGGACCCGAGAGTGCTGGAGACGCTGGTCCTCGCCTTCTCCGGGGCGCTGCTCCAGGCGGGCATGGGCCTGTTGACGTACATCGAGATGGGCGAGCGGCTCGACACCGTCGTCGCCGTGATCATGGAGGGACACGCGTGAGCAGCACCGACATCACCGCCGGCCCGGTCGTCTACGACCCCTACGACTACGCGTTCCACGAGGACCCCTACCCGGTCTACGCGCGGCTGCGCAACGAGGAGCCCCTGCACCACAACGCCGAGCACGACTTCTGGGCGCTCTCGCGACACGAGGACGTCCAGCACGCGTTCCGGTCCGACGGGGTCTACTCCAGCGGGATGGGGGTCTCCCTGGACCAGAGCGCCTGGAGCCCGCATGCGCACCGGATGATGTCGTTCCTGGCGATGGACCCGCCACGCCAAACCCGGCTGCGCTCGCTGGTCTCCAAGGGCTTCACCCCCCGTCGGGTCCGCGAGCTCGAGCCGCAGGTCCAGCGCCTGACCGACCACTACCTCGACGCCGCCCTCGAGTCGGGGACGTTCGACTGGATCGCCGACGTTGCCGGACGCCTGCCGATGGACGTCATCTCCGAGCTGATGGGCGTGCCCGCGGCCGACCGCGACGAGGTACGGCGGCTGGCCGACACCGTGGTTCACCGCGAGGACGGCATGCGCGACGTACCGGCCGCCGGGGTGGAAGCGGCGCTGAGCCTGGTGGGCTACTACACCGAGATGATCGCCGAGCGTCGGCGCCGCCCGACCGACGACCTGACGAGCGCGTTGCTCGATGCCGACATCGAGGGCGACCGGATGAGTGACGAGGAGGTGATCGCCTTCCTCTTCCTGATGGTGGTGGCGGGCAACGAGACCACCACCAAGCTGCTCGGCAACGCCGCCTTCCACCTGACCAGGCACCCCGACCAGCTCGGTCAGGTGCTCGACGACCACCGCCTGGTCGTGCCGTGGATCGAGGAGACGCTGCGCTTCGACACCTCCACCCAGGCGCTGGCCCGACACCTGCTGGCGGACGTCGAGCTGCACGGCCGGGTCGCCCCGGCCGGCTCCAAGCTGCTGCTGGTGATCGGGGCGGCCAACCGGGACGAGCGGGTCTTCACCCGGCCCGACGAGTTCGACCTGCACCGGGACCGGTCCGAGCTGGCGAAGTCGCTCAGCTTCGGCGGCGGTCGACACTTCTGCCTCGGCGCCAGCCTGGCCCGCCTCGAGGCCCGGGTGGCGCTGGAGGAGCTGGTGCGACGCGTGGACCGGATCGAGGTCGACCACGAGCGGTCGATCCGGGTGCACTCCTCCAACGTGCGGGGCTTCGCCTCGATGCCGATGTCAGTCGGGTTGCGATGAGCCAGGACCTCAGGACGCCTGCGGCGCGCCAGCTCATCGACGGCCGGCTCGTCGGCGCGAGCGACGGTGCGACGTACCCGATCCTGAACCCGGCGACGGGTGCCGAGATCGGGCTCGCCCCCGACGGGACGGCCGCCGACCTGGAGGCCGCGATCACCGCGGCCCGCCGGGCCTTCGACCGGACCTCCTGGTCCACCGACCACGCGTTCCGGGTGCACTGCCTGCGTCAGCTGCACGAGGCCCTGGTCGAGCACGGTGAGTCCTTCCGGGCGCTGACCACCGCGGAGGCCGGCGCGCCGGCGTTCCTCACCGCCGGGCCGCAGTACGACGTACCCGTGGCGGCGCTCGGATGGGTGATCGACCTGGCCGAGGGCTACCCGTGGGAGACCGACCTCGGCGAGGCCGAGCCGATGGGCGTCCCGAGTCGACGGACGCTTCGCCGAGAGGCCGTCGGTGTCGTCGCTGCGATCACCCCGTGGAACTTCCCGAACCAGATCAACCTGGGCAAGATCGGCCCGGCGCTGGCCGCCGGCAACACCGTGGTGCTCAAGCCGGCGCCGGACACCCCGTGGGTCGCCGCCGAGCTCGGCCGGCTGGCCGCCGAGCACACCGACCTGCCCGCCGGCGTGCTGAACGTGGTGACGCCCCGCGACAACGCCGTGGCGAGCGTGCTGGCCAGCGACCCCCGCATCGACCTGGTCTCGTTCACCGGCTCGACCGCCACCGGGCGGGCGATCATGGCGGCGGCCGCGCCGACGTTGAAGAAGGTCTGCCTGGAGCTGGGCGGGAAGTCCGCGGCCGTCGTGCTGGACGACGCCGACCTCGCGGCGGCCGTGGGGACGGCTGCGTTCTCGGTCAGCCTGCACGCCGGCCAGGGTTGTGCGCTGACCACCCGGCTGCTCGTGCCACGCGCGCGGTACGACGAGGCGGTGCGGATCGCTGCCGACACGATGGCCGCGATCGGGGTCGGCGACCCGACCGATCCCGCCACCGTCTGCGGGCCGGTGATCTCCGCGGTCCAGCGTGACCGGATCCAGCGCTACCTCGACCTCGCCGTCGAGGAGGGCGGACGCATGGTCACCGGCGGCGGCCCACCCGCCGACCGTGTCGACGGCTTCTGGATCGAGCCGACCGTGATCGCCGGGCTCGACAACCGCTCGCGGGTGGCCCAGGAGGAGATCTTCGGTCCGGTGCTGGTCGTGATCGCGCACGACGGGGACGACGACGCGGTCCGGTTGGCCAACGAGTCGTCGTACGGGCTCTCGGGGTCGGTCGACTCCGGCGACCTGGCCCGCGCCAAGGCGGTCGCGGCCCGGATCCGCACCGGGACCCTCTCGGTCAACGGCGGCGTCTGGTACCACGCCGACGCCCCCTTCGGTGGCTACAAGCAGTCCGGCATCGGCCGGGAGATGGGCGTCGTCGGGTTCGAGGAGTACCTCGAGACCAAGCTCGTGGCGGAGCCGGCATGACGCGCGACCGGTACGTCGAGGGCGAGTCGACGCCGGTGGTCGGGTTCGTCGGGCTGGGGGCCGTCGGCAAGCCGATGGCCCTGCGGCTGGCGGACTGGCCCGGCGGTCTCGGGGTCTTCGACCTGGCGCCCGAGCCGCTGGCCGAGCTCGCCGCGGCCGGTGCGCGCGTCGCCGGGAGTGTCGCGGAGCTCGCCGCGGCCGTCGACGTGCTCTGCGTGATGGTGCGCGACGACGAGCAGGTGCGCAGCGTGGTCGACGAGATCCTGGAGAGCGCCCGCCCCGGGCTCATCGTGGCCGTCCACTCGACCGTTGCCCCCCACACGCCGGCCGCGCTGGCGGAGCTCGCGCTCGACGCCGACGTGCAGGTCGTCGACGCGCCGGTCAGCGGTGGCGCGATGGGTGCCGCGGCCGGGACGCTGGCGATCATGGTGGGCGGCTCGGAGGAGGCGTACGCCGCCTGCGCGGGTCCGTTCGCGCGGCTCGGCACTCGCGTGGTGCGTGCCGGCCCGACCGGCGCCGGCACCCGGATGAAGCTGGCCCGCAACCTGCTGCACTTCGTCTCGTTCACCGCCGTGACCGAGGCGCAGCGGCTGGCCGAGGCGGCCGGGCTCGACCTGGTCGAACTGGGCGCCGTCGTCCGCCACACCGACGCGATCACCGGGGGACCGGGCGCGATCATGCACCGCGACTCGACCGCTCCGCTGGCCGCCGACGACTTCTGGTTCGGGATCTTCGACCACGTCCGGGCGCTGGGGGAGAAGGACCTCTCCTTCGCCGTCGCCCTGGCCGAGGAGCTCGAGGTCGAGGTCCCGCTCGCCCGACTTGCCCTGGACCGCTTGGCCCCCGGGCTCGGTCTGCCCACCACTGAGGAGAAGAGATGAGCGACAAGTTCGACGGGCTGCCCGAGCAGCGACGCCGCGGCCTGGAGACGATGGAGAAGGTCTACGGCTTCGACATGTCCGACGGCGAGGGCGACTTCTTCGGCTACACCGTCGACCACCTCTTCGGCGACATCTGGAACCGTCCCGGCCTCTCCGACCGGGACCGGCGGCTGCTGCTGATCGGGATGCTGTCGGCCTCCGGACAGGCCGACGTGCTGGGCATCCAGATCCCCGCGGCGTACTCGCGGGGCGAGCTCGACGACGAGCAGCTGCGCGAGATCGTGATCTTCGCCAGCCACTACGTGGGCTGGCCGATGGGGGCGCGGCTCAACACCCTGGTCGAGGAGACGATCAGGAAGGGTCGGGACTGAGGCCGCGTCCCTTCACCAGCCCGCCGGAAGTCCGGTGAAGTCGGGGACGCGTCCCTCGGCGAAGGCGGTGAGCGCCTCGAGGTTGGCCGGTCCGCCCATCAGTTCGGCGAAGCAGGCGTTCTCCCGCTCGCGTGCGGCGTCGATCCCGGCCCGCAGCGGCTCGGTCATCGTGCGCTTCACCGCGACCAGGCTCGAGATCGGCTTGGCGGCCAGCACCTCGGCGTGGCGTCGGGCCGTCGGGATCAGGTCGTCGGGCTCGCAGACCTGCCAGACCAGCCCCATCTCGCGGGCCTGCTCGGGCCGGATCCACTCCGAGGACTGCAGCACCCAGGCCGCGTTCTGGCGACCGATCAGCAGGGGGAGCAGGTAGCTCGAGGCAGCCTCGGGGGCCACGCCCAGACTGGTGAAGGGGCACTTGAGCTTGGCGGCGGTCGACATGAACGCGAGGTCGGCGAAGCCCAGGATCGTGGTGCCGATGCCCAGGCCGACGCCGTTCACGGCACAGATCAGGGGCTTGGGGAAGGCGATCAGTGCGTCGAGCAGCCTCATGAATCCGTGCGTGCCGGCCTGGAAGTCGGGGTCGGTGGCCCGGGCGTGCATCTCCAGCAGGTCGGTGCCCGCGCTGAATCCACGCCCGTTGCCGGTGATCATCACCACGGCCACGCCCGGGTCCTCGGCGGCCGCGAGCAGCGCCTCGGCGGTCGCGTCGTACAGCTCCTCGTTGAAGGCGTTCAGTGCGTCGGGGCGGTCGAGGGTGAGGGTGCGGACCCGGTTCTCGTCGGCGATCTGGAGACTCATGGAGCAAGACTAGAACGTGTTGCAGATTTCCGCTGGTGTCGGTGCGGTCCGTTACCGTCGGGCCATGACCTCACCGGCCGGGCGTTCGCGCCTCTGGCGCCCTGACTGGCCGTGCCCGGCCGCCGGGATCCTGCGCCAGCAGCGGCACGGGGGAAGCGACCCGACGTACCGGATCGACGAGGCCGGCCGGCACTGGCGCGGGCTGCGCACCCCGGAAGGCGTCACCACGCTGATGGTGGAGCCGCGCCCCGAGTCGGCCGAGGTGTACGCCGAGGCCTGGGGCCCCGGCACCGACTGGATCCTCGACTCCGTGCCCGGCCTGCTGGGCGCCGACGACGACGTCTCCGGTTTCGAGCCGCGCCACCCGGTCCTGGTCGAGGCGTGGCGTCGCCACCCGCACCTGCGGATCGGTCGCAGCGGGCTGGTGATGGAGAAGCTGGTGCCGGCGATCATCGAGCAGAAGGTCACCGGCCAGGAGGCGTTCGCCGGCTTCCGGATGCTCGTGCACCGCTTCGGCGAGCGGGCGCCCGGTCCCGGGGCAGAGCGCAAGGTCTGGGTCGCGCCCTCGGCGGAGGTGCTGCGCACGATCCCGTCCTGGGAGTGGCTCCGAATGCACATCGACCCGGCCCGCTCACGCACGATCGTGACCGCGGCCCGGGTGGCGGACTCGCTCGAGCGTCTGATCGCGCTGCCGCCCGAGGAGGCCGAGACCAAGCTGCGTTCGCTGCCCGGGATCGGGGTGTGGACCTGT
>NZ_JBFIKK010000011.1:0-40026 GCF_041600255.1 Nocardioides sp. | reverse complement strand
GGGATCGCCCCCGGGGCGCCCGCGACTGTTTCACCGGATGCCCGTTCGGGGCATCCGTCCGGCACCACCGTCGGGTCTCTCAGCACGTGATTGATCAGGAGTGAGTTCATGGCCAGCCCCCGCGTCCGCAAGATCGCCGACCGCATCCACGTGATCGTGGCCGAGATGCTGGAGCGGCGGATCAAGGACCCGCGCCTCGGCTTCGTCACCATCACCGACGTACGCCTGACCGGCGACAGCCAGCAGGCGACGATCTTCTACACCGTCCTCGGCGACGAGACCGACATGACGGCCAGTGCCGCCGCGCTCGAGTCGGCCAAGGGCGTGCTGCGCGCCGAGGTCGGCAAGCAGCTCGGCATGCGCCTGGTGCCCAGCCTGACGTTCGTGCACGACGCGCTGCCGGAGTCGGCCCGCGCCATGGACGAGATCCTGGCCAAGGCTCGCGAGGCCGACGCCGCCGTGGCCGCTGCCCGCGAGGGTGCCCGGCACGCCGGTGAGAGCGACCCGTACCGCAAGCCCCGCGAGGACGACGACCTCGCCGACGAGTCGCTCGACGCCTCGTCGGACACCTCGGCGGACGTGACCGACGAGGACGACACCGACCGGTGAGTGTCGACGGGGCGGCCGGGATCGTCGTCGTCGACAAGCCGGCCGGGATCACCTCGCACACCGTGGTCTCCCGGGTCCGGCGCCTGGCCGGGACCCGCAAGGTCGGCCACGCCGGCACCCTGGACCCGATGGCCACCGGAGTACTCGTGGTGGGCGTCAATCGGGCGACCCGCCTGCTGGGCCACCTGATGCTCACCGAGAAGGGGTACGAGGCCACGATCCGTCTCGGTGTCGCGACCACCACCGACGACGCCGAGGGAGAGATCACCGAGGTCGTCTCCGCGGCGGACGTCGAGGAGAGCGCCGTTCGCGATCTGCTCGCGCAGTCGGTGGGGGAGATCGACCAGGTGCCGACCGCCGTCTCCGCGATCAAGGTCGACGGCAAGCGTGCCTACCAGCGGGTGCGCGACGGTGAGGAGGTCGAGCTCAAGGCTCGGCGGGTCACCATCCACGCCCTGGACGTGCTGGACGTCCGACGTGACGCCGACACCGTGGACGTCGACATCGCGGTGCGGTGCTCCAGCGGTACCTACATCCGCGCCATCGCCCGCGACCTGGGCGCCGGCCTCGGCGTCGGCGGACATCTGACCGCCCTGCGCCGGACGGCGGTGGGCCCGTTCGACCTGGCCGCGGCGCGCACCCTCGACGAGCTCGGGGAGCACTTCGAGATGGTGCCGGTGGCCGACGTCGCCCGGAGCGTCTTCGCCAGCCTCGACCTCGACCAGACCCAGGCCGACGACGTACGTGTCGGACGCGCCCTCGACGTCCGGCTGGCCGAGCTGACGGCTCTCTTCGCACCCGACGGCGAGTTCCTCGCGCTCTACGAGCAGCGCGGCGACGTGGCGAAGGCTGTCGCGGTCTTCGTGTGAGGGGTTCCCTCCCCGCGGGTGGGCGTCGGGGCGAACGCTAGTCTTCTCGCCGTGCGAATCTGGCGATCGATGGACGAGGTCCCGCCCGGGCTCGGCCGGACCGCGGTCGTGATCGGGAACTTCGACGGCGTCCACCTCGGCCACGCCCACGTCCTGCGGCGTGCGCGCGCGGTGGCCGACGAGCGAGAGCTGACGCTCGTCGCGGTCACCTTCGACCCGCACCCGATGGCCGTGCTCCGACCCGAGCACGCCCCCACCTCCTTGACCTCCATCGACACCCGGTCCGAACTGCTCGCCGAGCGGGGCGCTGACGCGGTCCTGGCGCTGCCGTTCGACCGCGACGTGGCCGGCTGGTCGCCCGAAGAGTTCATCGACCGGGTGCTCGTCGAGCCGCTGCACGCCGCGGCCGTGGTGGTGGGCGCGAACTTCCGGTTCGGCAACCGGGCGGCAGGCGACGTGGCCACGTTGATCAGCGCGGGGGAGAGCCGGGACTTCACGGCCGAGGGCGTGGCCCTCGACGGCGGGCCGCAGGTCTGGTCCTCGACATACGTGCGCACCTGCCTGGCCGCCGGCGACGTCACCGGCGCCGCGGAGGCCCTGGGCCGTCCGTACGCCGTGCGCGGAACCGTCGTACGCGGGGACCAGCGGGGCCGCGAGCTCGGGTACCCCACCGCCAACGTCCCGACCTCTCCCCAGAGCGCCGCCCCCGCGGACGGCGTGTACGCCGGGTGGCTGAGGCGGCTCGACACCGGGGAGTGCTTCCCGGCGGCGATCAGCGTGGGCACCAACCCGACGTTCGACGGCGTCCGCGAGCGTCGGGTGGAGAGCTACGTGCTGGACCGCACCGACCTGGACCTGTACGGCGTGGAGGTCGAGGTCTCCTTCGTCGACCGACTGCGACCGATGACCGCGTTCGACTCCGTCGAGGCGCTGGTGGCCCAGATGGACGACGACGTCAGCCGCGCCCGCGCGATCCTGTCGCCGTCGTGACCCCCGACCCGAAGCCCGTCGAGATGCCCGAGGTGGGGCCCGACCCGCTGGCGGCGGCCGAGACCTGGTTCCTGGCCCACGGGCTGTCCTACTTCGTCCCCGAGCAGCGGGCCTCGGCCCGTGCCGCGCTGCGGCCTCGCAGGGTTCTGCCGCTGGTCCTCGGTGTCGTGCTGGTCGCCTCCGGGGCGGGCGGCGTGCTCGGATGGCTCTCCGACCAGGCCAGTGTGGCGCCGGCCGTCCTGGTCTCGGTCGGCCTGACCGCGGCCGCCTGGTACGCGCTGACGGCGCTGAACGCCGCTCCGATCGTGCGCTGGGCACTCGCCAAGACGTTCGGCAGCCTGCGCACCGTGCTGTCGATGAGCACCCGGGCGTTGCCGATGCTGCTGATCTTCATCACGTTCCTCTTCATCAACACCGAGGTCTGGCAGGTGGGGTCGAACCTCGGCGTCGGTGTGCTCTGGTTGACCGTGCTGCTCTTCACGGTGCTCGCCCTGGGCTTCCTGCTGGTCCGGCTTCCCGAGGAGGTGGACCGCACCGACGACGACGTGGACGACGCCTTCCTGCTCCGCGCCTGCCGCGGTACGCCGCTAGAGGCGAGCTGCCGGGCCCTGGTGGCGGACCCGGACGCCGACCCGGCGGACCATGCCGAGGTGCAGGGGTTCGAGCGATGGAACCTGATCGTGGTGCTGATGGTCGTCCAGATCGTCCAGGTGCTGCTGCTGGCCCTGTCGGTCTTCGCCTTCCTGGTGGTCTTCGGGTCGCTGGTGATGACCGAGCCGGTGATGGAGTCGTGGCTGCCCGAGGGCACCCACGGGTTCGCCTGGTCCGGGGGGCTGACCCGCGAGCTGCTCCAGGTCTCCACGTTCCTGGCGGCCTTCTCCGGGCTCTACCTGACGGTCTCCACGGTCACCGACGAGAGCTACCGGGCGCAGTTCTTCTCCGGGGTGATCCGGGAGCTGGAGCGCGCCGTGGGGATGCGCGCGGTCTACCTGGCGGTTCGGTCCGAACGGCGCTGACCCGCCCCCGGGCTCGGGGACGGGCCAGTACCTCCGAGGCGTCGGGCTCGGCTGGTGCGTGCAGCGCTCAGGCGTCGAGGTCCTGTTCGACCAGCGCGGCGATCGCGTCGACCGCCGCCTGGTCCTCGCCACTGACCTCGACGGTGACCCCCTTGCCGGCGCCGAGGGTCATGATCATCAACGCGGAGCTCGCGTCGACCGGGTCGCCCCCGTCCACCGTGAGGAAGACGTCGGAGTCGAACTCGGCGGCGGCCTCGGAGATGATCGCGGCGGGGCGGGCGTGCAGGCCGACGGCTGAGCCGACGACGGCAGACTTGCTGGACATGGTGCTCCTTCGGGTGGTGGTGGTGGATCAGACGACGGGTGCGATGTCGGCATCGCTGGTGCCGATGGACTTCAGGACGATCACCGCGGCGGCCCCGGCGAGCACACCAGCAGCCAGCGCGATCAGGTATCCGCCCACGTTGCCGACGGCGAAGAGGACGAAGATGCCGCCGTGCGGGGCACGGACGCTGACGTCGAGCGCCTGGGAGAGCCCGCCGGTGACAGCACTGCCGAACATGATGGCCGGGATGACGCGCAGCGGGTCCGCAGCGGCGAACGGGATCGCGCCCTCGGTGATGAAGGAGGCCCCCAGCAGCCAGCCAGCCTTGCCGTTCTCCTGCTCGGCGGCGTTGAACAGGCCCGGACGCAGCACCGTGGCGAGTGCCAGGGCGATCGGCGGCACCATGCCGGCGAGCATGACGGCCGCCATGATCTTCAGCTCCGGCGAGTCCGAGGCGAGGGCGGCACCGCCCACGCCGGCAGCCGCGAAGCTGTAGGCGACCTTGTTCAGCGGGCCCCCCATGTCGAAGGCCATCATCAGGCCGAGGATCACGCCGAGCAGGATGGCGCTGCTGCCGCTCATCGAGCTCAGCCCGTCCGTCAGTTGCGTCATCAGCCAGCTGATCGGCTTGCCGAGGACCATGATCATCAGCAGCCCGGCCACGATGGAGGTGACCAGGGGGATCACCAGCACCGGCATCAGGCCGCGCGCCCAGGATGGGACCGAGCGCTGGGCGAGCCAGTGTGCGATCAGACCGGCGAGGACGCCGCCCACGATGGCACCGAGGAAGCCGGTGGCCGGGAGGGCGGCTCCGTCGGGAGCGACGACGCCGAACGTGTTCGCGGCCAGACCACCCATCACGAACCCGGGGGCGATGCCCGGCCGGTCGGCGATGGCGTAGGCGATGTACCCCGCCAGCGCCGGGATGAAGAAGGCGAAAGCGGTCTTGCCGATGATGAAGAACAGGGCGCCGATGTAGGCCAGCAGGCCCGACCCGAAGAGCGCGTGCTCGAGACCCAGGGCCTCGGCGTCCGGCAGGTCGAACAGGGTGTTGTTGACGGCGATGTCGCCGTACGGCCCGACGATCTCGTAGCCACCCAGCAGGAAGCTCAGCGCGATCAGCAGCCCGCCGGCCGCGACGAACGGGATCATGTACGAGACACCGGTCATCAGGACCCGGCGGGTACGGCCGCCCCAGGTCTCGCCGGCTCCGCCGGTGCCTTCACCGGCCGTGAGGCTGCCCTCGACACGAGGGGCGTTCGGGTCCGTGGCGTACCGCAGAGCTTCGGCGATCATGGCGTCGCCCTCGTCGATCGGCCGCTTGACGCCCGACGAGACGACGGGCTTGCCGGCGAAGCGGCCGCGGTCGCGAACACCGACGTCGACGGCGAAGATCACCGCGTCGGCGTTCGCGATCACCTCCGGCGAGAGCGGGTGCGAACCCGCCGAGCCCTGGGTCTCGACCGCGATCGTGACGCCGGCGCGCTCGGCGGCGGCCTCGAGTGCCTCGGCTGCCATGTAGGTGTGCGCGATGCCCGTCGGGCAGGCGGTCACCGCCACCAGGCTGTGCGGCTGCTCCGGGCTCGCGGCTGCCGGTGCGGGGGCTGCCGGCGCGGGGGCGGCCGGAGCGGGGGCGCTCACCCCGACCACCTCGGTCACCAGGGCCACGACCTCCTCGGCGTTCTCGGCGGTTCGCAGCGCGTTCGTGAACGACGGTTTCACCAGGGCGCGGGCCAGCTTGGTGAGCAGGGTGAGGTGGTCGGTGTCCCCGCCGGCGGGAGCCGCGATCAGGAAGACCAGCTCGGCAGGTCCGTCCTTGGCGCCGAAGTCGACCGGCGGGGAGAGCCGGGCGAAGGCGAGCGTCGGCACCTGCACCCCGGTGGTGCGGCAGTGCGGGATCCCGATGCCTCCGGGCAGACCGGTGGCCGACGTCGCTTCGCGAGCCAGTGCGTCCTCGACAAGCTGGTCGACGTCCGCGGCGCGTCCGGTGGCGCCGACCAGGTCGGCCAGCGCACGGATCGTCGCGGTCTTGTCCGGGCCGAGGTCGCGGTCGATGACCACGAGCTCGGGGGTGATGAGGTCAGACATGGCCACCTTCTTCGATGAGGTCGAGCGAATGGGTCGTGACCAGCTCCGGATGGACCTGGCCGGGCAGTGGAATCGTGGTGCCGGGCAGACCGGCTGCTGCGCTGCCGTAGGCGACGGCGAGCGCGAGGCGCTGCGGTGGGGGCAGGTGCTGCAGGTCCCCGAGCAGGTAGCCGAAGAGGCTGGAGTCGCCGGCCCCCACGGTGCTGACCACCGTCGTCGGGGGAGGGGCGGCGTGCCAGGCGCCCCGCTCGGTCACCAGGACCGCTCCGTGCGGCCCCAGCGTGGCCAGGACCGTCTCCACGCCGCGCTCCACCAGTACGCGCGCGGCCGCCGCCGCGGCGGAGGGGTCGGCCTCGAGCAGGTCGGCGTCCCCACCGGTGAACGACGCGAGTTCCTCGCCGTTCGGCTTCATCAGGTGGGGCGCACTGGCCGGGAGTCCGTCCACCAACGCGCGCAAGGGCTCCTCGCTGGTGTCCACCGCGATCCGAGCACCGGCGGCCCGGAGCTCGGCGACCACCTCGGCGTACCACCCGGGCGGCGCGCCGGGAGGGAGTGAGCCCGCCAGCACGATCCAGTCGGCCGAGCTCGCTCGACGGCACAAGGCATCGGTGAGGGAGCGCAGGACGGCGTCCGTCACCGGCGCACCGGGGCTGTTGAGCTTGGTGGTGGTGCCGTCGGGCTCGGTGAGGGTCAGGTTGACCCGCAGGTCGCCGTCGTGGGGGACCGGGCGGGCGTCGATGCCGGCGGCGAGCAGCTCGAGGACGAAGGGGTCGTCCTCCTGGGCGGGGAGCACCGCGATCGAGGGGATCCCGGCGGCGACCGAGGCACGGGAGATGTTGATGCCCTTGCCGCCCGCCTGGGAGGTGACTGAGACGGTGCGTTGCACCGCCCCGCGCTCGAGGGGTCCGCTGAGCGCCACGGTCCGGTCATGGCTGGGGTTCGGGGTCAGGGTGACGATCATGCGACCACCACCTCGATCCCGGCCTCGGTGAGCATTCGTCGCTGGTCCTCGGAGATCGAGGAGTCGGTGATCAGGACGTCGATCTCGGCGAGGGAGGCGAAACGCCGCGAGGACTCCACCCCGATCTTGCTCGCGTCGACCAGTGCGATCACCCGGTGGGCGCTGGCGACCATGGCCCGCTTGGTGGCCGCCTCCTGCTCGTCGGGGGTGGACAGCCCGTGTGCCTCGGTCAGGCCGTTGGCGCCCACGAACGCCACGTCCACCCGGAGATGGTCGAGCGCCGCCACCGTGTCCGCGCCGACGGCCGCCTGGGTGGTCGGCCGGACCCGACCAGGAAGCAGGTGCAGTTCGATCTGCGCGCTGCCGGCCAGGCGCGCCGCGACCGGTACCGCGTGGGTGATCACGGTCAACCGCCGGTCACGGGGCAGGAGAGCAGCCAGCTTGGCCGTGGTGGAGCCGGCGTCCATGAGGATGGCCGAGCCCGGGCCGGGCAGGAGATCGACTGCGGCGAGGGCGATGCGCTGCTTCTCCTCGGTCCGGGCCGAGTCACGCTCGACCAGACCGGACTCCATCATGGCCAGCGCGTTGGCGGGCACGGCGCCACCGTGCACGCGCTTGACCAGCCCCATTCGCTCCAAGGTGGACAGGTCGCGGCGGACGGTCTCGGTCGTCACGTCGTACTGGGCGGCGAGATCGGCCACCGAGAGTCGCCCTCGCTCCAGGATCAGTTGAGCCATCGCCTGTTGGCGTTCCTCGGCGTACATTGCGTGTGGGCTCCTCGGGAAGAGTCAGACTTGAATCTGTATATGTGTTGTTTTACGCCCGAATCTGTTGACTGTCAAGGGCTGGGCGAGGTTTACTGTGGTCATGGTCACTTTCTCCGGAACCCGCCCCGACGCTTCGTCCCATCGGCTGCTGCGCGGCACCCCCGTGGTTCCCGGCGTGGCGTTCGCTCCCGTGCTGCACGCTCGTACGGAGGTGTCCGCCGATGCCGTGACCGCGTACGGCGACGGCGGTTTCGCCGACGAGGCGGAGGCGCTCGAGGCCTACGACCAGGCGGTCGGGACGGTCGCATCCGGCTTCGAGGCCAAGGCCGAGCGGGCCTCCGGAGCGATCGCCGAGGTGCTCACCGCCAGTGCAGGACTCACCCGGGACAAGGGGTTGCGCTCCGCCGTTCGCAAGCAGTTGCGAGCGGGCGACGCCCTGCTCGCCTCCGTGCACGGTGCCGTGGAGCAGTTCGCGACGATCTTCACCGGCATGGGCGGGCTGATGGCCGAGCGGGTCGCCGACCTGTACGACATCGAGCGTCGACTCGTGGCCCGACTGGTGGGGGAGCCGGAGCCGGGGGTGCCCACGCCCGAACACCCTTCGGTCCTGGTGGCCGAGGACCTCGCTCCGGCCGACACGGCCGGACTCGACCCCACGCTCGTGCGGGCCCTGGTGACGGAGCGGGGCGGACCCACCAGCCACACCGCGATCATCGCCCGGCAGCTCGGCATCCCCTGCGTGGTCGGGGTCGCTGGCGCGCAGGCGGTCGCCTCGGGGACGGCCGTGCTCGTCGACGGGGTGGCCGGCACCATCGAGACCGACCCCGACGCCACCGTGGCCGAGGAGCGCGTCGCCGACGACCACGAGCTGCGTGCACGACTGGCCACGTGGTCCGGTCCCGGTGCGACCGCCGACGGTACGCCGGTCAAGGTGCTCGCCAACGTCGCCGACGGAGACTCCGCGGTCTCGGCTGCCGAGGCGCCGATCGACGGGGTGGGGCTGTTCCGCACCGAGCTCTGCTTCCTGAACCGCACCGAGGAGCCCTCCGTCGAGGAGCAGGCAGCGATCTACGCCGACGTGCTGCGTCCCTTCGCCGGGCGGGGGTACGTCGTCGTGCGCACCCTCGACGCCGGCTCCGACAAGCCGGTGGCCTTCGCGACCCTCGAGGGGGAGGAGAACCCGGCGCTGGGGGTGCGCGGCCTCCGGCTCTCGTTCAGCAACCCCGGGCTGATGGAACGCCAGCTCGATGCCATCGCGCTGGCCGCTCGCGAGGTGGGCACCGAGACCTGGGTGATGGCGCCGATGGTCGCCACCGTCGCCGAGGCGGCCTCCTTCGCCGACCAGGTGCGCGCTCGCGGGCTCAAGGCCGGGGTGATGGTCGAGGTGCCGAGTGCGGCGTTGCTGGCCCACCGGATGCTCGAGGTCGTCGACTTCCTCTCCATCGGCACCAACGACCTCACCCAGTACACGATGGCCGCCGACCGGATGGCCACCGATCTGGCGCACCTGACCGACCCCTGGCAGCCCGCGGTGCTGCAGTTGGTCGCGATCACCGCCGAGGCCGGACGTCAGGCCGGGAAGCCGGTCGGGGTGTGCGGGGAAGCGGCGGCCGACCCGTTGCTCGCCTGCGCCCTGGTGGGGATGGGCATCACGTCGCTGTCGATGGCCTCCGCGGCCGTACGGGCCGTTGGAGCGCAGCTGGCGACGGTCGGGATGGACGCCTGCGAGGAGGCGGCCGAAGCCGCCCTCGCCGCCTCCGACCCGATGTCGGCTCGTGAGGACGTGTTCCGCGTCCTGCACGGCTGATCGGTGGCCGGGAGCCTCAGGCCGGGGCCACCGTCACCGGCACGCCGCTGAGGGCCGCGTTGCCCGAGACGTCGGTCAGCTCGGGGTCGGTCAGGTCGTTGATCGACACCCCGACCACCTGGACGGCGTTCGTGAGTCGGGTGTCGGCCACCTGGTGGCCGTAGCCGTGCGGCAGGCTGACCACGCCGCGCATCATGTCCTCGCTGGCCTGGACCTCGACCCGGACCGAGTTCACCCGTGAGGTGACCAGCGTCAGCTGCCCGTCCCGGAGGCCGTGCGCCGCCAGGTCCTCGGGGTGCATCAGCAGCTGGTGGCGGGCCTTGCCCCGGGTCAGGCGCTCGGTGTTGTGCATCCACGAGTTGCAGTCGCGCTGGTGTCGCCGCCCGATCAGCAGGAGCTCGTCGGGGCCGGCCGGTTCGGTGGCGGCGAGCCGCTCGAGGTCGGCGAGGACGAGCGCGGGGGCGGCGTCGACGCGCCGGCTGCGGTGCGGGATCCGCTCCGGGAGCTGACCGCCGCGCAGGGGGCCGAGGTCGACGCCCTCGGGGTTCCGGCGCAGCTGGCGCAGCGTGACGCCGGACTTCCCGCGGCGCAGCAGCAGTCCGACCAGGAGGGTGGGGCTGACCCCCAGGCGCAGACGCTGCTCGAGCCGCTTGCGAAGCCTCGGCTTCGTCCGCAACCGCTGCTGGGTCCGGCGCGCGAGCTCGCGGTAGATCTTCCAGTCCGGCATCGTGCCGGCCTCCGGCTCGATCACGGCCGGGGTGAAGCGTGCGGTGTTGCGTACGGCGAGCAGGTGGAAGACCAGGTCGTAGTGGTCGCGCTCCAGCGCGGTGGTCGGCGGCAGGATCACGTCGGCGTGCCGGGTGGTCTCGTTGATGTAGATGTCGACCGCGGCCATGAAGTCGAGCCCCTGCACGGCCCGGTCCAGGCCGGCGCCGTCGGGGGTGGAGAGCACCGGGTTGCCCGACAGGGTGAGCAGGGCGCGGATCTGGCCGTCCCCGGGGGTCTCGATCTCCTCGCGCATCGCCGCCACGGGCAGCTCGCCGGCGAACTCGGGCAGGCCGCGAACCCGGCTGCGCCACGCGTCGTAGTGGCCCGGGCCGATCAGCCCGGCGCCTACCGCGTCGATCGCGGGCGAGGTGAACAGGGCGCCGCCCTCGCGGTCGAGGTTGCCGGTCAGCAGGTTGAGCAACTGGACCGCCCACTGGCAGACGCTGCCGAAGGCGTGGGTGGAGACGCCGACCCGGCCGTAGGCCACCGCGCCGTCCGCGGCCGCGAACTCCCGCACGATCCGCCGGATCTCGGCGGCCGGCACGCCACTGAGGGCCTCGGCGCGCTCGGGGGTGAAGTCGGCGACCGCCCGCTCGACCTCCGCGACGCCGTCGACGTACGACGCCGTCCGGGCCAGGCCGTCGGCGAACAGCACCTGCACCATCGCCAGCAGCACGAAGGCGTCGGTCCCCGGGCGGACGAAGTGGTGCTCGGTGGCGACCTTGGCGGTCTCGGTGCGCCGCGGGTCGAAGACCACCATCCGACCCTCGCGGGCCTTCAGCTCGCGCAGCCGGCCGGGGAAGTCGGGCACCGTCATCAGGGAGCCGTTCGAGGCCATCGGGTTGGCGCCGAAGACCAGGAAGTACGACGTCCGGTCGATGTCGGGCACCGGCACGAAGAGCTGGTGGCCGTACATCAGGTGGGCGATCAGCTGGTGGGGGAGCTGGTCGACCGAGGTCGCGCTGAACGTGTTGCGGCTCCGGAAGGTCTTCACCATCGCCGTCCCGTGGGTCAGCGACCCCAGGCTGTGCACGTTGGGATTGCCCAGGTAGATGCCCAGGGCGTCACGGCCGTGGGCGTTGATCGCGGCCGCCAGCCCGTCGGCGGCCAGGTCCAGGGCCTCGTCCCAACCGATCTCCTGCCACCCGTCGGCCGTACGACGCACCGGTCGCCTCAGCCGGTCGGGGTCGGCGTGGATGTCCCCGATGGAGACGCCCTTGGGGCAGATGTGTCCTCGGGAGAGGGGGTCGTCAGGGTTCCCGCGGACGCCGGTGACGGCGCCGTCCGCCACGGTGATCCGCAGGCCGCAGATGGCCTCGCACAGGTTGCAGACGCCGACCTTGGTGGTGCTGGTGAGGGAGGTCACCCCACGCATAGTGCCAGTTCCGTTGGGTACAAGGACCTGTGGCTCGCCCCCCGGAGGGGGCGACACGATCGAAGGGAAGAAGACGTATGGGTTACGGACTTGGAGTCTTTCTGCTGGCGCTGGGCCTGATCCTGGCGCTGGCAGTGACCGACGCGATCAACGGCGTCGACCTCACCATGATCGGCTGGATCCTCACCGTGGCCGGTCTGCTCGTCATCGTCCTGACCGCGGTGCAGCTCAACCGGGGCCGCCGCAGCACGACCGAGACCGTCCACCGCGACGGTTCGCGCTCGGTCCAGGAGCACCGCGACGACGCGCCCCCGGCCGTCTGAGCGACCGCACAACTGGCTCGAACCCGCCGCCGGCGGCACCCGAGGGTGCTGCCGGCGGCATTCGTGCGTTTTGGGGCGACCCGTGGCCCGCTGCTAGTCTTGCCCGGTTGCCCACAGGGGCGACATCGCCGTCCAACGGCCGCGGATCCAGAGTGCCCGGGTGAACAGGCCCCGGCGCGCCGCGCAACGAACCGGAAGGAAGCCCCGTATGTCGATCGGTACTGACGCGGAGACCAAGAAGAAGATCATTGCCGAGTACGCCACCGGCGAGGGCGACACCGGTTCGCCCGAGGTCCAGGTGGCCCTGCTCAGCTTCCGCATCGCTCACCTCACCGAGCACCTCAAGACCCACAAGCACGACCACCACAGCCGTCGTGGTCTGCTCCTCCTCGTCGGCCAGCGCCGTCGTCTGCTGAACTACCTGCAGAAGACCGAGATCGACCGCTACCGGTCGATCGTCGAGCGCCTCGGCCTGCGTCGCTGATCCCAGCCCCTCGCGGGCACGATGGGGCGGAGCGGCTGCCCTCACCGGGTGGCCGCTCCGCTGCATTTCGGTCCGATCCGGCTAGGCTCGGACCCGTAGCACCAGCACCACACGCACAACCGCACCACCACGACAACCAGGAGCGACCGCTGCATCGGCCCGGTCCTCGGTAGTGGCTCTCAGACCTCACGCCGGACTCCGGCCCGGAGGCGCTGCGGGCCTCGATCGAAGACCGGCCCCGCGCGGGGAACGCCCTCGCGCGGATCGCTCCGCGAATCCAGAAGGAATTGAACTTCTTTGACTCAGACCAATGATGGGGGACCCATCATCTCCGCCGTCGAAACTGTCCTCGACAACGGCAAGTTCGGCACCCGTACCGTCAAGTTCGAGACCGGGCTCCTCGCCCGCCAGGCCGCCGGTTCGGTGACCGCCTACCTCGACGACGAGACCATGCTCCTGTCGGCCACCACGGCCGGGAAGCACCCCAAGGACCACTTCGACTTCTTCCCCTTGACGATCGACGTCGAGGAGCGGATGTACGCCGCCGGCCAGATCCCCGGCTCGTTCTTCCGCAGCGAGGGTCGTCCCGGCGAGGACGCCATCCTCACCTGTCGCCTGATCGACCGCCCGCTGCGCCCGACCTTCAAGAAGGGTCTGCGCAACGAGGTCCAGGTCGTCATCACGGTGATGGCGCTCGACCCCGACCACCCCTACGACGTCCTCGCGATCAACGCGGCGTCGCTGTCGACCCAGCTCTCCGGCCTGCCTTTCTCCGGCCCCGTGGGCGGCGTCCGCGTCGCCCTCATCGAGGGCCAGTGGGTCGCGTTCCCGACCCACAGCCAGCTCGAGAACGCCGTCTTCGACATGGTCGTCGCCGGTCGGGTCACCGACTCCGGCGACGTCGCGATCATGATGGTCGAGGCCGAGGCCACCGAGCAGACCTGGACCCTGGTCCAGTCGGGTGTCCAGGCCCCCACCGAGGAGGTCGTCGCCAGCGGTCTCGACGCGGCCAAGCCCTTCATCAAGCAGCTGTGCGAGGCCCAGGCCGAGCTGGCCAAGGAAGCCGCCAAGCCGGTCCAGGACTTCCCGATCTTCCTCGACTACGAGGACGACGTGTACGACGCCGTCGAGGCCGCTGCCAAGGACGAGACCGCTGCGGCGATGACCATCGGCGACAAGCAGGAGCGCGAGCTCAAGGTCGACGAGATCAAGGCCGGCCTGCTCGAGAAGCTCGGTGAGCAGTTCGAGGGTCGCGAGAAGGAGATCGGCGCGGCGTTCCGCTCGCTGAACAAGCAGCTCGTCCGTGAGCGCGTCCTGCGCGACAAGGTGCGCATCGACGGTCGCGGCCTCGCCGACATCCGTCCGCTGCACTCCGAGGTCGGCGTGATCCCGCGGGTCCACGGCTCGGCGCTGTTCGAGCGCGGCGAGACCCAGATCCTGGGTGTCACCACGCTGAACATGCTGACCCTGGAGCAGAAGCTCGACACGCTCTCCCCGGAGAAGACGCGTCGCTACATGCACAAGTACGTCTTCCCGCCCTTCTCCACCGGTGAGACCGGTCGGGTCGGGTCGCCGAAGCGTCGCGAGGTCGGTCACGGCGCGCTGGCCCGCCGGGCGCTGCTGCCCGTGCTGCCCACGCGTGAGGAGTTCCCCTACGCGATCCGCCAGCTCTCCGAGGCGATGGGCTCCAACGGCTCGACGTCGATGGGCTCGGTCTGTGCCGCGACGCTGTCGCTGCTCCAGGCCGGCGTCCCGCTGCGCGCCTCGGTCGCCGGTATCGCCATGGGTCTGATCACCGGTGAGATCGACGGCAAGATGGAGTACGTCGCGCTGACCGACATCCTCGGCGCCGAGGACGCGTTCGGCGACATGGACTTCAAGGTCGCCGGTACGCGGGAGTTCGTGACCGCGCTGCAGCTCGACACCAAGCTCGACGGCATTCCCGCCGAGGTCCTCGGTGCCGCCCTGAAGCAGGCCAAGGACGCTCGCCTCGCGATCCTCGACGTGATGGCCGAGGCCATCGACGCGCCCGAGGAGATGTCGGTGCACGCGCCGCGCATCATCACGGTCCGCATCCCCGTCGACAAGATCGGCGAGGTCATCGGGCCGAAGGGCAAGGTCATCAACCAGATCCAGGACGACACGGGTGCCTCCCTGTCGATCGAGGACGACGGCACCATCTACATCGGTGCCACCAACGGCGAGGCGGCCGAGGCCGCCCGTCAGGCGGTCAACGCGATCGCCAACCCGACGATGCCCGAGATCGGTGAGCGCTACCTGGGCACGGTCGTGAAGACGACCAACTTCGGTGCGTTCATCTCGCTGCTCCCCGGCAAGGACGGCCTGCTGCACATCAGCAAGCTGCGTGACCTGGCCGGCGGCAAGCGTGTCGACGCCGTCGAGGACGTCCTCTCCGTCGGTCAGAAGATCCAGGTGCAGATCGCCGAGATCGACGACCGCGGCAAGCTCTCGCTGATCCCCGTCGTCGAGGACGCTGCCGCGTCCGACGAGGGTGCCGAGCCCGCCGAGGCCGAGTGATCACTGCGTGACGCAGAGCAACGCGACGACGGTCGGCCAGCGGGGTTCCGCGGGCCGACCGTCGGCTTCTCGCCCCTCCTCGCCCCAGCGGGTGGGCACCACCCGCACCCTGCAGACCGTGACCGACGGATCGGGACAGGTGACCTCGCGGATCCGTCGTACCTTGCTGCCCGGCGGGCTGCGGGTGATCTCCGAGCAGCTGGCCGGCACCCGCTCGGCGAGCATCGGCGTCTGGGTCGGGGTCGGCTCCCGCGACGAGTCGAGCTCGCTGCACGGCTGCTCGCACTTCCTGGAGCACCTGCTGTTCAAGGGCACCACCGAGCGCAGCGCGCTGGACATCTCGGTCGCGCTCGACTCGGTGGGGGGTGAGTTCAACGCCTTCACCGCCAAGGAGTACACGGTCTTCCATGCACGCGTCCTCGACGAGGACCTGCCGCTCGCGGTGGACGTGCTGGGCGACATGATCACCAACTCCCGGCTCACCGCCGAGGACGTCGAGGCCGAGCGCGACGTGATCCTCGACGAGATCGCCATGCACGACGACGACCCCGACGACGTCGTCCACAATCTCTTCGCCGCGCAGGCCTGGGGCGACTCCCCGCTCGGGCGCGGCATCGCCGGGACCGTGGAGTCGATCACGGCCCTGACCCGCTCGCAGATCGCCCGCTTCCACAAGCGGCACTACCGGCCCGCCAACATGGTCGTCGCGGCGGCCGGCAACGTCGACCACGCGGCCCTGGTGCGCCAGGTTCGCGCGGCGTTCGGGCGCAACGGTTTCCTGGCCGGCAACGAGACCCCGGTCCCGCCCCGGCGCTCCGACCGCGGACGCCGGATCACCCCGGGCGTCATCTCGGCCACTCGCCCCTTCGAGCAGGTCAACCTGGTGCTGGGGATGGCCGGGCTGCACCGCAGCGACGAACGACGCTTCGCGCTCGGCGTGCTCAACACCGCCCTCGGCGGAGGCACCTCCAGCCGCCTCTTCCAGGAGGTGCGCGAGGTGCGCGGGCTCGCCTACTCCGTCTTCTCGTTCGCCAGCCACCACGCCGACTCCGGGCTCGTGGGCGTCTCGGTCGGCTGCCTGCCGAACAAGCTGGACGACGTGCTGGCCGTCGTACGCGCCGAGCTGGCCAAGGTCGCTACTGAGGGGATCACCGCCGAGGAGCTGACCCGGGGCAAGGGCCAGCTTCGCGGGGGACTGGTGCTCGGGCTCGAGGACTCCGGCTCGCGGATGTCACGTCTGGGCAAGGCCGAGCTGGTCTACGACGAGCTGCTCAGCATCGACGAGGTGATGGCCCGTGTGGACGCCGTCACGCTGGAGGACGTCCGGGCGGTCGCCGCTGCGCTCTTCTCCCAGCCCGAGGTGCTCGCCATCGTCGGGCCGGGTGAGCGGGCCTGATCCGTCGTCGGACGGATCGTCTCAGCGACGGCCGATGAGGCCCACCACGGCAGGCGCCTTCTGCTCCACCACGGAGACCCGGAAGCCCCCGTCGACCAGACGACGCGAGGCCTTCTCCACGATCGTCGGCACGAGCTCGGCGCGGGTGGCCTCGTAGAAGAGGAAGACCGCCCCACCGGGCAGCAGCCGCTCGTGCAGCAGGGCGATCTCGTCGGCGCACTCGCGGACCCAGAAGAGGTTGACGTTGAAGGCGAAGACCTTGTTCAGGCGCTTCACCGGCACCCGCAGGGTCGCGAGGTCGATCTGACGGACCGTCAGCCGGCCGGACTCGACGTGCTGGGCGTTGCGCCGCTTGGTCCGGTCCACGCCCGACTCCGAACGGTCGATCGCGAAGAGCTTGCCGCTGTCGAGTCGACTGCAGATGAGCTCGGCCCCGGCGCCGGGGCCACAGCCGATTTCGAGAACGTGATCGGACGGCTGGACGTCCATGACCTCGACCGCCCACCGGATCCGCGCGGGGATCGTCTGCTGCACCATGGGCCACAGCCTGCCAGAAAGCCTCCCCGCTGCGTCGAGGGCATGCGGTGTGACGTTCTTCGCGTCCCTCGTGGACGGCGGCATCCGGACCATGCGGAGATGGCCTAGGTTGGGCTCGTGACTGACTCGACCGGGACTGTTCTGGACGTGGGCGTGCTGGGGGCACGTGGCAAGGTGGGTTCGCAGGTGTGCCGCGCGGTGGCCGACGCCGCCGACACCGAGCTCGTCGCCGAGATCGACGCCGGCGACAGCCTCGAGGAGCTCGTCGAGGGCGGGGCTCGGGCGGTCGTCGACTTCACCCATCCCGACGTGGTGATGGACAACCTCGAGTTCTGCATCCGGCACGGCATCCACGCCGTGGTGGGCACCACCGGCTTCGACGAGGACCGGCTCGCCACCCTGCGGGGCTGGCTCGCCGATGCGCCGGAGGTCGGAGTCCTGATCGCCCCGAACTTCTCGATCGGCGCGATCCTGATGATGCGGTTCGCGGCCCAGGCGGCACCGTTCTACGACTCGGTGGAGATCGTCGAGCTGCACCACCCCGAGAAGGCCGATGCTCCGTCGGGCACCGCCCGCCGTACCGCCGAGCTGGTCGCGGCAGCGCGACGCGAGGCGGGCCTCGGCGTCGTCCCGGACGCCACCAGCACCACTCTCGACGGTGCTCGCGGCGCGGACGTGGACGGGGTGCACGTGCACAGCCTGCGGATCCGCGGACTGGTCGCCCACCAGGAGGTCGTCCTCGGCGGCGTGGGGGAGACGCTGACGATCCGGCACGACTCGCTGGACCGGGCGTCGTTCACCCCCGGGGTGCTCACCGGCCTGCGCGCCGTCGGATCTCGACCCGGACTCACTGTCGGGCTGGAGAACTTCCTCGATCTGGCCTGACCGGCCGGTACACCCGCCGGGCGTGCCGTCAAGGACCGCTGATCCACGTCGCGGAACTGACAGCCCGCACCGGTCTGGCGGCGCGGGCCGTCGTCCGGTGGATCACGTCCAGCTAGCCGCTCAGCTGACTCTCGAAGAGCGCCGCCTCCGCCTCGTCGTTCCACGTGTCGCCGGGGGACAGCTTGGCGGCGACCTCCGGCAGCTTCTCCTTCAGCTCCTCGAGCCCCATCAGGGGGAGGTCGTGGATCTGGGGGAAGATCAGCACCTTCCCGGAGTAGCGGCCGTCGACCAGTGCCTGGAGACCGTCCTTGGCCGCCCGCATGCCGCCGACCGCGCCCACGATGGATCCCGGGGAGAGATCACCCCGGGTGGCCAGGTCCACCACCTGCTGTTGGTCGTGGATGGTCAGTCCGGACGTCCCGGTGTACTGGGCGTTGTGCAGGTAGACCGCGCTCAGGTTCAAGGGCGCCATCGTGCCGTTGGGAACCCCGGCGAAGAAGACCAGCATGCCGTCGGGATTCATCACGGTGTCGGCCTCGGCCATCACCGGGGCGATCGGGACGCTGACCACCACGTCGTCGGCCCCCTGGTCGTCGGTCAGCCCCATCACGAAGTCGTGCAGCGACTGCTCCGCGGTCTGGGAGTTGAAGGTGATCAACTCGCAGTCGTTGCTCTGCGCTAGGTGGGCCAGACGATCCTCGAGGCTCTGCAGGCGTTCGTCGCTCACTTCCGTGGCGATGATCCTGCTGGGGCCGTCGGGCTGCTGGATGGCTCGCTGGAGATGCATCAACCCCATCGGTCCGCCGGCGCCCACGAAGACGGTGGTGCCCCGGGAACGCAGTTCGCAGCGGTTGCGCGCCTCCCCGTAGGAGGCGGCGATGTCCGGTCCCCGGCCACCGAGGTAGGCGGTGTAGTCGTAGTGCAATCGGCCGACGTCGGTCTCCACCAGACCGTCCAGGGCCGTCTCGCCGACCAGGTTGAGGGTGCCGCGCCGGGCGATGTGCTGGGCCACCGCACCCACCGTCGCCGCGGACCGGGGGTCGAGCATGACGATGTCGTCGAAACCGGCACCGTCGGTGAGCTCGTCCACCAGGGCCCGGAACTCGGCGGTGCCGACGCCGTTGCGCACGACCGTCGTGGCCGAGGTCTGCTCCACCAGCTTCGCCACCGAGGAGGGCACGTCGGTCAGCACGATGGTGGCCGGGGCGTCCAGACCGGAGGAGAACTGGTAGTCCCGCTCGTCTCCCGGCCGGCCGATGATCCACATGATCCCGCCGGTCTTCGGTTCCAGGCGGCGACGTTGGGTGTATGCCGCCATCACGCACCCCCAGGGCTCCAGGGTGGAGGCCTCGGCGTACCCCATCGAGTCCGGGATGGGCAGCAGGCAGGGGCCGTCGTCGGTCTCGAGCATCTCCGAGCCCATCAGGTGGTACTGGATCAGTCCGCCCGGGATGGTGTAGCCGTAGGCCGTGCTCTTGCCGTCCTGGTAGATGTCCGGCTGCACGGCCAGTCGCTGGCCGGCGTGGTACCGGTCCTGGAGGTTCTCTCCGACCTTGATCACCGTGAGGCTGGTCTCGTGCCCCAGCCGGGTGGGCTCCTGGGACAGGTCGCGGTTGTAGAGCTTCGGGTGGCTGCCGCCCGCGCGGAGGATCTTCACGTCGGAGAAGCAGAGTCCCACGCTGTCGATGCGCACCAGCATCTGGTCGGCACTGGGTTCGGGGACCGGAACCAGCTCGGGTCCGTCGTCCTTGCCCATGTTCTCTTCGCCCGCGCCGTAGATGTTCCAGGCCCAGCCGTGCTCCGGCAGGTCGAGATCGGCCGCGCGGTACCGCTCGTACGTGGATGTCATGCGTGGTCCTCCTGTGTGGTCCTGTGCGCCCGGCAGGCCCGAGTGGCTCGGCCGGGGAGACAACGCGGGTGCTGACGTCTGACCTCACTGTACGCGCGATCGGCCCGTTTATGTGGTTTTGGTTCCGAAAATGTTGGAAAAAGCCTTGACGGCGATCAAACCGGGCGTATAGAAAGATAGTGACCAAACGTCAGCCAGCTCCATCGGCGTCGTTGCCACGGGGAGATTGAGGGGGGCCACGACATGGCCAGCAGCACACACGCCGCAACCACGTCGGGAGGGGTGCGCGTTCACGTCCAACGCTTCGGCACCTTCCTGTCCAACATGGTGATGCCGAACATCGGCGCGTTCATCGCCTGGGGTCTGATCACCGCACTCTTCATCGAGAAGGGCTGGCTGAACTGGGGCGGCTCCGGCGGCCTCGCCCCCGACAGCTGGGTGGCGAAGATCGGCGGCTGGGGCGACTTCGACGGCGGCGGCATCGTCGGCCCGATGATCGTCTACTTGTTGCCGATCCTGATCGGCTACACCGGCGGCAAGATGATGTACGACACCCGCGGAGGCGTGATCGGCGCCATCGCGACGATGGGCGTGATCGCCGGCACCGACATCCCGATGTTCATGGGCGCCATGATCATGGGCCCGCTGGCCGGGTGGTCGATGAAGCACATCGACGCGATCTGGGACGGCAAGATCAAGCCCGGCTTCGAGATGCTGGTCAACAACTTCGCAGTCGGCATCTGGGGTGGACTGCTGGCGGCGTTCGGCTTCTTCGGCATGAGCCCGGTCGTTGAATGGATCGCCGGCCGGCTCTCGGACGGCATCGACCTCCTGGTCACCAACAACCTGCTGCCGTTCACCTCGCTCATCATCGAGCCGGCCAAGGTGCTGTTCCTCAACAACGCGCTCAACCACGGCGTGCTGACCCCGCTGGGCACCACCGAGGCGGTGGAGAACGGCAAGTCCATCCTGTTCCTGCTGGAGGCCAACCCCGGCCCGGGGCTCGGGCTGCTGCTGGCCTTCACGTTCTTCGGCAAGGGCCTCGCCAAGGCGTCCGCCCCCGGTGCGATGATCATCCACTTCTTCGGCGGCATCCACGAGATCTACTTCCCCTACGTGCTGATGAAGCCCAAGCTCATCCTCGCGATGATCGCCGGCGGCATGACGCAGATCTTCATCAACGTCCTCTTCAGCTCCGGCCTGCGCGCCCCCGCTGCCCCCGGCTCGATCATCGCCGTCTTCGCCCAGACACCGGGCAGCAGCTTCATCGGCGTCACCCTGTCGGTGCTCGGCGGTGCCGGCGCGACCTTCCTGGTCGCGGCGTTCCTGCTCAAGACCGACCGGGCCGAGGACCCCGAGGACCAGCTGGTGCACGCCACGGCGAGCATGGAGTCGATGAAGGGCAAGTCCTCCGTCGCGTCCTCGACGCTGCTGGGCACCGGGGTGGCCACCGCCGGTGCCCCGATCCGGAGCATCGTGTTCGCGTGCGACGCCGGCATGGGGTCGTCAGCGATGGGTGCCTCGGTCCTGCGCAAGAAGGTGCACGCTGCGGGCTTCACCGACGTGACCGTGGTCAACAAGGCGATCGCCAACCTGACCGACACCTACGACGTCGTGGTCACGCACCAGGACCTCACCGACCGGGCCAGGCAGAAGACGGGGTCGGCCATCCATGTGTCGGTCGAGAACTTCATGGACTCCCCGCGCTACGACGAGGTCGTGGAGCTCGTCCAGCACAGCAACGGGGCGCCGGCCGCAACCGGTCCGGCCGGGTCGGGCGCGGATGCCGACCTGTCCACCGCGATCCTCGGTGCCGACGCCATCGTGTTCGAGTCCGGGGGAGCCTCGCGTGCGGAGGCCATCGCCCGGGCCGGGGAGCTGCTGGTTGCCAGCGGCGCCGTCGACGCGTCGTACGTCGACTCGATGCACGAGCGCGAGAAGTCGGTGTCGACCTACATGGGCAACCTGCTCGCCATCCCGCACGGCACCAACGAGGCCAAGCCGTCGATCCGGCGGACCGCGATCTCGTTCGTCCGCTACACCGACGCTGTCGACTGGAAGGGCAAGGAGGTGAAGTTCGTCATCGGCATCGCTGCCGCCGGCGACGACCACCTGAAGCTGCTCGGCAAGATCGCGGAGATCTTCATCGATGCCGACCAGGTGGCGCGCCTCGAGGCCGCGAGCACGCCCGCGGAGATCCAGGAGGTCCTGGGCAACGTCCAGCCGGTGTGAGTCTCAGGAGAACTGGGTGTGCAGGCGGACCTGCTTGACCAGGGTCGTGCCCTCGCCGTCCAGGTCGAGTTCGCGGTGGGCGGTGTCGGCCGCCCACCCGGCCTCGGTGAGGAAGCCGCGCAGGGCGTCGTCGCCGCTCATCGCCCACAGCACCGAGCGGGTGAAGCGGTCGGCGACCATCGTGTCGACCGCCGCCTGCAGCAGTCGGGAGCCGTGGCCCTTGCCACGCTCGGTCGGGTCGACGGTGAACTCCATCAGTTCGGCGTCAGTCCCCGGGTCGCAGTCGGGGTCGGTGGCCGGGGAGGTCACGGCGAAGCCGCAGACCCGGTTGCGCTCGAGGGCGACCAGCACCCGGTTCCGGGCGTCGCGCGGCGAGCTGAGCGAGGCCCGCCAGATCTCGGTGGCGCCCTCCACGTCCGTGGGCAGCGCTTCGGCGGGCACGATGCCGGCGTACAGGTCCTGCCAGGCGCGCAACTGCAGGGCGGCGATCGCGGCAGCGTCGTCTGCCCAGGCGATCCGGACGGAGACGTCGGCGGTGGGGCTGCTCATGGCCCTCATCCTGTCAGGGCGGCATCGGCGCTCACCCGGTGGTGGCTATCGTGCCGAGCATGGAGATTCGCAACCTCGGCAGCAGCGGCCTGAAGATCTCGGCCATCGCCTACGGCAACTGGCTCACCCACGGCTCGCAGGTCGAGGAGGACGCCGCGATCGCCTGCGTACGGCGCGCCCTCGACGAGGGGATCACGACCTTCGACACCGCTGACGTCTACGCCAACACGCGCGCCGAGACGGTGCTGGGCAAGGCGCTGGCCGGCGAGCGGCGCGCCGGGCTGGAGATCTTCACCAAGGTCTACTGGCCGACCGGTCCGGGCAAGCACAACGACCACGGGCTCTCGCGCAAACACATCATGGAGTCGATCGACGGCTCCTTGTCGCGCCTGGGCACCGACTACGTCGACCTCTACCAGGCGCACCGCTACGACCACGAGACGCCGCTGGAGGAGACGATGGAGGCGTTCGCCGACGTCGTCCGGTCCGGCAAGGCGCACTACATCGGGGTCTCGGAGTGGACCGCCGAGCAGATCCGCGCGGGCCATGCGCTGGCCCGGGAGCTGCGCATCCCGTTCGTCTCGAACCAGCCGCAGTACAGCATGCTCTGGCGGGTGATCGAGGACGAGGTCGTGCCGGCCTCGCAGGAGCTCGGCATCGGTCAGATCGTCTGGTCGCCGATCGCCCAGGGCGTCCTGACCGGGAAGTACCTGCCGGGGGAGCAGCCGCCGGCCGGATCGCGAGCCACCGACGAGAAGGGCGGCTCGGACATGATCTCGCGCTGGCTGCGCGACGACGTCCTCGAGCGGGTCCAGCAGTTGCGTCCGATCGCGGAGGAGGCCGGGCTCAGCCTGGCTCAACTGGCCGTGGCCTGGGTGCTCCAGAACGACAACGTCTCGGCGGCGATCATCGGAGCCAGCCGTCCCGAGCAGGTCACCGAGAACGTCAAGGCGGCCGGGGTGCTCCTCGATGCCGGCGCGATGGCGGCGATCGACGAGATCCTCACGCCGGTCGTGGAGCGGGACCCGCGGCGGACGGTGTCGCCGGAGCGCCGGGAGTTCTGATCTGGCGGCCCAGCACGATCGCCCCGCCGGTGGCGAGCACGAAGCCGAGCAGCACCGCCCACCCCCAGCCCGAGCGGACGCCGTCACCGAGCAGGAGCAGGCCGATCAGGGCCGGCACGTAGGTCTCGCCGACGATGAGTGGCCCGGTCGCCGAGGAGACCGAGGTGCGCTCCAGGCCCAGGGAGTAGAGCCAGAAGCCCAGGAGGCCGTAGACGCCGACGACCACGGCGGCGCCCAGCACCAGCCAGCTCAGCTGGTTCTCCACCCCGCGGACAGCGATGGCCGAGCCTGCGTACGCCACTCCGGAGAGTCCGCCGAGCGCGGCACCACCGCCGCCGGAGCCCAGGCGGGCGGCCACGACCAGGGCCAGGACGCCGAGCCAGAGTGCCGCGACGAAGGGGCCGGTCACCACGACCGCGCCGGCCGAGCCGGCCCCCACCGCGAGCAGCACCAGTCCGCCGGTGATGACGGCGACTGCCCACCAGTGCACCGCGGAGAGCCGCTCCTGGATCAGGACCGAGGTCACGGCGGTCACCGGCAACGACATCGCAATCGTCGCCTGGGCGAGGTAGAGCGGCAGCAGCCAGATGGCCACCGCGTGCAGCACGAAGCCGACCAGGTAGCTGAGGACGACCAGCATGATCCACGGGTTGCGGATCGAGGCCAGCACGAACCTGACCAGGTGGCCGGGGTCGACCTCGAGTCGTCGTACCGCGTGCGCCTGAAGTACGGCGCCGCCGCCGAAGAGCAGGGCGGCGGCGAGACCGGCGGCCAGGCCGACCAGTGCGGAGCTCGACATGGTCGTCCCGGTCAGCGGTAGTGCTCGGGGAGCTCCTGGCCGATCTTCACCTTGGCCTTGGGCAGACGCATGAACTTCATCTGCAGGGCGCGGGTGATCGCGTAGTACGTCGTGTCCTTGTGGCTCTCGTCGGGGAAGCGCTCGGCCAGCTGGCGCTTGAGCCGCCAGCGCAGGACGAACATGTCCATGATCACCAGGAGGATCGTGCCGAGCAGGATCGTGTTGCCGATCGAGGCCAGGCCCTGGTTGCCCGAGTAGCCCAGCACCATCGTCACGATCAGCAGCGGGATCATCAGCTCGATGAAGGAGAACCTGCTGTCGACGTAGTCGCGCACGAAGCGACGCAGCGGACCCTGGTCGCGGGGCAGGTAGTAGCGCTCGTCGCCGGCCTTCATGGCCGCGCGGACGCTGCGGCTCGACTCGGTCCTGGCCAACCGCTGGGCCTGGGCCATCTCCTTGCGGGTCCGCGGCACCTTGGCGCGCGCCTTGGCGGCGGCCTCGGCCTCGCGGCGGGTGGGCGTGGGACGGCCCTTGCCGCCGGGCTTGGGCGCGACGGTCTCTGCGGGGGTCTCGGACTTGGAGCGACGGAACAACACAGGCGCCTCAGAACACGACGTGCTTCGGACAGGGCAGACCCGCTCGAACTCGGGTCGGTGCCCAGCCTACCGAGGTGCTGCCGGGGGCCGCGAGGCAGGAACATGTCCTATGGTGAGAGTGCCCGTACACGCCAGGAGGGACCGCACCGAATGAGCCTCATGAAGCGCATCAGCCTGATCTTCCGGTCGAAGGCCAACAAGGCCCTCGACCGCGCCGAGGACCCTCGCGAGACCCTCGACTACAGCTACCAGCGACAGCTCGACCTGCTCTCCAAGGTACGCCGCGGCGTGGCCGACGTGGCCACCAGTCGCAAGCGCGTCGAACTCCAGGTCAACCAGCTCCAGCAGCAGTCCGACAAGCTCCAGGCCCAGGCCGAGAAGGCCCTGGCCATGGACCGGGAGGACCTCGCCCGCGAGGCGCTGACCCGGAAGTCGGGGGTCGCCGGCCAGATCACCGACCTCAAGGCCCAGCACGCCCAGCTCCAGGCCGAGGAGGAGAAGCTGACCCTCGCCCAGCAGCGTCTCCAGGCCAAGGTCGAGTCCTTCCGAACCCGCAAGGAGACGATCAAGGCGACGTACACCGCTGCTCAGGCGCAGACCAGCATCAACGAGGCGATGTCCGGCATCGGTGAGGAGATGGGCGACGTCGGGATGGCCATCCAGCGCGCCGAGGACAAGACGGCCCAGATGCAGGCCAGGGCCGGCGCCATCGACGAGCTGATCGCCTCCGGTGCCCTCGACGACGCCAGCTCGCTCAACGCCGGGGACGACATCGCCCGCGAGCTCGAGGCGATGGGCTCCCAGTCCGACGTGGAGTCGGAGCTCGCCCGGCTCAAGGCCAAGTCCGCGCCGGAGGCGATCGAGGCTCCGGACGAGGGGTCGATCCTCGAGGCCGAGCCGCACAAGCACTCCACCGAGGGCGGTGCGTCATGATCGTGCGGATCCTCGGCGAGGGCCAGTACGACGTCGCTGACGAAGCGCTGGACGCCCTCAACAAGCTGGACGCGGACGTCGAGTCGGCCGTCGAGGCCGGCGACCAGTCGGCCTTCACCCCGGCCCTGAGGGCGCTCCTCGAAGGCGTCCGCACGGCAGGCGTTCCGCGGGACCCGGCCTCGCTCGACGAGTCCGACCTGATCCTGCCGCCCGACGACGCCACCCTGGAGGAGGTCCGCGACCTCCTCTCCGAGGAGGGCGGTCTGATCCCGGGCTGATCCCGGCTTGGGGGCTGCGGGAGACTGGTGCCATGGCTCGCACACGATTCATCAACGATGCCGGGCTGACCGCCCGGATGACGCTGGTGATGTTCCTGCTCGGGGGACTGTTCGTCACGCTCATCGTCGGGCTGATGTACGCGCTCCCTGGCTACGCCCCGATCATCGGACTGGCCGGGATCGGCATCGCCTTCTACCAGTGGTACTCCTCGGACAAGGTCGCCATGAAGGCGATGCGGGCGCGCGAGGTCACGCCCCAGGAGGCCCCCGAGCTGCACGGCATGATCGATCGGCTCTGCGCGATGGCCGACATGCCCAAGCCTCGGGTCGGCATCTCCGACATGGACCTGCCGAACGCCTTCGCCACCGGTCGGTCGCCGCAGCGTTCGGTGGTCTGCGTGACCACGGGCATCCTCCAGCGGCTGAGTGCCGAGGAGCTCGAGGGCGTGCTCGCCCACGAGCTCTCCCACGTCGCCCACCGCGACGTCCTGGTGATGACCCTGGCCTCGTCGGCCGGTATCGCGGCCGGCATGCTCACCCGCGGCGCGCAGTACGGCGGGATGGGGCTCTTCGGTCGACGCAACAACAACGGCGGGGCGCCGGCGTTCCTGATCGCCCTGGTGATCAGCCTGGTGGTGTACGCCATCAGCTTCCTGCTGATGCGGCTGCTCTCGCGTTACCGCGAGCTCTGCGCCGATCGCGCCGGCGCCTACCTGACGATGAAGCCGGCCGCGCTCGCCTCCGCGCTGCAGAAGATCACCGGAGAGATGTCGGCCATCCCGCAGCGGGACCTGCGCGCCTCCAGCGCGATGAACGCCTTCTTCATCGCCCCGGCGATCAGCGGGGCGACCCTGCGGACGCTCTCCTCCACGCACCCCTCGCTGGAGCAGCGGCTCGAGCAACTCGCCAAGATCCAGGCCGAGCTCGGCCGGCCCACCGCGTGACGGCCCGCTGATGGGGCTGTGGGAGGCCATCACCGGCCGCTCGAAGGTGCGCCCGGCCAATCTCGACTCGCTGTTCCTGATCCCGAGTGCCGCGATCACGCTGCAGACCGCCGCCGGGCTCACCCCCACCGGGGACGGGTCGGTCTGCTACCGCTCCGTCGCCGGGGCGGGCTTCCACGAGACGCAGTCGGACCTGGTCTCGCTGCTCAACGGCGACCGGAGCGGACCGGACGTCGCGGTCACCACGGACGACTTCGGCTACACCTGGTTGCAGACGCATCGCGACCCGAGCGACATGGCGGCCCTCTGCACCGACCTGCACGCGGTGAACACCTCCCTGGAGGCGCAGGGGTTCGGCTCCGGGCTGCTCTGCTCCCTGGTGCCCTTCACCGACACGGCCGGTCGCAAGGTCGGGCTGGTCTACCTCTACAAGCAGGGCAGCTTCTACCCGTTCGCACCCACCGGCCCTCAGCAGCGGGACAACCTGCTGGAGATCCAGGTCCGGGACACGCTCCGCTCGGAGTTGCCGATCGAGCAGGACCTCTCCCGGTGGATGGCGCTGTGGGGCGCACCGGGACTGTGAGGCCCGATACGGTCACGGGGTGAACGGCATCCACGACGACCATCGCCCCGACGACGTCGCGGTGCAGGACGCCCGTCGTGCCCAGGAGATCGGGCGCTATCGCGTGCTCGACCTGCCCCGGCGACGAGAGCTCCAGGCGCTGGTCGAGGTGGCGGCGCAGGTCGCCGGGGTGCCGCTGGCGACGATCAGCATGTTCACCGACACCGAGCAGCGCCACGTCGCCCAGATCGGCTTCGACGACGAGGCCTGCCGTCGCGAGGACTCGATGTGCAACCTGGTCCTGCACTCCGGCCGACCGGTCATCGTCTCCGACGCCCGCCTCGACGACCGGTTCAAGGACAACCCGATGGTCGACGGGCGGCTGGCGAACGTCCGCTTCTACGCCACCCACCAGCTGGTCACGCCGCACGGCGTACCGATCGGGACCCTGTGCGTCTTCGATGACGCGCCCCGGGAGATCTCCGCCGAACAGGCCGCTTCGCTCGCCTCCCTGGCCGAGCGCGTGGTCGACCTGCTCGAGCTCGACCTGCGCACCCGCGACCTCACCTCCTCGCTCGAGGACCTGCGCAGCACCCAGGCCGAGCTCGAACGCTCCAACGAACAGCTCGCGGCCTTCGCCGGCCAGATCAGCCACGACCTGCTCAACCCGCTGACGGCGGTGAGCATGTCGCTGACCCTGCTGCGGGAGCAGCTGGGCCCGACGAGCACCGGGGCAGCGACGTCCGGGGCAGCGACGTCCGGGGCGGCGACGTCCGGGGCGGCGGATCGCGACGAGATGGCCTGGCTCGCCCAGCGCGCCATCGGCGGTGCCCAGCGGATGCAGACCCTGATCGACGACCTGCTCGCGTTCGCCCGGCTGGGCGGACAGCTGAACCGTGACCGGGTGGACCTGGGCACGCTGGTGGACGACGTGCGCGAGGACCTCGCGGCCGTCCTCACCCACGCCCGGGTGCGGGTGGGGGAGCTTCCGGTCGTCACGGGCGACCGCGTCCAGCTGCGAGCGGTGCTGCAGAACCTGATCGCGAACGCCGCGAAGTTCGCCCGCACGGGCGAGCACGCGGAGATCGAGGTGTCGTCTCGTCGGCTCGACTCCGGCTGGCGGGTCGAGATCGCCGACCACGGCATCGGCATCCCACCCGCGGACCGGGAACGCGTCTTCGCTCCGCTGGCCAGGGTCTCCGAGGAGGTCGAAGGCCTGGGCATCGGCCTGGCGACGGTACGCCGGGTGCTGGACGCGCACGGCGGCTCGATCGGGCTCGAGGAGACCCCGGGCGGCGGCACGACCGTCTGGTTCGAGCTGCCGGACTGACGCCGGTCGGTCCGGTTCCAGCGACGCGGGAGTGCTCAGTCCTTGTGCGAGCGCCCCGGCAGGTCGAGCATCCGCTGGAGCGCCACCAGGGCCCACTGCTTGGTCTCCGGGTCGACCTCGATCCGGTTGGGGACCGTCCCGGCGACCAGCGACTCCATCGCCCACACGAAGTGGGGCAGGTCGATCCGGTTCATCGTCGAGCAGTAGCAGACCGTCTTGTCGAGGAAGGCGATGTGCTTGTCGGGGTGCGCCGCTGCCAACCGCTTGACGAGGTTCAGCTCCGTGCCGATCGCCCAGGTAGAGCCGGCCGGTGCTGCCTCGATCGTCTGGATGATGAACTCGGTCGAACCCACCAGGTCCGCCTTGAGGACGACGTCGTGGGTGCACTCGGGGTGCACCAGGATCTGGACGTCCGGCAGCGTGGCCCGCAGTTCGTCGACGACCGTGGCGGTGAACCGCCCGTGCACCGAGCAGTGGCCCTTCCAGAGGATCATCGTGGCGTCACGCAGCTGCTCCACGGTGAGGCCGCCGTGGGGGCGGTGCGGGTCCCAGACCACGCAGTCGTCGAGGGAGAGCCCCATTTTCAGCACCGCCGTGTTGCGGCCCAGGTGCTGGTCGGGGAAGAAGAGCACCTTGGCCCCGGCCTCGACGCCACCCTTCTGGTCGAAGGCCCACTCCAGCGCCGTCTCGGCGTTCGACGAGGTGCAGACCGCGCCCCCGTTGCGCCCGCAGAACGCCTTGATGTCGGCGGAGGAGTTCATGTAGGTCACCGGCACGACCGAGTCCGCGATGCCCGCGTCGACCAGGGCGTCCCAGGCGTCCTCGACCTGCGAGAGCCGGGCCATGTCGGCCATCGAGCACCCCGCGGCCAGGTCCGGCAGGATCACCTGCTGGGTGTCGCTGGTCAGGATGTCGGCCGACTCGGCCATGAAGTGCACGCCGCAGAAGACGATGAACTCCGCGTCCGGGCGGGCGGCTGCCTCGCGGGCGAGCTTGAAGGAGTCGCCGGTGACGTCGGCGAACTGGATGACCTCGTCGCGCTGGTAGTGGTGGCCCAGCACGAAGACCCGCTCACCCAGTGCCTCCTTGGCCGCCAGTGCCCGGGCCACCAGGTCGGGGTCCGAGGCCGCGGGCAGGTCGCCGGGGCACTCCACGCCGCGTTCGGCCGAGAGGTCGACGCCGCGTCCGAGCGGCAGGAGCGGCAGGTCGATCGTCATGGGTCCAGTCTAGGCGGGGTCACAGGAACGCCCCGTCGTGGAGGTACGGCGTGGGTGGCCGCATGCCGCGCAGGGCGAGGTAGCCCTGCTGGTGCAGCGCGAGCCGGCCGGCCATGCCGACATCGATCGCCCACTCGTTGGCGGCCGTGACGTGCCCGATCGTGGCCTGCTCGGGGCCGTCGGCCAGGGCAGCCCAGAGCAGCCGGGTCGCCGTACGTCGATTGCTGGCGGCACACAGCCTCACGCCATGCCCGTCGAGGTAGGCGTAGCCGGACCCGGTGGAGGTGTCGGAGACGAGCAGCCGCCACAGGCCGGCCATCAGCTCGTGGTCGACACCGCGCGCGGAGCCTCGGGTGCGTCGGTCGATCGAGTCCATCAGCTCGACGTCCGCGAGCGAGCCCTCCCGCACCTTCTCCACCACCGGCAGCGCGGAGCGGTCGAGGGTGCCGGCCAGGAACATCTGCGGGTGCAGCGAGAACCCGGCCTGGCGGTAGATCCGGGCCGCCTTCGGGTCCGACGAGGCGGCGACCATCCCGCGCAGCGATCCCCGGCCGTGGTGCAGGGCGGCCGCCAGCAGTGGCTTGCCGATGCCGCGCCCCTGGCTGCCGGGGCGGACGGCGTAGGTGGCGAGCGCCCAGCACTTCTCCCGGTTGTACGACGCGACGACGCCGACCATCCCGGAGGCATCCTCGGCCACCCAGCAGCCCTCGGGGTCGGTGGCCAGGAAGTGGCGGGTCCGGGCGATCCAGGCCGCCGCGCGCTCGACCGGCCGCGGCTCGGGATCGGGACGCCACCGGGGAGCCATCCGCAGCTCCAGCTCGTGGAACCCCTCCGCGGTGAGGCGCTCGGCGAGCGCCACGTCGTCGGGGCGCATCGGCCGGATCACGGCGTCGGTGGGCTCGCTCACCGTCCCAACCTAGGACGCCCCGAAGCGGTCGGCCACAATGCCCGCATGCGCATCCTCGTGGCCCCGGACAAGTTCGCCGGGACGCTCACCGCCGTCGAGGCGGCGACCGCGATCGCCACCGGGTGGCGTCGCCGGGCCCCCGACGACGAGCTCGACCTGGCCCCGATGGCCGACGGCGGCCCCGGCTTCGTCGACGTCCTGCATGCGGCACTCGGCGGTGAGCTGCTGGCGGTCACGGTCCGTGGCCCGCTGGGCGCGGCCGTGCCTGCCACCATCCTGAAGGTGGGCTCCGAGGTGTACGTCGAGAGCGCGCAGGCGTGCGGACTCCACCTGACCGGTGCCGAGGGCGCCGAGGGCGCGACGACGTACGGCGTCGGGGAGCTCGTCGCAGCCGCCGTCGACACCGGCGCCACCCGGATCGTGGTCGGTCTGGGCGGCAGCGGCACGAACGACGGGGGAGCAGGCTTCCTCGCGGCCCTGGGCTGCACTGCCGACCGACCGCTCGACGCCGGTCCGGTGGCGCTGGCCGGGGTGACGACCGTGGACCTGGCTGCTGCCCGCGCTCGGCTGGAGGGCGTGGAGCTGGTCGCGGCCAGCGACGTGGACAGTCCGCTGACCGGCCTCTTCGGGGCCACCAAGACCTTCGGTCCGCAGAAGGGGGTCCGCGAGGAGCGGTTGCCCGTCCTCGATGCCCTGCTCGAGGAGTTCGCGCTCGCGACCGATCGCCGCACCTCGCTGGAGAAGGGGGCTGGAGCGGCCGGTGGACTCGGATTCGCCCTGCTCTGCCTGGGTGCCCGGCGCGAGCCCGGCATCGAGCTCGTCGCCGACGCCGTCCGGCTGGAGCAGCGCGCACGTCAGGTCGACCTGGTGATCACCGGGGAGGGGGCCTTCGACTTCTCCAGCCGCTCGGGGAAGGTGCCCTACGGGGTTGCGGCGATCGCCATGGAGACCCTGCGGCCCTGTGTGGCCCTGGCCGGCCGGGTGCTGGTGGGCTCGCGCGAGATGCGCGCGCTGGGGGTCGAGTCGGCGTACGCGGTGGTGGACCTGGTGGGGGAGGAGCGCTCCTTCGCCGATCCCGCCGGGGCGCTGGCCGACCTCGCCGAGCGGGTCGCGCGGACCTGGTCGCGCTGAGCGCGTCGGTGGTCCGGACCGGTGGCCGCAGAGTGGTCGGTCGCGGCTTCGGCGGTGGGGAATAACCCGGAGTGTGCGACCATTGAACAAGTACTTCACCCCGCACCTACTTTGGGAGCCACATCATGACCGAGCAGGTGGACACCACCACGGAACGCCGCACCGACCAGATCAACCTGAGCCCGGTCGCGGCCGCCAAGGTCCAGAGCCTCCTTGCCCAGGAGGGTCGTGACGACCTCGCCCTGCGCATCTCCGTGCAGCCGGGCGGTTGCTCGGGCCTGCGCTACCAGCTCTTCTTCGACGAGCGCACCCTCGACGGCGACGTCGTCACCGACTTCGACGGCGTGTCCGTCGTCGTCGACCGGATGAGCGTTCCGTACCTCAGTGGCGCGATGATCGACTTCGTCGACTCGATCGAGAAGCAGGGCTTCACCATCGACAACCCCAACGCCACGGGTTCGTGCGCGTGCGGTGACTCGTTCCACTGAGTCCTCGCACCCGATCGACCCAGCAACGCATCAGCCCCCGCCGGATCTCCGGCGGGGGCTGATGCGTTGAACGCTGCTGCTCAGTCGAGGTGCAGGTTCAGTCGAGGTGCAGGTGGAGCGCGTTGGCGATGCGGGCCGCGGCGTCCGAAATCCGGATGTCGCGCTTGGCGACCTCGCGGGGGTAGTCATCGAAGTGGATGCTGGGAGCAGGCGAGACGGCGGCCCGAGCGGCCTTCTGCAGGTGCAGGTTGGCGCCGGCCGCACGGCAGTCGGCGCTCATCTCCTGGGGCGTGGACGCGTCGTCGTAGGCGAGGCGGTGGGAGGGGTGTGCAGGGGTCATGTGATCGACGGTAAGGGCTACTCCTGGGTAGGCGAAGTTGTACCGACGGGTAGTGTTCCGTGCCATGTCACCAGGCCCGCTGCTCATCGCCGGATCGATCGCCACCGACCACCTGATGACGTTCGGCGGCAAGTTCGCGGACTCGCTCGTCGTGGAGCAGCTGGACAAGCTCTCGGTCTCCTTCCTGGTCGAGGACCTGGAGATCCGGCGTGGCGGCGTCGCCCCCAACATGTGCTTCGGTCTCGGCCAGCTCGGCATCCGTCCGGTGCTGGTCGGTGCCGCCGGTGAGGACTTCGCCGACTACCGCTCGTGGTTGGAGCGGCACAACGTCGACTGCGACTCGGTGCACATCTCCGAGACCAGGCACACCGCCCGGTTCGTCTGCACCAGCGACTCCACCATGGCGCAGTTCGCGTCGTTCTACCCCGGCGCGATGAGCGAGGCGCGGCTGATCGAGCTGTCCCCGATCGTGGCCCGGGTCGGCCAGCCCGAGTTCGTCCTGATCGGCGCCGACGACCCCGACGGGATGCTGCGGCACACCGAGGAGTGTCGTCAGCGTGGGTACCCCTTCATCGCCGACCCCTCCCAGCAGTTGGCCTTCGGTGAGGGGGACCTGATCCGCAAGCTCATCGACGGCGCGGCGTACCTCTTCTCCAACGAGTACGAGTCGCACATGATCGAGTCGAAGACCGGTTGGTCGGCCGACGAGGTCCTGGAGCGGGTGGGCACCCAGGTCACCACGCTGGGGGCCGACGGCGTCCGGATCCTGCGCAAGGGTCACGACCCGATCGAGCTGCCGGCAGCCCGGAACGTGGCCGCCCTGGAGCCCACCGGTGTCGGCGACGCCTTCCGCGCCGGATTCCTCGGTGCGCTCACCTGGCAGGTCGGCCTCGAGCGCGCGGCCCAGGTCGGGTGCGTGCTCGCGGCGTACGTCGTGGAGACCGTGGGCACCCAGGAGTACTCCTTCACGCCCGAGCAGTTCCTGGCCCGGTTGGAGGACTCCTACGGAGCCGCCTGTGCTGCCGACCTCGCGCCGTACCTGACCGGCGTTCCTGCCTGAGCGACGCCGGCGCGCCTCACCGCAGCCGTCGTACGACGAAGCGTGGCGCGCCGTCCTCGGCCGTGTCCTCGCCGAGGTACTCCTGCTGCCGCATCCGGCACCAGGCCGGTACGTCGACCCGGGCTGCCTCGTCTCGGGCGACGACCGCGATCGTCGCCCCCACCGCGACGTCCTCGAGCCGGCGGGCCAGCTCGATGATCGGCAGCGGGCAGACCATCTCGCGGCAGTCGAGCTCCAGGTCGGGGGTCACAGACCGACCTCGGCGCGCAGGTCGGTGACGACCTCCGGCAGGACGTCAAGAAAGGCCTCCACGTCCGCCCGGGCGGCCTCCCGGGTCAGCGAGAGCCGGACGTTGCCGTGGGTCAGCGCCCCCATCGCCGCCAGCACGTGGCTGGGCGCCAGCGTCGAGGCCGTGCAGGCCGATCCGCTGGCGACCGCGAACCCCCGCCGGTCCAGCGCGTGCACGAGCGCCTCCCCGTCCACGTAGAGGCAGGAGAAGGTGACCAGGTGGGGCAGCCGCTGCGTCGGGTGACCGACCACCTCCACGTCGGGCAGCGCGGCCACCCGGGTCCGGACGAGGTCGATCAGCTCGGCCTGCCGCTGCGCCACCTCCCGTGCCGTGGTCGTGACGGCTCGCAGTGCCGCGGCGGCCGCCAGCGCAGCCGGGACGTTCTCGAACCCGCTGCTGCGCTCGTCGATCCGGTCGTCGCCGGGGAAGGGGTTGCGCCACCGGGCGCCCTTGCGGACCAGCAGGAGGCCGACGCCGGCCGGTCCGCCCCACTTGTGCGCCGACGCCGCCGCAGCCGCCCAGCCGTCGGGCAGGGGCTGGCGACCGGCACCGGCGCAGGCGTCCATGAACAGGGGCACCTCGCCCAGGGCCTCGGCGAGCTCGGCGATCGGCTGGAGGGTCCCCACCTCGTGGTTGGCGGACTGGACGGCGGCGACGGCCACGCCGGGGCGTGCCGCAGCGTCCGCGAGATCACCGGGGGAGACCCGGCCATGGCGGTCGACCCCGACCGCCGCGTGCTCCCCGGGCACCCAGGCGGTCGCCCGAAGCACCGCCGAGTGCTCGACCGCCGAGTGCACCACCGCGGTGCCCTGGCGGGCCCGACCCAGCCGGAGGCCGAGCAGTCCGCGGTGGACGGCGTCGGTGCCGGAGGAGGTGAAGGTGACCTCGTCGGCCCGCACCCCCAGGCACTCGGCCACGACCTCACGTGCGTTGTCGAGCAGGAGCCGGGCCGATCGGGCCGGTCCGTGGAGGCGGCGGGGGTCGGCGTACCCGGCGTCCAGGGCGGCGAGCAGGGTCTCCCGGGCGGCCGGGTGCAGGGGCTCGGAGGAGGCGGTGTCGAGGTAGACCGCGGGTGCAGGACGCGCGGTCGACTCCGGGTCGCCCGAGGCATTTGTCACATGCCGAACCTAGTCGACGCGGCTCGTGGCGACTCGAGGGTGACCCGGCACGTCATCGCGCGCTCGATTCGGATAGTCTGCGCCCTATCGTGACCGCCCAAGAGAGAGGCTCGTTCGTGAGTCTGCAACTCCCCAAGCGCGCGGCTGGGACCCTTCGTCGGGTCGCCCTGTTGGCCGCCCTGGGCACCACCCTCGTGCTGCTCTCCTCCTGCTCGGCCCAGACCCAGCACGAGTGGAAGAACCTGGCGATGCCTGACCCGGCAACGGAGCAGTCGCATCACATCTTCCTGCTCTGGCGCTACGCGTGGATCGCCGCCATGGTGACCGGCGTCATCGTGTGGGCCCTGATCTTCTGGGTCGTCGTGGCCTACCGTCGCAAGAGCGACGACGAGATCCCGATCCAGACGCGCTACAACCTGCCGCTGGAGATCTTCTACACGATCGCCCCGATCATGATGGTGATCGTCTTCTTCTACTGGACCGTCAACGTCCAGAACATCGTCCTCAAGGAGTCCGAGGCCCCCGACCAGGTCATCGAGGTCGTCGGCCAGCAGTGGTCGTGGACCTTCAACCACGGTCTCGGCGAGCCCGACTACGCCCACGTGGACGGGGTCGGCGTGGACGACGAGTACGCCTACGACGAGTACGTCTACGAGGTCGGCACGGGTTCCTACATCCCCACGCTGGTCATCCCGGTCGGGGAGACGGTGCGGTTCAACCTGCACTCGCCCGACGTCATCCACGACTTCGGCGTGCCCGGCTTCCTGATGAAGATGGACGTCATCCCGGGTCGGGTGAACCACTACGAGGTCACCCCCGAGGTGATCGGCACCTACCGCGGCAAGTGTTACGAGCTCTGCGGTGTCTACCACTCGCGGATGCTCTTCAACGTCGAGGTGGTCAGCAAGGCCGACTACCAGGCCTACCTGCAGGAGAAGAAGGCAGACGGCGCCGTCTCCGACAGCCCGCTGCTCGGCGGCGTGACCGCCGGCACCCAGGCCGGTCTCCGCTCCGGCAACGAAACCCACGGAGGCAACGAGTGAGCGCGGCAGCAGTGGAACGCAAGACGCTCGGTCAGCAGACGGTCAGGATCCTCACGACCACCGACCACAAGCTGATCGGCAAGCTGTACCTGATCACGTCCTTCGCGTGGTTCATGATCGGCGGCGTCATGGCGATGCTGATCCGCTCGGAGCTCGCCTTCCCGGGGATGCAGGTCGTCAACGACGAGTTGTACAACCAGCTGTTCACGATGCACGGCACGATCATGCTGCTGCTGTTCGCGACGCCGCTGTTCTTCGGTTTCGCGAACGTGATCATGCCGCTGCAGATCGGCTCGCCCGACGTGGCGTTCCCGCGGCTGAACATGTTCAGCTACTGGCTCTTCCTCTTCGGCGGGATCATCGCCGGCTCGGGCTTCCTGACCCGTCAGGGTGCCGCCGACTTCGGGTGGTTCGCCTACACGCCGCTCTCGGACGCCGTGCGCTCGCCGGGGGTCGGTGGAGACCTCTGGATCATGGGTCTGTGGATGGCCGGTCTGGGCACGATCCTCGGTGCGGTCAACTTCATCACCACCATCATCTGCATGCGTGCCCCCGGCATGACCATGTTCCGGATGCCGATCTTCGTGTGGAACACCCTGGTCACCAGCCTGCTCGTGCTGATCGCCTTCCCGGTGCTCGCCGGCGCGCTGCTCTCGCTCGAGGCCGACCGCCAGTTCGGCACCCACGTCTTCGACGCCGCCCACGGTGGCGCGATCCTGTGGCAGCACCTGTTCTGGTTCTTCGGTCACCCGGAGGTCTACATCATCGCGCTGCCGTTCTTCGGCATCGTCACCGAGATCCTCCCGGTCTTCAGCCGCAAGCCGATTTTCGGTTACGTCGGTCTGGTCGGCGCGACGCTCGGCATCGCGATCCTCTCGGTCGCCGTGTGGGCCCACCACATGTTTGTCACGGGCGCGGTCGACCTGCCGTTCTTCTCCGGCATGACCTTCCTGATCGCGGTGCCCACGGGCGTGAAGTTCTTCAACTGGATCGGCACGATGTGGGGCGGATCTCTGTCCTTCGACACCCCGATGCTCTGGTCGGTGGGCTTCCTGACCACCTTCCTGTTCGGTGGTCTGACCGGGATCATCCTGGCCAGCCCGCCCCTGGACTTCCACGTCTCCGACTCGTACTTCGTGGTCGCGCACTTCCACTACGTCGTCTTCGGCACGGTCGTGTTCGCGATGTTCGCGGGCTTCTACTTCTGGTGGCCCAAGATGACCGGGCGGATGCTGGACGAGCGCCTGGGCAAGGTGCACTTCTGGCTCCTCTTCGTCGGCTTCCACCTCACCTTCCTGGTTCAGCACTGGCTGGGTGTCGAGGGCATGCCGCGTCGCTACGCCGACTACCTGCCCGACGACGGGTTCACCACGCTGAACCAGGTGTCCACGATCGGTGCCTTCCTGCTCGGCGCCTCGACGTTGCCGTTCCTCTACAACGTCTGGGTCAGCCGCAAGGCTCCACTCGTCGAGACCGACGACCCGTGGGGCTGGGGCCGCTCGCTCGAGTGGGCCACCAGCTGCCCGCCGCCGCGCCACAACTTCGTGACGATCCCGCGGATCCGTTCGGAGTCGCCGGCCTTCGACCTGCACCACCCGGAGGTTGCGGCTCTGGAGCTCGACGAGAACGAGGCGGCACGTGACGGCGACTTCGCCGACGCGCCCGACATGGAAGGTCGCGAGGAGCTCGTCCGCGGGACCACCGACACCGAGGAGAAGCCCCGATGAAGGCTGAAGCCTGGATCTTCGGCATGACGACGGCGTTCTTCGTCCTCGTCAGCCCGGCGTACTGGTTCATCACCGGCGACTGGACCGGAACGACCGCACTGGTGATGACCACGCTCCTCGCCGCCATGGTCACGCTGTACCTCGGTTTCCACGCGGCCAAGATGGACCCGCGGCCCGAGGACCGGAAGTCCGGCGAGATCGCGGACGGCGCCGGCGAGCTCGGCTTCTTCCCGCCGTACTCCTGGTGGCCGCTGTGGTGCGGTGCGACGCTGGGCATCTGTGTCTACGGCATCGCGCTGGGCGCCTGGTGGCTGTTCATCATCGGTGGCGGCGTCGGCATCCTGGCGCTCGGCGGCTGGATCTTCGAGTACTACCGCGGAGAGCACGCGCACTGAGCTGATCGACCAGCTGGACCCCGCGTGAGTGTTGCCACTCGCGCGGGGTCTTCTGCATCCCGGGGCGGCCGTTAGGCTGGAAGAGCCCCCACCCCCTCGCGTCGTACGGAGTCCTCTGCATGTCCGAGCGTCGTTCACGCACCCCGGCCCCCGCGCGCCCCGCGCGTCGGGTGAGCGCCGGTGCAGCGTCCCTTGCCCTCTCGCTCACCGCTCTGACCGGCTGCCAGTGGACCGAGGTCACCCCCGGGGCGGACCGGCCCGCTGAGGGCCCGGCGACGTCCACGTCGACGTCCGCGAAGCCGGTCTTCGTCAGTAACCTCCCTGCCGGCGGCACGGACGTCGGGGTCGACCTGCTGGTCCGCCTACGGGTCGAGGGTGCCCGGCTGGCATCCGCCCGGCTCACCTCGGCCGCCGGAGACGTCGAGGGCCGGCTGTCGCGCGCCACGCGCGGGTGGGCCGCCCTGGACCGGCTCGAGCCCGGTACGGACTACACGCTGCATGCCCGTGCCACGCGAGCGAACGGCGAGAGCGTGAGTCACACGGTGCGGTTCCGGACCGAGGAGCTGTCCCTGGACGAGCAGACCTATGCCTCCGTCGCGCCGCTGGACGGTGAGACCGTCGGCGTGGGCATGCCCGTCATCGTCACCTTCGACCTCCCCGTCACCGACCGGGCGGCCCTGGAGCGGGAGATGACCGTGACCTCGACGCCCCCGCAGCAGGGATCCTGGCACTGGCTCGACGACCGCGAGGTGCACTGGCGCCCGGCCGAGTACTGGCAGGCCGGCACCGACGTCAGCGTCGACCTGGACATCAACGGAGTCGACGCCGGCGGCGGCATCCACGGCCAGGAGAGTCGGCACGTGGAGTTCCAGGTCGGTGACGCGCACGTCTACCGCGTCGACGCTCGTCGTCACCGGATGAAGGTCTTCCGCAACGGTTCGTTGCTGCGCACCCTCCCGGTGACCCTGGGCAAGCCCGGCTTCACCACGCGGTCCGGGACGAAGGTCGTGATCGAGAAGTTCGCCGAGAAGCGGATGAACTCCGAGACGGTCGGGATCGGCGAGAGCAACCCGGAGTACTACGACATCGACGACGTGCAGTGGGCGATGCGGTTGACCTACTCGGGCGAGTTCATCCACGCCGCTCCGTGGTCGATCGACTCGCAGGGCAGCGCGAACGTGTCGCACGGCTGCACCGGGATGAGCCCGGCGGACGCCGGCTGGCTGTACGCGATGACGCAGCGCGGGGACGTCGTGGAGTACACCGGCACGGGGCGCCCGATGACCCTCGAGAACGGCTTCGGCGACTGGAACGTCTCCTTCGCGGAGTACCGCAGGGGTTCGGCGCTCTCCTGAACCCCGGCGCCTGGTCGGTGGTGGGGGAGACCCCTGACGTGAGCGCCCGTTTGAATGAACACCGCCCTGCAATGAACACTGC
>NZ_JBFIKK010000010.1:0-40506 GCF_041600255.1 Nocardioides sp. | reverse complement strand
TGTTCTCCAGGAGCTTGGTGAGCTCGGCCTCCTTGGGGGTCGAGACCGGGACCACCGTGTCCACGAGGCGCCCGTAGAGGTTGCAGATCACCTCCGAGGAAGCGTCGTCGATGCCGGCCACGACTTTGGGGGTGTTGACGAAGCCGTACTGGGTGTTGCCCGGGTCGATGCGTTCGGGCGAGTAACCCACGAAGAAGTCGACGCCTGCCGTCAGGCCGCTGCCCTGTTCCAGGATCGGCACCATCAGTGACTCGGTGGTACCGGGGTACGTCGTGGACTCCAGGACGACGGTGCATCCCTTGGTCAGGTGCACGGAGAGGTCGTGCGCCGCGGACTCGATGAACGAGAGGTCGGGCAAGGTCTCCCGCAGCGGCGTGGGAACCGTGATGATCGCGAAGTCGAAGCCGGCGGACGTGGCCGGGTTGGCCGTCGGCTGGTAGCGGCCGCTGGCCAACGCGTTCTGGAGGGTGCTGTCGGAGATGTCCTCGACGAAGCTCGAGCCCTCGACGAGCTGCTCAACCTTGCGAGTGTCCAGATCGAGACCAACGACGTCGAACCCGACCTCGACCGCACGCATGGCGATCGGGAGCCCTACATAACCTTGGCCAACGACGACGAGCCTGTCGCTCATAGCTGCTTCTTCCTGACTGATGGTGGGGAGGGACACGAACGGGTCAGACCTGCAGGGTCTGCTCCATCCAGGCGATGGTGGCCCGGACACCCTCCTCGAGAGGGACCGGGTCGAGGGACGGGAAGAGTCCACGGAGCACCGAGTTGTCGGCTTGGGAGTGCGGCACGTCGCCGGTTCGGGCAGGACGATGCTCGACCTCCACGGACCGGCCGATGCCCTGCTCGATGAGGGCGATCAGGTCGAGCAGGCTGGTCCGCGACCCGAAGGCCAGGTTGGTCGGCCCGCCGGTGACCTGCGCGGTGACAGCGGTCGCCAGGACGTCCACCACCGTGCCGACGTAGGTGAAGTCCCGACTCTGCTGACCGTCGCCGTTGACGGGCAGCGGAACGCCACGTACGGCGGCGTCGACGAACACGGGAATCACAGCGGCATACACATGCCCGGCCCGCTGCTTGGGACCGTAGACGTTGAAGAACCGGAAGGGTAGGACCGGAAGGTCGTAGACCTTCGCGAAGGCCATGGCGTACTGCTCGGTGGCCAGCTTGGTGACCGCGTAGGGGCTCATCGGCTGACAGAGCATGTCCTCGGACTTCGGCAGCCGCGGATTGGCCCCGTAGACGGACGACGAGGAGGCCAGGACCACATGAGCATTACCGACCCGGCGGGCGGCCTGCAGCACGTTCAGGGTGCCTGTTGCGTTGGCGTCATGGGTGGCCATCGGGTTCTCGATGCTGCGGGGCACCGAGCCCAGGGCCGCGAGGTGGACAATGGCGTCGCAGCCTGACGACGCCCGCTCGAGCGCGCCGACGTCGAGGATCGAAGCCTCGTGGAACTCGACACCGAGGCCAGACAGGTTCTCCGCGAAACCGGTGGACAGGTCGTCGATGACGCGCACCTGCTCGATCGTGGGGTCCGCGAGCAGTCGCTCGCAGAGGTTGCTCCCGATGAAGCCGGCCCCACCCGTGACCAGAACCTTCATGATGCTCCCACTCCCACTCGCTCGCTCGGATCCGTCACTGTGCTGTCTGCCGCCCCCGGACCAGGAAGTCGTCGAGGCGCGCCCACACGAGCGGGCGGTCGAACTCCTCCAGCATCCAGGCGCGACCCGCTGCGCCCATCGCTCGTGACCCGGCAGGGTCAGCGAGGGCGCGGGTGATGGCCTGAGCCAGGACGGGGGGGTCGTCCATCGGCACCAACAAGCCTGACACGCCGGACCGCACGGCGTCTCGCGATCCCGTGGCATCGGTCGAAATCACCGGCAACTGGCAAGCCGCGGCCTCGAGGCTCACGTTGGGGAATCCCTCTCTCCGACTGGGCAGGCAGAAGACGTCCATGGCCGCGTAGCCGCGTTCGATGTCGGGCATTTCGTCCACGAAACTGTGCTCCACGCCAGCCTCTGCCAGATGCTCGGCGAGCCGGTCCCGGTAACCCGCCTCCTCCTCCCGCCCGATCAAGAGCAGGTGGAAGTCCACCTCGCGCCGCGCCAGCCCGGCTGCTGCCACGAGGGTGTCGAGCCCCTTGTCAGGCGTGAGGCGTCCGATGAACCCGACCACGGACACCGACTGGTCGATCCCCAGATGTGCTCGGCTGGCCTGTCGCTCCGCTGAGGTGGCCGGTCGGAACCGTTCGGTGTCCACCCCATTGGACGAGCCGGCGCCGAGAACAAGGGCCTTGCGCGGATCACCCAGGCGCAGGCCCACGAACGCGTCGCGAAGGGACGGACTGACACAGACGACCTCCGTGGCGCACCAGGCGGCCAGCCGCTCCATCGCGACCAGCAGCCATCGCAGCGGTCCGCGGGCGGTCTCGAGCCGCAGCCCACGCAGCAGGTACACCCGCCGCTCCACCCCGCTCAAGCGGGCAGCGACCATGCCCAGCAGACCGGCTTTGGGTGTCCCGGCGACGACCACGGCGGGCCTGCTCCGTCGAATGAGCCGCACCCATCGCGCCAAGGCCGTGAGATCTGCCAGGGGGGCGGGTCGCCGCACCATGGGCAGCACGTGGACCGGCTGGCCCTCCCCGGGACCGCCGGCGACGACGGTGACGTCCCACCCGCGACCCTCGAGGAACGCCGGCAGTCCTCGCATCAGGGTGAGCGAGATCGGGTCGGTGACCGCGAGCAGCAGGCGGCGGGAGTCGCTGTGACGCCGCGTCATGCGACCGAAGCCCCCACTTCTGCCAGCGCCGCCCTCAGTGAGGACTCGAGCCGGTCGAAGGTGCGGTCGTCCATGCCCGAGCCCGAGGGCAGACACAGCCCCTCAGCGAAGAGTCGGTCGGAGGAGCCGTCCAGGGTGGCTCCAAACTTCTGGAAGACGGGCTGGCGGTGCATCGGCTTCCAGACCGGGCGTGTCTCGACACCGAGAGTCGCCATCCGTTCCCCCAACTCCCGGGCATGCCAGCCGGACGTCGCCGGATCCACGACCACGGCCGTCAGCCAGCAGTTGTCCTCGTCGTCGCTCGAGCCACCCAGGATCCGCACCCCCGCGACGTTGGCGAAGAGGCTCCGGTACCGCTCCCGCCAGGTCCGACGCCGCTCGAGCATGGCGTCGAGACGACTGAGTTGGGCCATGCCGAGTGCGGCCAGGATGTTGGACAGCCGATAGTTGTAGCCGATCTCCGTGTGCTCGTAGTGCGCGACCGGCTCGCGCGCCTGCGTCGACAACTTCCGGACGTGGGCAGCGAGCTCGCCGTCGCGGGTGAGCAACATGCCACCACCAGACGTGGTCATGATCTTGTTCCCGTTGAACGAGAGCACCGCCGCATCCCCGAGCGAACCTGCTGGCCGCCCACGGTAGGAGGCGCCGAAGGACTCAGCAGCGTCCCAGAGCCATCGCGCGTCGCCAGCGACCTCCCGGAGTGCATCGTGGTCGGCCACCTTCCCCAGGAGGTCGACGGGGACGACGACCGGCACGCTCCTGCCCGCCGCCCGCAGGGCCACCAGCGCCCGCTCCAGGAGCTCGGGGCTGATGTTCCCCGTCTCGACCTCGCAGTCGACGAAGTGCGGCTCAGCGCCGACGTAGCGAATGGCGTTCACCGTCGCGGCGAAGGTCAGCGTCGAGACAGGCACCACGTCGCCTCGGCCGACGCCCCACGAGACCAGCGCGAGATGCAGGGCCGCAGTGCCGGAGCTCAGCGCCACCGCGTGCGGAACCCCCACTCGCTCAGCGATGGCGCTTTCGAAGGCCGCGAGGTCCGGGCCTGCCGGCGCAACCCATCCTGACCGGATGGCGCGCAGGACGTGTCGCTCCTCGACCTCCCCGACATCAGGGGCCGACAGGAGGATGGGATCCTGCATGGGTCGCGTCCACGTCCTAGGCATCGATTCAGACTGAGAGCTCTCAGGCGACCGAAGGCTACGCGACGATGAGCAGGTGGGCGGCCTGTTCGACAGATCCGTGAGGACAGCCGAATCGTCGGTAGTGCTGCAATTACCGCGCGGGTCCGTCACACTGGCTCTTGGTCCAGGAACCCCATTCCGCCCCCGGGGCCTGTCGCCCGCAACCAGGAAGAACGATGACCCTGCTCTCGGAAGGCCGTAGACGCCTCACTGGCGCCACGACCAGCCGCGCACTCCAGGCACTGCCTGTCGCCGCACTCGCGATCGACTTCGGGCTGCTGCTCGTCACGGGCACCCTCGCTTCCGTCGGTCGTGAGCGCCTCGAGGTCTTCCCGGAGTCCGTGCGCGTGGTAAGTGCGCTGGGTCTGGCCGGACCACTCATCCTGCTGGGTTGGTTGGTGACCCTGGCAGCCTGCGGCGCGTATCGCAGCAACGTCTTCGGGGCCGGCACCGACGAGTACCGCCGGGTCTTCAACGCGAGCCTGCTCACCGCCGGCCTGGTCGGGGTGGGCTGCTACCTGGCCCGCTTCCCGCTCTCCCGCGGCTTCTTCCTGCTGGCCTTCCTGGTCGGAGTGCCCGCGCTCGTGCTCGGTCGCGTGGTGCTGCGCAAGGCGCTGCACCGGGCGCACCGCCAGGGGCACCTGCTCCAGCGCGTGGTCATCGCGGGCTCGCTCGCCCACATCGACGAGATCGCCAGCGTCCTGCGTCGCGAGTCCTGGCTGGGCTACGACGTGATCGGAGCCCTGACCCCGCCGACCGAGCTGAGCGAGGAGAGCGCGACCGGGATCCCGGTCCTCGGCAATGCCGAGGACGCCACCTCGGTCGCCCTCCACTCCCGGGCGGACGTCATCTTCTTCGCCGGCGGCGCGTTGGGCTCCGCCGGTCAGATGCGTCAAGCCGTCTGGGATCTGGAGCACGAGAAGATCCAGGTCATCGTGGCCCCCAGCGTCACCGACATCTCCAGCGACCGGATCCAGGTCCGCCCGGTGGGCGGCCTGTCGTTGATGCACATCGACCCGCCGGCCGCGCTCGACGCCTCGCGCTGGGGCAAGCGGGCCTTCGACGTGATCGGCTCGTTACTCCTGGTGCTGGCGTTCAGCCCGCTGCTGCTCTTCGTGGTGTGGCGGATCAAGGCACACGACAGGGGCCCCGTGCTGTTCCGGCAGACCCGGGTCGGTCGTGACGGCGCCGAGTTCAGCTGCCTGAAGTTCCGCACGATGTGCGTCGACGCCGAGGCGCGCCTGGCCGAGCTGCACGCGCAGCAGGGCTATGACGGCGGGCTCTTCAAGATGAAGGACGACCCGCGCATCACCACGCCGGGGCGCTGGCTGCGTCGCTTCTCGGTGGACGAGCTGCCCCAGCTCTTCAACGTCCTGTTCGGCCAGATGAGCCTGGTCGGGCCGCGCCCTCCGCTTCCCCTCGAGGTGGCAGGGTACGACGGGCACGCCCAGCGCCGCCTCCGGGTGCGTCCGGGCATGACCGGCCTCTGGCAGGTCTCCGGCCGCTCGGATCTCTCCTGGTCCGAGGCGATCCGGCTCGACCTCTACTACGTCGACAATTGGTCGATGATGCAGGACCTGTCGATCCTGGCCCGCACCGTCGGCGCTGTCTTCAGCTCCCGCGGCGCCTACTGAGACTGCCCGACGGACACACCCGGACCCCGCTCAGGTGCCGGTCGGGCAGAATCACCCCATGCCCACCGCACTCATCACCGGCATCACCGGTCAGGACGGCCTGTACCTCGCTGAGCTCCTGCTCTCGAAGGGGTACGACGTGCACGGTCTGATCCGCGGGCAGAACAACCCCAAGCGTGAGCTGGTCGAGCAGCTGCTCCCGGGCGTGCGCCTGCACAACGGTGATCTGACCGACATGTCCAGTCTGATCCGGGCGCTGCGCGACTCCGACCCGGACGAGGTCTACAACCTGGGCGCCGTCTCCTTCGTGGCCTACTCCTGGGAGAACGCCCGGCTGACCACGGACGTGACCGCCACCGGCGTGCTCAACATGCTGGAGGCCCTGCGCCTGCACACCTGTGACCGCCCGGAGCACCTCCGCTTCTACCAGGCCTCCAGCTCCGAGATGTTCGGCAAGGTGCAGGAGACGCCCCAACACGAGCGCACCCTGCTGTGGCCACGCTCGCCGTACGGCGTCAGCAAGGTCTTCGGGCACCACATGACGATCAACTACCGCGAGTCGTACGGTCTGCACGCCTCCTCGGGCATCCTCTTCAACCACGAGTCGCCCCGTCGAGGACCCGAGTTCGTCACCCGCAAGATCAGCGAGGCGGTCGCTCGGATCAAACTCGGCCGACAGGACGAGCTGGTGCTGGGCAACCTCGACGCCGAGCGCGACTGGGGGTTCGCCGGCGACTACGTCGAGGCGATGTGGTTGATGCTGCAGCAGCCGGTCGCCGACGACTACGTGATCGCCACCGGTGAGACCCACTCGATCCGGGACTTCCTCGACCTGGCCTTCGCGCACGTCGGGATCGCCGACTGGACGCCCTACGTCCGGCAGGACCCGGCCTTCATGCGACCGGCCGAGGTGGACACGCTGATCGGTGATGCCAGCAAGGCACGCGAGGTCCTCGGCTGGAAGCCGAAGGTCTCGTTCCCCGAGTTGGTGGCGATGATGGTCGAGGCCGACCTCGAGGCGACCCAGCAGGGCTGGTGATGACCACGCGCGCGTTCATCACCGGCGTCGGCGGGCAGGACGGGAGCTACCTGGCCGAGCAGCTGCTGGCCGACGGGGTCGACGTGCACGCCCTGGCACACATCGACGACACCGCACCCCCCATCCCGGGCGTCGAGCTGCACCCCGGGGATCTCACCCGCCCCGACGAGCTCCGCGGCCTGCTGCTGGAGCTGGCGCCCGACGAGATCTACAACCTGGCCGCCCTGAGCTCGGTCGCCCGCTCGTGGACCGACCCGGAGACCACGGCGCGCGTCAACGGGCTGGCGGTGGCCGGGCTCCTGGAGACCGCCTTGCTGGTGCAGGAGAAGCACGGCCGCCCGGTGGCGTTCGTCCAGGCATCCAGCGCAGAGATCTTCGGCCAGCCTGCTTCCTCGCCGCAGGACGAGCGGACGCCGATCGCGCCGACGAATCCGTACGGCGCCGCCAAGGCGTACGCCCACCACCTGGTGGCGGTCTATCGCGAGCGGGACCTGCACGCGGTCAGCGCAATCCTCTACAACCACGAGTCACCGCGTCGTCCGACCACCTTCGTGACCCGGAAGATCACCTCGACGGTCGCGTCCATCGCGCGTGGCGAGACGGACCGCCTGGTTCTCGGCAACCTGGAGGCCCGGCGGGACTGGGGCTGGGCACCGGACTACGTCGACGCCCTGATCCGCGCGGCACGCCACAAGACAGCCCGCGACTACGTGATCGCCACCGGCGTGGGCCACTCGGTGCGGGAGTTCGTCGCGGCCGCCTTCGCCCACGCCGGGATCAGCGACTGGGAAACGCTGGTGCGGACCGACCCGGAGTTCCTGCGCCCGGCCGACGCGGTCGAACTCCTCGGCGACGCGAGCGTCGCCCGCGAACACCTGGGCTGGTCGCCCAGCGTGGGCTTCGACGAACTCGTCGGCCGGATGGTCGACGCCGACCTGCACCGGTGAGGATCAGGCGTCGTCGAGCAGGCTGAGGAGGTAGACGCCGTAGCCGCTCTTGATCAGACCCTGCGCCCGCTCGGCCAGTTCGTCGTCCGTGATGAACCCCCTTCGCCAGGCGACCTCCTCGGGCGCACCGATCTTGGTGCCCTGTCGGCTCTCGATGGTCCGCACAAAGTTGCTGGCGTCGTTCATGTCGTCGAAGGTGCCGGTGTCCAGCCAGGCCGACCCGCGCGGCAGCACCTCGACCTGGAGGCGCCCCTCGTCGAGGTACTGGCGGTTGAGGTCGGTGATCTCCAGCTCCCCGCGTGCCGACGGCTCCAGGTGGCGCGCCCGCTCCACCACGTCGTTGCCGTAGAAGTAGAGGCCGGGCACCGCGTAGTTGCTCTTCGGGTGCGCCGGCTTCTCCTCCAGGGAGAGCGCCCGACCCTGCGCGTCGAACTCGACCACGCCGTAGGCCGACGGGTCGGCCACTCGATACCCGAAAACGGCCGCACCGTCGATGTCGCCGAAGCGGCTGAGCCGGGAGCCCATCCCGGCGCCGTAGAAGATGTTGTCCCCGAGCACCAGGCCCACGGAGGCGTCTCCGATGTGCTCGGCACCGATCACGAATGCCTGCGCCAGGCCGTCCGGGCTCGGCTGCACGGCGTAGGTGATTCGAATGCCGAACTGGGAGCCGTCCCCCAGCAGCCGGACGAACCCCTCGGCCTCGTGCGGTGTCGTGATCACCAGGATGTCGCGGATGCCGGCCAGCATCAGCGTCGACAGCGGGTAGTAGATCATCGGCTTGTCATAGACCGGCACCAGCTGCTTGCTGATGCCGTGGGTGATCGGGTGCAGTCGCGAGCCCGTGCCGCCGGCCAGGATGATTCCACGCATGCGCGCCACCCTAGGCCGCGAGGCGAGGGCGCGTCCGGCGGACCCGCTGCCTAGGATCGACGCATGCACCGACTTCTCGTGACCGGGGGCGCCGGCTTCATCGGCTCCAACTTCGTTCACCACCTGATGGCCCACACCGACGCCCACGTCACGGTGCTGGACAAGCTGACCTACGCCGCCAGCCGGGAGTCGCTGGCCGGCCTCCCCGCCGACCGTGTCGAGCTGGTGGTCGGCGACATCGCCGACGCCGGCGTGGTCGAGCCACTGGTGGCCGTGCACGACGCGGTGGTGCACTTCGCGGCGGAGTCGCACAACGACAACTCCCTGGACGACCCGGCGCCCTTCATCCGAACGAACCTGGTGGGCACCTTCACGATCCTGGAGGCGGTGCGCAAGGCCGGCACCCGGCTGCACCACGTCTCCACCGACGAGGTGTACGGCGACCTGGAGCTCGACGATCCTCAGCGGTTCACCGAGGCCACGCCGTACAACCCCAGCAGCCCGTACTCGGCCTCCAAGGCCGGCTCGGATCACCTGGTCCGAGCCTGGGTGCGCAGTTTCGGCGTGCACGCCACGATCTCGAACTGCTCGAACAACTACGGCCCGTGGCAGCACATCGAGAAGTTCATCCCCCGACAGATCACCAACGTCATCGACGGGGGACGGCCCAAGCTCTACGGCGCAGGGCTGAACGTGCGTGACTGGATCCACGCGGACGACCACTCCTCGGCCGTCTGGACCATCCTCAACGAGGGCAGGGCCGGCGAGACCTACCTGGTGGGGGCCGACGGCGAGCAGAACAACCTCGACGTGGTCCAGATGATCCTGCGTCACTTCGGGCTGCCCGAGGACGACTTCGAGCACGTCACCGACCGCGCCGGGCACGACCTGCGCTACGCCATCGACTCCACCAAGCTCAGGTCGGAGCTGGGCTGGCAGCCGGCCTACGGCGACTTCGAGGCCGGGTTGGCCGACACCATCGAGTGGTACCGCGAGCACCAGGACTGGTGGCGACCGCACAAGCAGGCCACCGAGGCGTCGTACGCCGCCAAGGGGCAGTGAGGATGCCGACCCTGGAGACCACCCCGATCCCAGGCCTGGTGGTCGTTCGGCTCGACGTGCACGAGGACAGCCGCGGCTGGTTCAAGGAGAACTGGCAGCGCGAGAAGATGGTGGCCCTCGGGCTGCCTGACTTCGGGCCGGTCCAGAACAACATCTCCTTCAACGCCCACCGGGGCGCCACCCGCGGCATCCACACCGAACCCTGGGACAAGTTCGTCTCCGTGGCCACCGGGCGGGTCTTCGCAGCCTGGGTCGACATGCGTGAGGGCGACTCCTTCGGCACGACGTTCCACGTCGAGGTCGACCCCGGTGTCGCTGTCTTCGTCCCGCGAGGTGTGGGCAACTCCTACCAGGCCCTGGAGGACGGGACCGCCTACACCTATCTCGTCAATGAGCACTGGCGCCCGGGCACTCCGTACCCGGCGCTGCACCTGGGCGATCCCGGCGTGGCGATCCCCTGGCCGATTCCGCTGGCGGAGGCCGACATCTCCGACAAGGACCGCGCCAACCCGCACCTCGCGGACGTGGTCCCGATGGCGCCTCGCAAGCAGTTGATCATCGGCTGCCGCGGCCAGTTGGGCAGGGCCCTGCAACGCGACTTCCCGGCAGCGGACCTGGTCGATCTCGACGAGCTCGACGTCACCGACGCCGCAGCAGTGGCCGCGTGGCCGTGGCACGAGTACGAGCTCGTCCTCAACGCCGCCGCCCACACCGCGGTGGACGCGGCCGAGACGCCCGAGGGACGGGTGGCTGCCTGGGCGGCGAACGCGCATGCGCCGGCCACCTTGGCCCGTCTGGCCACCGAGCACCGCTTCACGCTGGTGCACTACTCCTCGGACTACGTCTTCGACGGGAGCACTCCCGAGCGGGGCGAGGAGGAGACGCTGTCTCCGTTGGGCGTCTACGGCCAGAGCAAGGCGGCAGGAGACATCGCCGTCGGCGTGAGCCCGCGGCACTACCTCGTGCGTACCTCCTGGGTGGTCGGCGACGGCAAGAACTTCGTTCGAACCATGCGCACCCTGGCCGAGAAGGGCGTCTGCCCGAGCGTGGTCGACGACCAGGTCGGGCGGCTGACCTTCACCGCGGAACTCTCCCGAGCGACCGCCCACCTAGTGCGCACCCAGGCGCCCTACGGGACCTACAACGTGACCAACGGCGGCGAGCCCACGTCGTGGGCGGACCTGGCGCGCGAGGTCTTCGCCCTCAGCGGGCGAGACCGCGCCGACGTGACGTCGGTCAGCACCGAGGAGTATGCCGCGGGCAAGGAGTTGTCGCCTCGGCCCGCCCACAGCAGCTTGGCCCTCGACCGGATCAGGTCGACGGGATTCGAGCCCCGGGAGGCGATGGTCGCCTTGGCCGACTACTGCGCCGAATTGCGCCCGTAGTCGTCTTCCAGGCGGACGATGTCATCCTCGCCGGTGTAGTCGCCTCGCTGGATCTCCACGATGACGAGGTCCTCGTCCTGGTCGTTGATGATCCGGTGCGCCTGTCCGATCGCCACGTCCGCGCAGCCACCGGGTCCCACGATCGTCGTCTCGCCGTCGATGACGCAGGTCGCCTTGCCCGTGACGACCACCCAGTGCTCGGCTCGGTGCGCGTGGGTCTGGTACGAGAGCCGGGAGTGCGGGTTGACCTCGATCCGCTTCACCTTGTAGCCGTCGCCTTCGGCGAGAACGTGCCACGAGCCCCAGGGCCGGTCTTCGGACAGCAGAGTCATCAACGTCGCTTTCTCACCAACACCATTACCGGCGCCAACCCTAAGCCACGGGGCGACCCCGCCCGACCACTTCGCCGGATCAGCGACGCCGCAACCCCGCCAGCGCCGGCCGGACGTCGGCGAGGTAGACAAAAGCTGCGATCGTGAAGACCAGGTTCAACAGGTTGATCGGTGACGCGCTGACGAACACGAGGTGCACCACCACGCCGAGGCCGAGGATCGCCGCCCAGGCGGGCTTGGTGAGCTTGCCGGCGACCGGGTAGGACTCGGCCGACCACAGCAGGCAGTTGACGAAGGCGAAGATCTTGACGGCGAGCAGCGCCATCGCCACCACCAGCAGGATGTAGCTCTCGATCGCGAAGACATTCAGCACGCGGCCAAGCCTACGGCTGCCCCGTTCGGGTCGTGACAGCAGACAGCGAGGCCCCCGACGCTCATACCGTCGGGGGCCTCGCCGCACGTCAGAACAGCGTCAGCTGCTCATCGCGTTCAGTCCTTCAGTCGCCGACCTTCTCGGTGGCGTCGGCGACAGCCGAGGTCGCGTCCGAGGCGGTGGACTTCGCCGCGGTCGCGGTGGCCTTCGCGCTGCTGGGCGCGGAGGACTTCTTGGCGGTGGTCGCCGTCTTCTTGGCGGTCGACTTGGCGCCGGTCGAGGCGGTCTTCGCGGTGGACTTGGCGGTCTTGGTCGCCTGGGTCTTGGTGGTCTTCGCCTTGGCGGTGGTGGTCTTGGCGGACTTCACCGTGGCCTTGGTCGCCTCCTGCTTGCGGATGCGAGCAACGAGCACCTCGCCGCGCTTGGCCAGGTCGACGTACGCCTCGTTCACGGTGGCGACGTTCTCGTTGACGAGGGTCTGCACCTTGGCGGGCAGCTCCTTCGCCTCGGCCTGGAGCTCGGCGACGCGGGCCTCGATGGCGGCGCGACGGGCCTTGGCGTCCTTGGTCAGGGCGTCGACGCGGGTGTTGACCACGGTGACGGCCTGGGCGCGCAGGGCCTGCGGCTCGAAGTCGATGGAGGTGACGTTCTTCTGCACGTCGACCAGCTTCTTCTGGACGTCGGCAACGTAGTCGCGGACGGCCGCGACGGCGAGGTCGGTGACACCGACGCCGGCGTACAGCGGGCGGGTGGCTTCGGTCTTGATGTCGAACTTGGCCTTGGCCATGTCCTGCTCCTTCGGTTGGGTCGATCCGGCACTGCACCGGATCGGGGATTCAGCTGGGGGTCGTGCTCTCGTCGGGAGACTGCGCCGAGTTGAGCGCGAGGAACGACGAGTAGACGTCCAGCAGGGACTGCTTCTGGCGCTCGGTGAGGCCGGTGTCGTTGAGCACGGCGATCTCCACCGAGCCGCCCACACCGTCCTCGGGGCTGACGATCCCGGCGCGGATGTAGAGCTGCTCCGCCGAGATCCGCAGCGCCTTGGCGATCTGCTGGAGGACGTCTGCCGAGGGCTTGCGCAGACCACGTTCGATCTGGCTCAGGTAGGGGTTGGACACACCGGCCTGCTCAGCGAGCTGACGGAGCGACAACCGCGCGGTGACGCGCTGCTCCTTCAGGTACTCGCCGAGAGACTCGACTGCGTTTCCCACCTTGCCCTTGGACATGACCCCATAGTGCTAACTCCAGTTAGCAAATGCAAACTCCAGGCACGTGTGTCATGTCACGCCGCGCTCTGGACGCCCAAGAAAATAAGGAGATTCGAGGCAGGAAGGGCGCTAACTGGGCTCAGAAGCAGGCGCGGATCTCCCCCACCGGCTTGCCGCCGCCGAGCAGTTCGAGCACGCCGGTGCGTCGTACGGCGTCCGCGTCGACCCCGGGCAGGTCGAGGACGCCGCTGCGGCGCAGCGCCTCGGCCATCAGCACCGGCCGGACCCGTGGTGCACCGTCGTCGGTCTTGAGCCCGAAGGCCCGACCGTCCGGCAGGGCGACCGCGTAGCAGGACTCGGCACCGGCCTTGCCGATGGCGCCGGGGAGGGCGGTGAGCAGGGTGACCTCGTCCCGGGTCGTGCCGGAGACGTACGTCGGATGGGTGCGGATCGCGTCCGCGACGCGACGCTCCGGGCCCTCCTCGGCGACGGCGAGCGTCCGGAACGCCCGCGCCAGCCCGATCAACGAGGCGGAGAGCAGTGGCGCTCCACACCCGTCGACGGCGACCTCGGCGGGCTCGCCGGTCAGCTCGGTGAAGGTGGCGGCGATCGCCTGCTGCAGCGGGTGCTGGGGGTCGCGGTAGGTCGCCAGGTCCCAGCCGTTGAGGACGCAGGTGGCGAGCATGGCGGCGTGCTTGCCCGAGCAGTTCATCTGCAGCGGCGTCTTGCCGCCGCCCGCACGGATCACGACCTCCCGGGCCGCGTCGTCGAGCGGGTAGTCCGGCGGCGTCTGCAGGGCCGACTCGTCCAGCCCGGCGCCGGCCAGGATCCGCTTCGCGCCCTCGAGGTGGAAGGTCTCCCCCGAGTGCGAGGCACACGCGAGCGCGAGCAGCTCGGGGGGCAGGTCGAGCCCCAGCCGGACCATCGCCAGCGCCTGGATCGGCTTGTTGCACGAGCGGGGCAGGACGGGCACGTCGACGGCTCCGACGGACCACTCCACCGACCCGTCCGGAGCCAGCGCGACCACCGATCCGTAGTGGTGGCCCTCCACGAATCCGGAACGGACGATCTCGGCCACGACCACGGGAGAAGACATGGGGCGAAGGCTAACGGGCACCGAGTGGCAGGATGACGCCCGTGCCGACGCCGCAACACTGCCCCAGCCCCCGGGAGCTCGACGACCTCGAGCTCCTCACCACCGGTGCGCTCACGCCCATCCGCGCCTTCAACGAGCCGGGCAGCCCGATCTCGCTCACCCTGCCCGCCGACGTCCTCGAGGCGGCGAGCGCGGCCGGTGAGGTCGAGCTGGTCGACCCCGAGGGCCTGCCGCTGGCCCGGGTGACCATCCCCGGCGGCGAGGTCACCTCCCTGACCCACGCGCAGTACGGGCCCTTCCGGCAGCACTACCTGTCGCCGGCCCAGACCCACGCCCGCTACGCCGGACGGACGTTCGTGCCCGTGGTGGACGCGCTGACCGACCACCAGCTCGCGCAGCTCCGTGAGGCCGGTCCGGTCGTCCTGCTGGCCCTGGTGGGCACCGGCACCCCCGACCTCTCCCCCGTCGCCCTGATCCGGGCCACGCTGGCCGGCGCCCGGCACGTGCCCGACGCCGCCGTGGTCGCGGTGCCGTTGGCCTCGCACGGGGACGCCGCGATCGACCACGAGCTCGGCCTGGCCGTGACCACGACCTACGCCGGCGGCGACCGGGTCCTCGGCCTGACCGAGGGCGGCCGGCTGCCCGACGACATCGCCGCGATCGTGGCCGCCGACCAGCCGGCGCCGGACGAGCAGGGGCTGGTCCTCTTCTTCACCGGCCTCTCCGGCAGCGGGAAGTCGACGCTGGCGCGCGCCCTGATGGACAGGGTGCTCGAGCAGGGCCGCCGCACGGTGACCAGCCTGGACGGCGACGTCGTCCGCCGGAACCTGTCGGCCGGCCTGACCTTCTCCGCCGAGGACCGGGAGACCAACATCCGCCGGATCGGCTGGGTGGCCGCGGAGATCTCCCGGCACGGCGGCCTGGCGATCTGCAGCCCGATCGCCCCGTTCGACCGGACCCGCCAGCAGGTGCGACAGATGGTCGAGGAGGCGGGCGGCGCCTTCTTCCTGGTCCACGTGGCCACTCCGCTGGAGGAGTGCGAGCGGCGCGACCGCAAGGGCCTCTACGCCAAGGCCCGGCGCGGTGAGATCCCGGAGTTCACCGGCATCTCCTCGCCGTACGACGAGCCGACCGACGCCGACGTCCGGGTGGACACCACCGGCCGCAGCATCGAGGAGGCGCTGGACGACGTCCTGGGTGTGCTGCGCGACGAGGGCTACCTCGACCTGACCGGGTCGACCCAGGAGTCTGCCTCCGCACCGTCACCCGCTGCCCCTGCCCCTGCCCCTGCACCTGCACCGGAGGACGAGGGCCCGCTCAAGGTGCTCTTCGTCTGCACCGCCAACATCTGCCGCTCGCCGTTCATGGAGCTGGTGGCCCGCCGGATCGCCGGCCCCGACGCGCAGCTCCAGTTCGCCAGCGCCGGCACCCACGGTTTCCGCGACCACCCGATGGACGACGTGATGGCCGGCACCCTCCCGGAGCACGGCGTCGACGGCCCGGGCTCGTTCACCAGCCGGCCGCTGACCAGCGACCTGGTCCGCGAGGCCGACCTGGTGCTGACCGCGGAGGCGGCGCACCGCAGCTTCATCCTCGACGACCACCCGGCCGACTTCCGCAAGGTCTTCACGCTGGGCCAGTTCGCGGACGCCGTCCGCGGCGCCGACCCGGCCCTGTCGGGTCGCGACCTGCTGGCGGCGATCGGGCAGCGCCGAGGCTCGGCCGATGCCACCCTCGACGTCGACGACCCCTATCGCCAGGGCCCGGCAGCGGCCCAGACCGCTGCTCGGCACATCGAAGGCCTCCTGCGCGTCGTCGTCGACGCCCTCACCGGATCAAGGAAGATCACGCCATGACCGATCTGATCACCGCCGCCTTCTTCTCGATCCTCGCCGCCGGCTTCATCGTCGGCGTCGTGGTCGGGCTGACCGGCATGGGCGGTGGCGCCCTGATGACGCCGGCCCTGATCTTCCTGGGCGTGGGCGACGCTGCCACCGTCGTCACCGCCGACCTGACCGCCGCCGCCGTCTACAAGACCGGTGGCGCGCTGGTGCACAAGCGGCAGGGCTCGCCCAACATGGCGCTGGCCAAGTGGCTGGTGATCGGGTCGGTGCCGACGGCGCTGCTCGGGCCGCACCTGGTGGCCTGGTTCACCGACGCCGACAGCCTGGACCGGGTGCTGAAGCTCTGCATCGGCTTCGCCCTGCTGCTCGCGGCCGCGACGTACGCCATCCGGCTCTACGTGAACCTGGTCCGGGTCCGCGGCGGCGGCCCGCCGGAGGACGAGAACCCGCACATCCGCCCCCTGCCGACCCTGCTCGTGGGTGCGCTGGGCGGCCTGCTGGTGGGCATCACCAGCGTCGGTTCCGGCTCGGTCATCATGATCGCGCTGCTGATGCTCTACCCCGGCCTGTCTGCGGTGAAGCTGGTCGGCACCGACCTGGTGCAGGCCGTGCCGCTGGTGCTGGCCGCGGCCATCTCGAACATCGCCCTGCACGGGCTGGACTGGTCGCTGGTCATCCCGCTGATCCTGGGCTCGGTGCCCGGCACCCTGCTGGGCGCGAAGATCGCGCCGCGCGTGCCGCAGTCGTTCATCCGGCGCGGCATCGTGGTGGTGCTGACCATGTCCGGCGTGGCCCTGCTGGACAAGGCCGGCTGGGCGCCGCTGGGCGCCGGCGAGGACGAGACCCACCCGATGCTGATCGCCGGCGTCGGCCTGGCCATGGTCGTCATCGTGCCGTTGGTCTGGGGCCTGCTCCGCAAGCGGCAGGGGTTGCCCTACTTCGGGGCACCGACGGTGGCCGAGCTCGAGCGGATGTCGCCCCCGCGCCGTCGCAGGGAGTGACGATCGGAATGGGCGTCCTCAGCGACCGCGCTTGATCAGGTCGATGTAGTCCTGGGCGTCCGGCATCTTGTCCCACTCGTCCTTGATCCCGCCCAGCTGGATCAGGTCGACGAACTCCCCGTGCCGGAAGACGTGCTTGCGGGAGACACCCTCGACGATGAAGCCACACTTGTCACGGAAGGCCTTGATGGAGGCGTCGTTGCCCTCGAGGATGCTGCCGTAGATCCGTTGGATCCCCAGGTCGTAGTAGGCGAAGGCCTGCACGGTCATCATGATGTCGACGGCCAGCCCGCGACCCCGCATCTCGTGGCGACCGCCCAGCTTGATGGCGCTCAGGGCGTTGCGATTGCGAAGATCGACGTCCCACAGGCCGGTGAGTCCGATGATCCTGTCCTCGTCGTCGAGGATCACCCACCGCTGGGTGCTGTCGCTCCTCACCGTCGAGAACCAGGCTCGCTGATCGGCCATCGAGTTGGGCCAGGCCCAACCGACCACCTGCGAGCGCACGACCGGGTCGTCGTTGATCGCGTTGATGTCCTCGAGATCCTCGACCTCGATCGGGCGGAGCCGGACCTGCTTGCCGTAGATCATCGAGTGTCCCTTCCGGGAAGGTCGTCGGGTCAGAGACCCTGCGCGGCGGGATCTCTCAGCAGCGCGACGATCCGCGCCATGTCGTCGGGATCATAACGATGATCCACCGGCAGGGAGAGCAGGTTGCCGCGCCAGCCACCAACGGCGGTCAGACGGGGATCCGCTGGCGCCACCCAGTGCACCGGGCAGTAGACCCCGTGCCGACTCAGGTGGACCTGGAGCGCCCGCGGGTCACGCGCCGCCACCACCGCATGCGACGGCGTCGCCCAGCCGGCACTCGTTTCGACCACCGGGTGCGATGATCCGGCCAGACCGTCGCGGATGGCGGCGAAGTTGGCCCTGCGCTGCTTCCGGAGCGCCGCGTAGTCGAGCCGACGGACGACGGATCTGCTGCGCTCACTCATCGGCGCAGGAGTTGGGCTGGACTCGGTCAGCTCCTCGGCGCGCCGGAACTCCTCCAGGTGGAGCGAGACCGGCACCTTGCGTGGGTCCTGCAGGAAGGCCGACTTCTGGATCATTGCCCGCCACCTCACCGCGGCGGCCCGCTCCCCCGTCGGGAGACCGAGGCCGGGGACCGGTATGCCGGCCACAAACCCGCCGTCCGGCAGCGGAAGCAGCTTTCGCAGGCTTGCCACGCGGATCCGCTGTGGGTGGCGGGTCGCCTCCAGCAGTCCGTGGCTCTCATCGACCACCACGACCATGCCTCGGGCCTCGAGGTCCGTCAGCAGTGCCAGACCGGATTCGCTCTCGGCCTTTCCGAAGTAGGGCGTGTGCAAGTAGACGGAGTGCTCGGGGTCGTCGAGCCTGCCCAGCAGGGCGGAGCGATCGACGTCCAACCGTTCGTCGAGGGACACGACCAGGATCCGCCACCCCATCGCCATGAACGGCGCGATCATGGACTCGCAGAACAGGCTGGGCAGGACCAAGGTGTTCCGGCCCCGCGCGGTCAGGTACGACGCCACCAGCGCCAGCGCCTGTCGCCCCGACTCGGTGTACGTGATGCCGTCGGACCTTGTCTGCCATGGCGGCTCGTGATCGGCAGTGAGCCAGCGTTCGTCGACCACCTCGAAGTCGGACCCGATGGGTCGCGTCGGCTCAGTCACCGGCGTCCTGACCGCCCAGATCGTCCACGTCCGCGGCGGTCTGGTGAACGGCCACCCCCGAACCTGTCAGCACTGCAGGGACCGTGCGGATCAGCAGCGAGATGTCCGATCGGAAGGAGAGGTTGTCGATGTACTCGAGGTCTGCCTCGATCCGTCGCGACCAGGGCGCGTCGTTGCGGTAACGCAGTTGGGCCAGGCCGGTGAGCCCGGGCCGGACCTGCAACCGACCCCGTTGACGGCGCGTGTACCGCTCCACCTGGTCCGGCAGCGCGGGGCGCGGGCCCACCAGGCTCATCTCACCCTTGAGGATGTTGATCAGCTGGGGCAGCTCGTCGAGGCTCGTCCGGCGCAGCAGTCCCCCGATCGGAGTGATCATGTCGCGATCCGGGTAGCCCCCGGACAGCTCATGGGTGCCGACCCGCATGGTCCGGAACTTCATCAGGTCGAAGGGTTGGCCGTCCCGGCCCGCCCGCGCTTGGGAGAAGTAGATCGGTCGACCTGACGTGAGCAGGATGGCGAGGGCACAGAGAGCATGCAAGGGCGCCGTCATCGTGCTGATGACAACGGTGAGCAGGAGATCGACGAGTCGCTTGCCCGTGGAGGCGTAGAACCCCATCACGCCTCCGACCGGTAGGCCGGGAAGACACGTGATGCGCGAATCTCCTCCACGCGGCGACCCAGCTGCTCGGCCCGCAGCACCACGGCAGCGTCGTACCGCGCCTTGTCCAGCACCACGCCGACCGCCGAGTAGGTCAGGTCCTGGCCGCCGAACGACCGTTTGAACTTGTACAGCGAGTCCCCGTTCACGAGCCCACCCCCCAGGTGCAGCACCTGAACACCGCCGGTGGCTGCCTGCCGGGCGGCCTCCCAGACCAGTTGGTTGGTTGCCCCGGAGGCGCGACCGCTCTCGGTCGCGCCGGAGAGGTGGTAGTGCAGCCGCGGGCCGTGACGAAGGAAGAGCGCCGCTGCCTGCACCTCCCCCGCCTCGTCGCGCACCTGCCCCACCGTCAGGCCGAGGTCGGGAGCCGTCACCAGGGCTTGGTAGTACGGGTCAGGGAAGACGTAGTCCGCGCGCGACTCCTTGCGGGCCATCGTGGCCTCGTAGAGAGCTCGGAACGGCGAACCGGTCGCCACGTCCGCGGGAGTGGCCTCCGCCAGCGTCGCGACCAGGCCCAACCGCTCCGCCTTGCGAATGCTGGTGCGACACCGCCCCTCCATCCCGGCCCACATCGTCTCCTGGTCACCGAGGGGCATCAGCCGGGTCAGGTGCCCCTCGACCACGGACACGGCACCCGGCGGCGGCGGGGCCTGCGGGACCAGGGGTGATCGTCGGAGAAAGACGCTGCACACGCCCCGCTCGAGGAGGGCCTCGCGCGCGCGTGCCCAGGCCAGATCCCTGTCGCGAGCGGAGACCTCGGGATCGGCGTAGATGCCGGAGTAACCGTACGGCGACGACGCGTCGCACGTACCGGTCTCAGCGCGCTGGCTGAGCTTGACCGGCAACTGCCACGCGCCGTCGAACTCATGGAGCAGCAGCCAGCGGTCCGACGAGCCCGCCACCTCCGCCGCACCGAAACCGGCGCTGAAGTAGACGTCCGGCGCCGGGGGACACAGCGTCATGGGTGTGTCCATTTCCTGGCTGATGATGCGCATGATGGTTCACCCTAGGACGCGACCGCCACGTGCACCCTTACAACGCCGGGGCGACCGGGCGGGAGTCCGCCGCTGCCGCTGAGGCGGTGCGGCGAGATCGCTGCCTCCGTGTCCAGGCCTGATAGCCGAGGTGACTGGCCCATGACAGCGCAAGCAGCGGAATGATGCTGGCGGCGAATCCCGGCCAGGAGCCGGCCACGGAGGACTGCACGAGCAACGGGTAGTGGAAGATGTAGATCTCGTACGAGATGGGCGCCACCCAGATCGCGAGTGGCGCCAGGAGCGGCGACAACCGCACGACCACTCCCCACACAGGACCCCGCGCCACGGCGACGAGGACGACCGCGGCGCCGAAGTGGCGCAGACTGAGGAACGGGTAGACCCCCGTCCCCTCCCACCCCTGAACGACGACCAGACCGGCCAGCAGCGCGCAGACCACCACCAACCAGGTCACGGCAACCCGCATCAATCTCCACGAGGGGTCGTAGACCCCGGTGTACTCGGCGGCGGCCATCGCCCCGACCCACCAGGTGAGGAGATAGCCCGTCACGAGGGACAGGTGGTTGGGGTGGAGCTCGAAGCTGACCATGCCGATGACCCCGGCGGCTCCCACGAGGTGGTTGACCAACCGTGGGTTGGCCCTCCACCCACGCAGGAGCAGCGGGAAGATCGCGTAGAAGAAGAGCTCGTAGGACAGGCTCCAGAGCACCAGATTGCCCAGGAAGGGCTCGACGATGACCCCCGGCATCAGTTGCGCACGGTCAGCGAGCCCGAGGAACGTCCCGGCCACCTCCTGCCACGAGAAGGTCTCGAGCACGAGACCGGACCACACCAGCACACCCGACAGCAGCAGGGACAGCACCAGGGGCGGGTAGATCCGCCAGAAGCGCCGCCCGTAATAGGCCAACGGCCCGTCTGTCCGGTCGATCTCCGAGTTGAAGATGACGAACCCGCTCAGCACGAAGAAGACGACGACGGCCTCCTGGCCGAAGGAGAACAACCAGTCGTACGGGACCGGCACGTGCACCACGTGGTGAGCAACCACGTAGAGCGCCGCGCTTGCGCGCGCGGCGTCGAGGATGCGGCGAGACCGGGCAGAGAGGGGCCGCCGGGTCGGCCTGGGCGAGGTCACCCGCAAATCGTCACAGCAGGCAGGGTCGATCAAGCCGGAATCGGTGGGATGCCCCCAGAGGTCCAGACCAGGGGCCGTGATCAGCCCCCCGGCCCTCAGCAACGCCCCACGGTCGAGCCGCCGCACTCCTCCCGGGCGAGGTCGACCATCCGAACCCGGCGGCCACTTCCGCCCGATCCGGGAGTCGTGGCCGATCGCATCGGCCAGCAGGGTGACGACTGCACCCGTGGCATCACACAGCTCCGCCATCGCATTGATGAACGAGATCTTCGTGGCGAGGAACGCGTTCGCGGCGACCTTGACCAGCTGGGCAGTGGCGAAGTCGGCCGCGATCTTCGGGGTGCCTGCAGGGTGTCCTCGACGGCGTACCCCTCGCGCAGGAACTCGGGGTTCCAGATCAGCTCCACCCCGGGCGCCGACACCGCCAGGCGCGCCGCGAGCAGTGCAACGGTGGCCTGCGCCGCCCGCGAGGCGTCGGTGGTGAAGTCCAGGCGTCCCGAACTCAGCCCTGCTCGCGCAGCCCCGGCCTCGGGGTCGAAGAACGGCGCCTGGCCCGTGCGAGGGCGGCCGGGTGGTCGGGGACCACGTCCAGGCCGACCACTTCGCGCCCCCGGCTGGTCATGCAGGCCGCATGGACTGCCCCGAGAGCGACAACCCCTGAGCCGCCGGATGACCCCCACGTGCGGTACGCCGCGCCGTGATTTCCGGCTCCGGGTGTCCGGGATCACCCTCCCGTCAGGACCTGCTGGCCTCCTCCGGTGCGCCGCGGTTGTTTCCCCGGGTCACGAGACGGATACGATGACGGCTGCTGTCCCAACGAGAGGTCCCTCCCCGACATGACCGAAACGCATGCCGACTACCGGCTGAGCCAGCTCGACCAGCTGGAGGCAGAGTCGATCCACATCTTCCGTGAGGTCGCGGCCGAGTTCGAGAAGCCCGTCCTGATGTTCTCGGGCGGCAAGGACTCCATCGTCATGCTCCGGCTCGCGGAGAAGGCCTTCTACCCGGCGAAGATCCCCTTCCCGGTGCTCCAGGTCGACACCGGCCTGGACTTCCCCGAGGTCCTCGAGACCCGCGACAACTGGGTCAACCGCCTGGGCGTCAAGCTGGTCGTGGCCAGCATCGACGACGCGATCGCGAAGGGCGTCGTCGTCGACGACGGCAAGACCTCGCGCAACCGGATGCAGATCGGCACGCTGCTCAACGCGATCGAGGAGAACGGCTTCACCGCCGCCTTCGGTGGCGGTCGTCGCGACGAGGAGAAGGCCCGCGCCAAGGAGCGCGTCTACTCCCACCGCGACGAGTTCGGCCAGTGGGACCCGAAGATGCAGCGCCCCGAGCTGTGGAGCCTCTACAACGGTCGCATCCACGCCGGCGAGCACATGCGGATCTTCCCGATCTCGAACTGGACCGAACTGGACGTCTGGGACTACATCGGCCGCGAGAACATCGAGATCCCGCCGATCTACTTCTCCCACCAGCGTCGCGTCTTCGAGCGTGACGGCATGCTGATGAGCGAGACCCCCCTCAACCCGCTGCGCTCCGGCGAGACGGTCACCGAGCGCACCGTCCGCTTCCGCACCTGTGGCGACATCACGCTCACCGGTTGCGTCGAGTCGACCGCCTCCACGATCGCCGAGATCATCGACGAGGTCGCGATCGCCAAGCTCACCGAGCGTGGCGCCACCCGTGGCGACGACCGCTTCTCCGAGGCAGCCATGGAAGACCGCAAGAAGGAAGGCTACTTCTGATGAGCACCCCCGCCGCCGAGTCCACCGTGACCAACATGGACCTGCTCCGCTTCGCCACGGCCGGCTCGGTCGACGACGGCAAGTCGACGCTCATCGGTCGTCTGCTGCTCGACTCCAAGTCGATCTTCGAGGACCAGATGGAGGCCGTCGAGGCCACCAGCGCCTCCAAGGGCTACGACTACACCGACCTGGCGCTGCTGACCGACGGTCTGCGCTCCGAGCGCGAGCAGGGCATCACGATCGACGTGGCGTACCGCTACTTCGCGACGCCCAACCGCAAGTTCATCATCGCCGACACCCCCGGGCACGTGCAGTACACCCGGAACATGGTCACCGGCGCCTCCACCGCCGACCTCGGCCTGGTGCTCGTCGACGCCCGTCAGGGCCTGACCGAGCAGTCCCGCCGGCACGCGGTGATCCTGTCGCTGCTCCGGGTCCCGCACCTGGTGCTCGCGGTGAACAAGATGGACCTGGTGGACTTCTCCGAGGAGGTCTACAACAAGATCCACAAGGAGTTCACCCAGTTCGCCACCAAGCTGAACATCCCGGACCTCGAGGTCATCCCGATCTCGGCGCTCAGCGGCGACAACGTCGTGAACCGGTCCGAGAACATGGACTGGTACTCCGGCCCCACGCTCATGCACCACCTCGAGCACGTGCACGTGGCCTCCGACCGCGACCTGGTCGACGTCCGCTTCCCGGTGCAGTACGTGATCCGTCCGAAGTCGGACGAGCACCACGACTACCGCGGGTACGGCGGCATGGTGGCCGGTGGCGTGCTCAAGCCCGGTGACGAGGTCGTCGTGCTGCCCAGCGGCATGACCTCGAAGATCGCCGGCATCGACCTGCACGACAAGGAGCTGGACGCCGCGTTCCCGCCCATGTCGGTCACGGTCCGTCTCGAGGACGACGTGGACGTCTCCCGTGGCGACATGATCGCCCGGCCGCACAACGCCCCGAAGCCCTCGCAGGACATCGACGCGATGATCTGCTGGATGGCCGACGAGCCGCTGCGCCCGCGCCAGAAGCTGGCCATCAAGCACACCACCCGCATGGCGCGCACCCTGGTCAAGGACATCCAGTACCGGCTCGACGTGAACTCGCTGCACCGCGACCAGGAGACCAAGGAGCTCGGCCGAAACGAGATCGGTCGTGTTCAGCTGCGCACCACGGTGCCGCTGCTGTGCGACCCGTACTCGAAGAACCGAACCACGGGTTCGTTCATCCTGATTGACGAGGCCACGGGCGTGACGGTCGGCGCGGGCATGATCAACAGCGCTTCCTAACTCAGGCAATCATCGGCACCGGACGACCCGACTACGGGGAGGGCGCGGCTCGGACAGCACGTCAATAGTCTCTGATGCAGTCTCGAAGGGACCATCCAGTTGGCTCGAAGGACAATGAGCGGCGAGCCTGGCCATTGCCGCGCGGCTGACCCCATCGCCTGGAGGCAGGATGAGTGATGGAGTGGGCTCCCCGGCTCCCGGCCGACGGTGGCCGCCTGGCAGCCGTGCATCGAGGCTGAACACAGGTAAGTACCGGGCTTCGGCAGGGCTCGCAGATCAATTCGTTTACAGCGCGTCAAATTTCGGACTCACAGTTCTGGTCGCCCGCTCTGCCACCCCCGATGAGTTCGGTAGTTTCTCGCTCCTCTTCGCTGGCTACCTCATCGCAATATGCGTCCTACGGGGACTAACGTCCGAGACTCAAATCGTCCGGTACAGCGCGGTCACGCAAGAGCGTTGGAGGATGGGAGCCACGGCCGGAGCTGGAGCGAGTGTGGCATTCGGCACAATCTTCGGACTTCTGATCGCGACCGGCGGAGTCATAGCTGGCGGAACTGCACACAGTTTGGGAATCGCTTTAGGCGGGCTGCTTCCGTTCTTGGCACTGCAGGACAACTTGCGCTACGCCGCCTTGGCCTCTGGCCGACCCTCGGCCGCCTTGTTCAACGACATCATTCAGGGGCTGGGGCAGTTCGCCCTCGCAGCCATCCTGCTGATGAGAGGCGCCGCGAGTCCGACCACCTTGGTCTTGTGTTGGGGTATCGGAGCTTGCTTGGGTGCCGCGGTTGGGTCTTATTCACTCGGCGTTCGCCCAAGACTAAGATCCACACGCTCGTGGCTGCGTGAACACGGCGACCTGGCCTATCGATACGCAGCCGACGCGCTGGCCAGCCAAGGTTCCTATCAGGCCGTGGCGTACGTGGTAACCGCCACAGCCGGACTTGTTGCCGCCGGAGCTTTGAGAGGAGCTCAAACTGTCTTCGGCCCGCCCGCAAGTCTGATCCAAGGCGTGCAATCAGCAATCGTCCCTGAGTTGGTCCGGACGCATAGCCACTCCCCTCCCAGAATGCGCTCGCAGGCATATCTCGTGGGGGCAGGACTCAGCCTGGTGGGCCTAGTCTGGTCTGTGGCCATCTTGCTATTGCCGGACCGCGTCGGCACCGAAATTCTTGGCCCAACATGGCATCACGTCGAACCGCTATTGATCTACTTCGCCATAGCCCAAGTTGCTGCCGGTCTCCGCATCGGCCCGACAGTGGGCCTGAGGGCGCTCGGAAATGCACGACGCACCCTGAGCGCCCGAGTGCACAGCACCGTTCTCGGCCTACTTCTGGCCGTGATCGGCGCCGTCTGGGCGGGAGCTCTTGGAGTCGCCATTGCCACAGCTATCAGCGCGCCACTCCAAGCTGCTATTTGGTGGCGGCACTTCCAACTGGCTGCGACTGAAGACTCGTCTCGCTCCCTCTAGTTCTCGCCGTGTCACCGCTGACCACTCTGTACATGACAGCTAATAACAGGGCGACCGTGACCCACATCCACGGCCGACCAAACGCATTGTTGAATTGAAGCGTGGGCGGCAAAGCCGCCAGAGCGAGCCAGGCGGGAAAAGCCTCCAACGGAGTACGCCGCGCGCCAGAAGCAGAGCCCGCCGCCTGGATAGCCAGCGCCTTCGGTACGCGCCAAGATACGAAAAACGTCCACAGGGCTAGGACCATCAGGCCCCCGGCTCCGAACTTCCAGATCCACTCTAGGCCCGCGACATTGCTGGCCTCCGGAAGGGGGCGCCAGTAGCCAACGACACGGAAGTACAATTCCGCGCCACCCCAAGGCAAGAAATCGCCGTCATTCGCGGCCCTGATGACCCAACTGTCGGAGGCCCTCGAGTCAAGACTGGTGTCATTGCGAGTTGGACGCTCTCCCGTCATAGCGACATAGAAGAACCAGAGCCCCAAGCCAGTTGCTCCCGCCACCATCAAAGGGCCAACCAAGCGCAGACGCCGACCTCTCCAGAAATGGGCGATCACAGCACACAGGGCGATGATCAGGGCCCCGCGCGTGAAAATGATGGCAATTAGAATGAACAGCATCATTGCGACGCCACGTTGGCGCAACGCTAGCGCCCCGCCCAGCAGGAGGGCCGCCATCGTGGCCATCCATGCAGGCTCGATGAAAAGGGCGAACGGACGCGGAAGGTCGAACAGTCTGGCACCAGCCGACTCCAACTCATGACTAAACCAGATGATCTGAATCGCAGATCCGAGCACCAACGCCCATGTGAGAGCACTAAACACCCCCCTCAAGCTGGCAGCGGTCAAGCGGGTGAATAATGAAAAGGACACCAAGGCGATGAACGCGTTTACTTGTAGCTGCAGTATCAGCTTCAGTCGGACTTCCGGGAAGGGCAACGCGACTAGCGACGGGGTCAGAAAAAATAGAGCCGCGACCGCGAAGATGACATAGTAGCGACGATAAATATGCACCTCGACTCGCCCTGAGAAGGCCATCGGGAACAGCGCCAGCGCTATGAGTTGGCCCCAGTAGAGATCAACCGACCCGACCTGCAACGTCGCGCGCTCGAGCGTACTTCCGACAATGATGGCCACGGCGGCGATGCGGCCGAACCACTCTTCCCCAGCAACGTCCTTATCGACGCGTCGCCCTTGGAACGAAGACACCTGCGTGGGTTGCTGCAAAGACACGGCGATCCAGTCGGGTCAGATGATGGGGTCGGCGCCTCACGGCGACAGCCGTAGCCTACAGGAGCCTGCTCACAACCTCAGGGGGACCTGCAGGCGGCCCTCCGGCAGGGTAACCCCACATGCTAGTCTTGGCGGTCGCCATGGCGCGACGGTGTCGAACATTGGCGTCAACCGTAACTAGCCCACTCTCTTGCCAGGAGTTCTTTTGCGCACATGGTCGGCACGCGGTGGCGCGATTCTCTACAACCCCTTGCCCGGCGCCCTTCATCATTACACTGACGCCCTAAGAGACACGCTGCCCGCCAGTCTGTCACCAAGCATCATTGAAGCGCCCTTTGAATTCAGTTCGCACAGTCTTGGAAAGCGAATAGCTCGGGGGCTCGGGGCCGTGCGGAAGCTCTTGGCGACCTCCGTTAAACGAAATCCAGTCATTATCACTTGGACTACCTTCGGTTTTCTTGACCTCGCTTTTTGGCGACTAAGCAGTCGATTTGGGGAACGCTTCATAGTCATCCACGATCCCATACCTCTTGGCTCGCAATTCGGCCACGGCCGAATCGCCATTCGACTTGGGGCGTGGGGAGCTGCCGGGAAGCGAACACATCCTGTCGCCCACACCGCGCTCGCGGCTGAGGAGCTAACAAAGCTGGGCTTCCGCGAAGTCCACATCCTTCCCCACCCTGTGAAGTTACGGCGATCCAGCCCCAGGCCGCTGCAAGCGGCTCGCACCATCCTCGTCGCCGGGCAGTTCAAGGGCGCTCGCGATCTTGCCCTGCTTCAGTCCATCGCCGAGATCGCCCCGCCCGCATGGCGTTTGAAGATTGTGGGGCGCGGATGGCCCGAAGTTGCTGGATGGGAGGTTGATGCACGCTTCTTGACGGAGGAGGAGCTGGACGAGGAAATGCTCAACGCCAGCGCCATATTGATCCCGTATCGATTCTATTTCCAGAGCGGTATTGCTACGCGCGCCTACGAGCTCGGTCGACCCGTAGTGGCAAATCGTCACGAGTTCATTTCGGGTCTTTACGGAAGTGCTTGGGCTGGCTTGGTTGACGCTCCTGCCGGCAGAGCCTGGGTCGAGGCGGCTGAGCAGGTGTTTGATTCACGAATCGAGGATCTAAGCGAAAAGATGAATCAATTGTCAACCAGCCTCTGGACCGCCGCGCTGTCGTCAGCGATGTCTCACACGGACGGTAAAAAATGGTAGCTCAGATAGATCGACGATACGTGCGCTTGGCGGGGATCGCCCCGACCCTGCGGCGCCTCCTCACCTACACTATGTTTGAGGGGCGACCTGCTACGACGCGCGGACAGTGGTTCAACCCCGTCGTGCGATGGAACCTGATGCAGGGTATCGAAAAGGAACCAATTCAACCCATCGACCGACCCATCTTTATCCTCGGGGTGGGTCGATCGGGCACTACTCACTTGGGACGACTGCTGAGTGCCCATCCAGACGTGGGGTGGCTCAATGAACCGAAGCTGATGTGGAACCTGATCGTGCCGGGCGAAGACGTCAGCGGCTTCTACTCGAAGCACGGCAAGTTCCTTCTGAGCGCCTCCGATGTCACGCCGAAAGTTCGCGAGCGGGCGGCCCGGGCTTTCAGCCGCTACCAGCGCATATCTCGCAGTCGGCGGGTCATGGACAAGTACCCCGAGATGACCTACAGAGCTGAATTCATCCGCGAACTGTTCCCCGACGCTATCTTAGTGGCCATTATTAGAAGGCCGGAAGACTTTGTGAATTCGGTCGTCGAATGGAACACTGTCCACGGGTTTGCCGACGAGGACTGGTGGGGCGTTGGTCGCCGGAAGTGGACACACATTCGACAAGAGCTCGCGCCGATGCACGAATCGGTGAGTCAGATCATCGGGAGTTCATCGCTGAGTGTGGCAGAAATGGCGGCGAGTGAATGGGTGCTTGGCATGCATCATATTTATGCGAATCGCACCAAGTTGGACATCATCGTAAACTACGAGGAATTGGCCACCAACCCCGTCAGCGAAATCATGCGGATCGAGTCCACGTGTCAACTCAGTCCTTCAAGGGCCGTCCATGAATTGGCTCGGGCTACAACGTCAGGGCGCCTGCGCACCGATCCGGCTGACTTCGGCCGACTCGCAGATGCCGTGGCGGAGGTCCGACACCAGCTCGATGTCTAATTGCGAACAAAATAGTGCAAGGGCTTTTCGGGTGCAGGCAGCTGACCCGCTTCCTTCGACCTACATGGTGTGGTGATCATGTCGCTACGTGGGCGGTGACGTGAAGGGACTTCTGTTTCCAGTGGTGGGTCAAGTCCCACGTAGTGGTGTAGCGCTGCGTTTCCTTCGTGATGGATCAGGCGGTCAGGGCAGGCAGATCATCAGCTCCCATTCCGGATTCGGTCGTGGGGAAGATGCTTACGGCGTCGGTGCGGCGTCGGATGTCACGGTTGAGGCCTTCGGCGAGGTTGTTGGACCAGATCTGGGTCCACACGTCCCTGGGAAACCTGTGAAGGCGAGGATGACGGCGCGGGCGGCGTCAAGGTGGTCGTGGACCTCGGGAAGCTTGCCGTCGACGTAATCGAGCAGCCGGTCGAACTGGGCGGGTACGGCGGGCCGGTCTGGCCGGTCGTAGACCGAGTGCAGCATCGTCCTGACCGCGGGCCACATGCTCTTGGGTGTCACCGACCTCAGGTTCGCGGCGTAGTGGGTGCGTCAGCGCTGCCAGGCCGCGCCGGGCAGGTTCGCTGCGACCGCATCGACCAGGCCGGCGTGGGCATCTGAGGTGACCAGCGGGACCCCGGTCAGGCCGCGTGCGACGAGGTCGGCGAAGAACCCGGACCTTGCCGACGCTGGACGCGACCCGGCCGATGGATCCCAGGGGGCCGGCATCACACAGCCGGTGCCCAACGAACCCACGAGGTCACTTGCGTGGGTCGACCGGTCGCTGCAACTCCGGCTTCTGCGGCGGCTGTCATTACTCTTCGAAGATCTCAGCCGGGGGTCTTCGGGCCCGTCCCGCGATTGGTCGACAGCCCCTCACGGCGGCCCGGCATCGACACCGTCCTGAAACATCCAGCGTCGAAGCTCCAACTAGCTGATACCGAGGTCCTTGCCGACCTGAACAACCAACAGGCCCGGCTGCTATGCCAACCCAATCGCCGTGCGACGGAGCTCCAGTCAGTTTGGTTCAGACATCACATGATTGCTTCCTTGAGCGATCACCACTACAGAGCAAGGTCCGCACCATCGCGTCAGGCTTCCTCGTGGATGACGTGAAGCATCTCCCCTCCTACGCTGCCCTGGAAGAGCCCCGAGCACGCGAGTCGCCGCCTCCGTCATCCGCCTAAGAACCCTCTTTCAGCCCCTCGGCGAGCCAGTATCGACCTACCAGCTCCACGGTCGATTCGATGTTGGAGCGACTAGAGGCTCCGAAGACGATCGACTTGAGATTGGGCAGTTGAGCAACCCACTCGATCGCCTCCGCGGGCGGAATGGCGCCAGACGCGTACACCGACATGGCAACTGCGCGGAACTCGCGATTCGTCATCGCATCGACGTAAGCATCCACACCGCCGCACATGCGGAACCCGATCTTGTTGATGTTGGAACACACAATCGGGTTGTGGACCCCAACTTCGTCGAGTGCGTCCAGGAGCTTGGGCAGGTTCATCGTGATAAAGCCTGGCTCCGCACCGTACCTGGCCTTGACGTGGTCTGCGAAGATCCTGAAGGCCTCTGTGAATCCCAGACCGAGGAGTAGATCCACGACTACGTTCTGAAGGAAGATGACAGGCGTCTTGAGCCCCTCGAACATCTTCATTTCGGCGTCGATGAGTAGCGTGGTGAGACCTTCGATGTCCTTCTTGGCCAGGGACTTGCCGCCGCGCATCGCCGCATCGAAGAAGCCTTCATCCGGCAAGAACTGCCTGATCGAGCCAATCATGCCCGACTCAGCCATGGCATTGGCGTACTTGTGGGCGTACGGCATGCACGGGTAGAACACTTGCTCGGCGTAGCGGGCGGGTTCCTTTCGCATTCGCTCAGTCACCTCGGCGATCCGATCATGCGTGGTGCACATAAACGTCGTGACGCCCGCGTCGTATGCCGAGTCGAGCACGGACATCACGGCGTCCAAGGACTGGAAGCGCATTGCCTGCGAGCGCGCTTTCTCCTCGGACATGTGGTTGACGCCGAAGAACTGGTTGTCCCCGAAGAGCAAGCGGTCCATGGTCATGCCTTCCTACCTGTCGTGTTGAGCCGGCGAGTCCGACGGCGTTCACGCAACCGCGCAAGCCAGCCACGGGCGGGAATCTGGGACGGACTGGCATCCCCAGCGAGGATAGGACGAACCTGCCCCGAGTCACCGTGCCTGATCGCAGACAGCAACTGATCGGTCACCGTGGCGTCCGAGAAGTCCCCGATCCCGTCAACCTCGCCATCGCCAATTCGCCTGACCCACGCGTCCAGCTGAGCGGAGTACTCTTCGCCGCGAACGTAGAAGTCGACCTCACCTGTCAGCTCCGTGGTGTACCGCACATTCCACCCTGCGACGTAACCGTTCGGGGCCTCGGTCGCATCACGAAGGTAGACCTGGCACTCCTGCCGATCCACATTGATCCGGCCGTTGGTGCCCCAGATAGTGATCTTGGTGGTCATCTTCCGCTGTGACTCGTCAGACCAACTGACGGACAGTTGCCCACTCATCCCTCGACCCCAGTCAATGGTCGTGAAGACCTCGTCCTCGGTCTCGGTGGAGAAGACGTGGCCGAGAATCGTCCCCGACACCGAGTCAGGCCGACCGAAATACCAGGTGAGCAGGTCGAGTGGGTGCGCAGCGTAGTCGTAGAGTGCGCCGCCCCCTTCATCCTTCTGGCTCCGCCACGTCGTCCCTTTGGGCTTGAGTACGACGGGACCATACGCCTCCGCCAGCACGTGAGTGACGCGGCCGATGGCCTCAGCGTCAAGAAGACGCTTGACCTCTCCAAAGGCACCCACAAATCGGTTGTGATAACCGACCTGGCAAACGAGGCCCTTCTCCTTCGCCAGCTCGGCCAAGGCCAAGGAGTCAGCCGGGTCGAGACAGAACGGCTTCTCACAGAAGACGTGAATGCCTCTCTCCAAACAGGCTCGCACCATCGGAGCGTGCAGTCTCGAGGGAGTCGAGATGACGGCAGCTTGGACCCCCCGACTGTCCAACATCTTCTCGAAGTCCGAGAAGATCTCGACGCCCGTGTACTTGTGCAGCACGTCGAGCACGTAGCCGTTCGAGTCGCACACGCCCACGACCTCTACGTCTTCGTGCGCGTTGATGATGGAGTAATGGGAGAGCCCCATCTTTCCCAGCCCGATGATGCCGACCTTGACCACTTGTCAACCCTTCTTGATGAAACGTCGCTTGCGGGAGGGGAGGCGCTTTCTGAGCAGCGCCTCGTACTCGCCCGCCACTTTCTCCCAGGTAAATTCAGTTTCCCAGCGGGCGAGGGCGTTGGCACCCAGACGACTGCGCAACCCCGGGTCGCCAGCCAGCTGGTCTACGGCCTCGGCTGCTTCCGCCATCGACCCAAAGTAGAGCGCGGCGTCTCCAGCCACCCACCGGTTGTACTTGTTGTCGTGAGCAATAACCGGGTTCCCTGCTGCCAACGCCTCGACGAGAGAGGGGTTCGTACCCCCCACTGTGTGGCCATGAAGGTACCCGGCTGAGTGGAAGCGGAGAGACTGGACAATGGCGGGATCATAGATAGCGCCTAGAAATACGACCTCGTCGCTCGCCGCCTCGACAACCAGCCGATGGTAGGGATCATCCACCACGTCATAGTTCCCCAACACCGCGAGTCGCATCCCGCGACGCTGCGCCGAGAACCCCTGCACCAGTTCAAGAATCGAGTTCTCCGGAATTGGTCGCGCGATCAGGTTGAGGTACTTGCCGGGCTCCAGGTCAAGCGCAGTCAAATGGGAGACAGGAGCCTCAACAATCGGGTGCGCACCGTAGGTGATGGTCGTGATCTTGCGCGCAGGGGCCCGTGTCCGAAGGTAGGTGTTGAGCTCCGGGTGGTCGGCGATCAACTCGTTGCCTACCCAGCAGCCGATCCGCTCATTGAGATAGAGAATCGCCTGGCGCACTCGCCCCCACCGCTCCCGTGACCACTCAATGCCATCCATGTTGATGACATTGGGAATCCCCCACACGCGCTGGAGGACGTTGAAGACCGCCGTGTTGTAACCGAAGGTGAGGCAGAGATCCCCGTGCTTGACCGCATGCCGAATGGACAGCCAATCGAACTTCGAGGTGCCGAGCCAGCCCTTGTCGGGGACCGAGATGTTGACGCGTTCGATACCCTCCCAGACATCGTGGTAGACAGGCCCTTCATGGTCGGTCTGGCAGTAGACGATGACCCTCCAGCCGTGGTCAACGAGATAGCGAGCGACGTTCTCGGCGGCGGTCTCGAAGCCCCCGTAGTTCGCCGGCACGCCGTGCGTACCCAAGATTCTTACCGTAGGGCGCAGCCCGTCCGAATTCATTGAGCGGTGTACTCCTTGGTCATCTCGGACAGAGCTCCACAGGGCGCTCGTTCAGTTGAGTCGAGCGATGGCCCAGATAGCGCGCGGTAGCGCCCGCAGCCCTCGGCCCAGACGCCGCATCCTAGCCACAAGAAGGGGTGCCCGACCCAATCCCAGGCTCGGCTCGGCTCTCCGAAGATCTGCCTCGTTGAGCCATGCCGCCTGCCAGAGGATCGACGGCCACCGTCGGAGGCCACTTCCTCGCAGCGCGACTACCCAACCCAAGCTGGTCAGCGTGGTGGCGTTAACCGCCAGCCGCCACTCAAGCATCTCCGCATCTGTATCGAACTCCGCAGCCGCCTCAACTGGCACGTCAAGAAGTTCGAGTACCGATCGCAACGTTTCGGTCGCCCCCAGCCTTGCGACGCGGGCCCCCAACTCCACCTTGTCGGCACTGGTCAACTGTCGATCCATGCCAGCCAGCAATTCGTCGAACTCACTTGACCGGCTTCCGGTCGCCCGATCACGGATATAGTGGAGGGCGGCAAGGGACCCATGGGTCATGACATCGCAGCATGCCATCGAGGCCCCAGCCAACTCGGCTGAGGTTCTACACTCCCAGAGGAACTCGAAGACGAAGTCCGGGGACGCCAGAAACCCAGGGAATCGATGGTGGAGGTCGATTTCACACGGCCACTCAGCATGGCGCATCACGATGGAGTGCGACCTCGTGACACTCGGTGCTCGGAACCCATCGTCCACGAACCAGCCGACTCTCCGAAGCGCGCCGACCAAGGACCGCATGTCCCTCGGATGCACCAAGAAGTCTACGTCTCGCGACATCTTCGAACCCCGTAGGCCCTGCAGGCCTAAGATCGGGCCCTTGATCGCCAACGCACGGACGCCCGTGTCGCAAGCGACACGGGCGACCATGGCGTAGCCGAGGTGCACGCCCTCGTGGAGGGTCAGTGCGGCCCCCTCAGAGGGGGACAGGGTTCCGGTCAGAGCCGGCTCGAGGCGGTGTCAGAGCTGTCGTTGCCGTTGACCACGAGACGAACGGTGCCCTTCGAGAACCGCTTCTTGCCGCCAGCGGTCACCACCGTGAAGATGAGCGGCTGCGTACGGTCGCCGGCCTCGATCTCGGAGTTGGTGACGAAGGTCAGGTTGTAGCCCTCGCGGCGACCCACCAGGCTCCAGCCCCGGCTGACGCGACCAGAGACCTTCGGCGGGCGGCGGAACGGGCCCTTGCGACGGATCGGGAAGGTGACCACCGCGGTGACCTGACCAGCGCTGGACTGGCCCTTGTTCCGGATCGGGCCGGTGATGACGCGCACGCCGCGACGCTTGCGGATGTAGCGCGCCTTGAACCTCGTGATCTTCAGCTGATCCGGGCCGTGCGACGTCGCCAGGGCAGGAGCAGCGGTGGCAAGGGAGATCGCCGGCACCGCCCAAGCCATGTGGGCGCCGGTACGAACGACTGAGCGGCGAGAGAAACCGCTGGTGGCGGCGCCCTCTTCGGTCCTGGCCGAGTCCATGGTGGAAGTCATCTGTGGTTCCCCTCGTGGTTGGGACTCAAACGTCCCGGAAAGCATTCTTGGTCACCCTAAGGCACAGTCCGTCAAATGCGCCATTCGATCTCAGATTTCACCCAGCGTTAACACGCGACGACAAGCCCCGCCTCGAGCAACGACTGGACCACCTGGGTCGTCAGGGCCTCGGAGGTCGCGTCGACGGGCGCACCGAACGCGGCTTCCAGCGACTCGGCGAGCGACGCCGTGCTCTGCTCGCCCGCGATCAGGAGGTCGAGGATCGCCGCAGCGACCGGGGAGACCACCAGCACGTCCTGCCCCACCATGACGACGGCGCGACCGTCCTCGCCGTCCACTCGGTCGACAAGGTCGCCCAGGCGCCACAACCCCTTCGTCATCGCTTCCCGTCTCCATTCAGCAAGGAGGCAAGGTCGCCGGCGTCGGCGTACGTCACCCGGTGGAGTCCGCCACCGGCAGTGATCACCTCAGCGACACGGTGCAGCGGCCTCTCGAGCGCTCCCAAGTACGACGTGTGCTCGGCCAGCAGAGCCACGGCCTCGACCAGGGGCACCGGCTCCAGAGTCACCTGAGCGACATCGTCGCGGCGATCCAGCAGGTACAGCCCGTCGACGTCGCCGGGCTGCACCGACGCCAGGAGCCCCAGGTCGCTCGGCGACACCTGCTCCTTGTGGCGCTCCTCGGTGATCACCGACAGCGGCTTGGGGTAGGCGATCAGCTCGCCGTCCTCGGCGAAGGCGGCGGTCTCGTCAGTCAGGTAGGCCCACCGGCCACCCAAGGTCCGCGCGATGGTGGTCTTCCCCATCCCCGACGGCCCCACGAAGACCTTCACGGCGCCGGTCTCGGGGTGGGCGAGCGCGCACGCGTGCAGCATCACCAGGTCCCCCGCCCGGCGGGTGATCGCCTCGACGGTCACGGTCTGCGTCACGACCTCCATCAGCGCCTCCACGCTGGGTGCGACCGCGACGACCTCGCCCCGGAGTTTCTTCGGCGTCCGGCGACCGACCACGGCATGCACGACGAGGTCGGCCGGGCCGGTGCTCACCTCGGAGACCAGACAACGGTCCCAGGCCCGCGACAGCAGGGTCCCCAGCTCGTCAGCCTCCTTGCCGGTGGGCACGACCTCGATCGTGACACCCAGGACGTCGATCTGGATGGGGGCACTCATTGCTCCACCCCGGACCCCTCATCGATCACCGCGACGGCGGCCTCGACGAGCAGTCCAGCCTCCACCATCTGGTTCAGGAAGGCCGCGACGTCGTCGGCCACCACCTCGAACGGTGCTCCGTAGGCCTCGGCCAGCTCCTGGCAGATGTCCCGCTCGGAGCGGACCCCGTCCACCAGCTGCCAGATGGCCGCCGCCGTGCCCTCCAGGACGCGCGGAGGACAGGTGAGATCGTCCAGGTCGAGGATCGCCACTCGGTCGGTCGAGTCGACCACGGCCAGCTCGTCCTTCCGGCGCAGCACCCGGTCGGCCTGCACGGGCTCAGCGGCGTCGAGCAAGGAAGCCTGCCTTGCTCTTGCGCCGGCGCTTGCGTTTGCTCCCGCTCCGGGACTCCCCCGTCGACGGATTGGCGCCAGGCTCCTCGCCGTAGTAGGCGCTCTCGTAGTAGTAGTAGCCGCCCATCGCCCGGCGCGACGTCTTGTTGAGGATGATGCCGAGCGCCTTGCCCGACACGGCCTCGAGGTGGGAGAGCGCCTGGCCGAGCTCGGTGTCCAGCGTCCGGCCCGCCGAGACCACCACAAAAGCCCCATCGGCCGCCGCCGTCAGGATGGCTGCGTCCGTGACCGGGAGCAGCGGAGGCGCGTCGATGATCACCAGATAGTCCTGGGACAACTTCTCCAGCATGGTGCGCATGGCCTGCGAGCCCACCAGTTCGCTGGGGTTGGGCGGGATACGCCCGGCCGGGAGCACGAACAGGTTCGCGTGCTTGTCGGACTGCTGAAGGCCGTCGGACAGCGGGAGACGGCCCACCAGGACGTCGGTCAGCCCGATGTCCCCATCCACCTGCAAGGACCGCGCCACCGTGGGGCGCCGCAGATCACCATCGACCAGCGCGACCTTCTGCCCGCTGTAGGCCACCGCGGCGGCCAGGTTGGCGGCCACCGTGGACTTGCCGTCGCCCGGCCGCGGGCTGGTCACCACGATCACCTGGGGTGGGTGGTCCACGTCCATGAAGATCAGGTTGGTGCGGAGCTTGCGGAATGCCTCGGCCGCGTCGCGTTGACGCGACGTACCGTCTGCCTGGGAGAGCACCACCTGCTGGCGGTCGCTGGGGTCCTGGCCCAGCGCACCCACCATCGGGATCGTGCCCACCACGGAGACCTGGAAGCGATCCTGGATCGCCTGAGGGGTGCGTAGGCGGCGGTCCAGCGTGTGCCGCAGCAGCGCGTACGCATACCCCAAGGCCAGGCCGACGAGCAGGGCGAGGGCGAGGTTCCGCTCAGGCTGCGGCGCCACCGGGGAGGTCGGCAGTTCGGCCGACTCGATGGTGATCACCCGCGGTGTACCGGTCCGCTCCCGCTGCTGCGGGTCCTCGATCTGCTGGACCTGGGTCGCCAGCGCCTTCACCCACGCGTCCGCGAGCTTCTGGGCGCCTTCCGGCGTCTCGTCGCGAGCAGTGATCTTGATCAGCACCGTGTCCAACGGTTGCTCGACCGAGATCTTGCCGACCAGGCCGGCCGGACTGGCGTCGAGGCCCAGGTCGTCGATGACCTCCTGGGCGGTCGCCCTGCTCTTCGCGATGTCGACGTAGGACGTCGCTCGTGACTTGGAGAAGTCGTCGTTGATCGAGCCCAGGGCGGCGTTGCCCGTGGAGCCGGTGCTGACGAAGCCGTTGGCGTCGGCCGCATAGATCTTGGTCTGGCTGAAGGTGTACGCCGCTGCACCTGACACCACGAGCGCAGCGATCAGCAGCACCCCGAACCAGTGCATCGCGAGCATTCGCAGGTGGTCACGCAGTTCCATCAGTCAGCCTCGCTCGATCGTCCCCGGTTCCGAAGCCTTGTTGCTACTTGCCTCGCGGTCTGCCGTCGATGGCATCGCCTCGACACCGCGCGAGCCTAGCCCACATCGATCGAACTCCCACCTCCCCCCGAGGGAGCCTGGCCGTCGATGGATCAGCCGCAGGCGGACGGCACACGAAACGAGGCGACCGTCGGTTCGATGCTCGGGGTCACGATCACGTCGACGTCCCCGGCCTGGGCCTTGCCGGTGGACATCTGCCAGGAGACCTGCCTGGACTGCTGGGCGCCGAGCTGAACCTCGACGCTCACGGTCTCGAGCCCGCCCTGGGCGACCCTCGCCCCTGAGACGGTAGCGCCATCCACGTCCACCGCCCCGATCGAGCCTCCTTGGGGCGCGCGCAGCACCAGCTGGACCATCTGGGAACCCAGGGGAACCTGACGGAAGACTCCACCGATGGCGGGAGTCTCCGGACGGACCTCAGTGACGCGCGCCGGCAGACTCGTGGCGTCCAGAGGCGCCCGGGACGTCAACTGGACCGCGCCGGTCAGGGACTCTCGACCCCGTTTGCAGCCGTTGGCCGTCACGGCCACCTTGCTCCGCAGGTAGTAGCTCATCTTGTCGCCGGACACGTTGTTCAGACCCACCGCGATTGCGTGGCCGGCCTCGTCGGGTGCCGGGGTGAAGGGGTCCAGGTTCGCCACGGAGAGGTTGTCGGCGAAGAAGTGCAGCGCCAACCGCGACTCCTGGTCCATCCGACGCAGCGCCGAGACCAGGACCGGCCCGTCCACGCGGCCACTGGTCATGGCATCGAACGTCGTGTCGGCGACCGTGGAGAAGAAGGCGTCCTGCTGCTCGTTGTCGGGGTAGCGGGAGTAGGCACCGCTGAGCAACTCGTCGACGGCGTTGTCGCCCGTCAAGGTCTGGCCCATGACCTCCACCGGACCGGTGGCGTCGAGCAGGTAGGACAGGCTCACCGCGTCGAGGGAGATCACCCCGTCCAGCGGCTCGGCGAACCACGAGCCCCAGCCCTGTCTCAATAGATCCGCAACGCGGGAGAAGTCGGGCATCGAGTTCACGAAGATGGCGCCCTGAGCGAGGTTGTCGCCGTACAGAACCCGTTCGGCGGGGGTGAAGCTGAACGGCACCTCCACCTCGTTCGTCTCCTCGATGGGCGAGAAGGTGCGCTCGAGCCGGAGTCGGCCATCCGTGACCGTCAGCCAGGCTGCCGACCCCATCAGGCCGCCGGTGGCGCGGATTTCGGCGTTGTTCTGAAAGACGAGCAGGTAGTTGCGCGTGCCCTGCTCTCCCAGCAGTGCAGGCGCTGCCTCCAGGACGGGCGCCGCTCCCCGGACCGCGTCGTGCCCTGCCGTGACCGAGTCCGCCACCCGCGCCGCCCTGCTCCGAATGGGGCCGAAGGGGGATGAGGACAGGTCGTCCACGGCGCGATCGAGCTCCCCGAAACCAGCCACCATCCCGGATGTCGCCGTCGAGATCTCCCGGACCGCAGAGAGGGATACCCGGTCACCGCGCAGCAGACCGTCCGGCGCCACGCCCACCCCCAGAACCTTCTCGGCACCCCGGGCAACAGAGGCGAGGCCGGACGAGGCGGTCCGGATCGCCCTCAAGTCCCCACCCACCCCGGGCGTCCAGCCCATCAGCGACCAGACCAGGCCGTCGGTGCGGTCCCGCAGGTCATCGGCCGTGCCCCGCAACTGCACCGCGTCCTCGTGGGCTCGGGGGAGGTCCCGTGCCTCAAGCGAGGCACGGAGCGCGGTGGCCTGGTCCTGGCTCTTCAGGACCCCGCTCGCGACGTGCAGCAGCTGCCAGCCGCAGACGAGGGCGAACCCCAGCAGGACCACCGGGATCCCGATGAACACCAGCCGCCGCGCGAGCGGACGACTCTGTCGTCCGACCGCTGGAGAATCCGTCACCGGGCGAACTTCACGTGACACGTCATGACGTCATGCTCTCAGAGCGACCGAGCCTCCGGCGCGGCCACCCGTCAGCACGAACTCGGCAGGATCTCGTCGGCCCCGCCCGGCTCGACGCCCGGCGTCATCCGCAGTCGCACGGGCCCGGACTGGCCCTCCCCGGTCGTCATCCGCCAGGTCAACGGCACCTGTTCCGGCCCTGACACCAGCACCGGCACCAGCGCCACGGGCCTTCCGTCGAGCCGGTTGACACGGATCTCGCCGTCGAGGAGTCGACCTTCCAGCCGGACGTCCTCGATCGACCCTCCCCACGGCCCATACAGACGCACCACCACGAATTGCTTGCCGCGCGGGGTGCCGTACCCGCCAGTCCCGGTGACGGAGAGGGGCAACTTCTTCGCCTGCGCGGCGGGCAACGTCTGGTGCAGCATCATGCTCCCGACCAACGACTGGACGTCGCGTCGGCAGTCCACGGCCTCCACCTCGGCCGAGTAACGCAGGTAGTAGGACATCTTGGCGCCCGTTGCGTCATTGAGACCGATGTCGACGTGAGCCAGGGGGGCGTCGTTCCTCGCGACCGATCCGCGGATCCTCGACCCCCCG
>NZ_JBFIKK010000009.1:0-45034 GCF_041600255.1 Nocardioides sp. | reverse complement strand
GCTCGGCATCAGCCGGGGGTCACCGGAGCAGGTCGTCGACGGGTGGCGCTACTTCGGCTACCAGCCCGCCGAGGGCGAGGGGCACGCCGAGATGGCGCGTCGCCATGCCGACGTGTTCCTGGAGGTGCTCCGGGGTGAGGGCTTCGCCGAGCCGAACCCGCGCCCGATGTTCCCCAACCCGCCCGGTCTGCTCCGCGTCGAGCCGCACTCCGAGGGTCTGCGCAACCGGATCTGGTGGGGAGCGGTCTCGGACGCCACCGCCCGCTGGGCGGCCGAGAAGGGCATGCACCTGATGAGCTCGACGCTCAAGGCCGACGAGACCGGGGAGCCGTTCCACGTCCAGCAGCGCAAGCAGATCGAGGCCTTCCGGGACGCGTGGAAGGAGGCCGGGCACGCACACGAACCCCGGGTCTCGGTCAGCCGCTCGATCATGCCGATCACCACCGACCTCGACCGCGCCTACTTCGGCCACGAGGGCAGGAGTACCGACCAGGTCGGTCAGATCGAGGCCGACCTGCGCGCCGTCTTCGGTCGCACGTACGCCGCCGAGCCGGACCGGCTGGTCGCCCAGCTCGCCGAGGACGAGGGGATCGCGGCGGCCGACACGCTGCTGCTGACGGTGCCCAACCAGCTGGGGGTCGACTACAACGCCCACCTGCTGGAGTCCGTCCTCACCGACGTCGCACCCGCCTTGGGATGGCGCTGAAGGCCGGGTTCGGAAAGTGCTGAACGCCGGAGCCCGAGTGCTCGTGCTCCCGCCGGGATCGACCTCCAGTGGGCTGATTAGGGTGACCCCGTGAGTCCCTCCACCGCGTCCTCGCTGCACACGACCGAGATCGGCGACACCGGAGCGCGGGTGGTGTTCCTGCACGGGCTCTTCGGGCAGGGACGCAACTTCACCCAGATCGCCAAGGCGCTCGTGCCCGACCTGCGCTCGACCCTGGTCGACCTGCCCAACCACGGGCGGTCGCCGTGGCTGGACACCACCGACTACCCCGACCTCGCCGACACGGTCGCCGACCACCTGCGCGAGCGGTACGCCGACGACGGCCCGCTGCACCTGGTGGGGCACTCGATGGGCGGCAAGGTCGCGATGGTGCTGGCCCTGCGCCACCCTGAGCTCGTCGAGCGGCTCGTGGTCGTCGACATCTCGCCGGTCCCCAGCGGCGGCGCGGGCGAGTTCGAGCACCTGCTGGACAGTCTGGCGCGCCTGGACCTCGACAGCCTCGAGCGGCGCAGCGACGCCGACGAGGCGCTCGCGCCGTACATCGACGACGAGCGGGTGCGAGGCTTCCTGCTGCAGAACCTGCGCAGCGGCAAGGAGGGGTTCGGCTGGCAGGCCAACCTGGACCTGCTGCGCGCCGAGCTCGCCACGATCGCGGGCATGCCCGAGGTCTCCGGCTCGTTCGAGCGCCCGGTGCTCTGGATGGCGGGCGAGCACTCGCCCTACGTACAGCCCGACCACGCGCCGCGGATGCGTGAGCTCTTCCCGACCACCCGGCTGGTCACCGTCAAGGGGGCCGGCCACTGGGTGCACTCCGAGCAGCCGGACGCGTTCGTCTCCGCTCTGCGAGTCTTCCTCACCGCCGACTGACGTCGACGCTTTCCCGGTGCGCGCCGTCCGCGAGGCCTAGCCTCGTCGGTGGGGGCCCGAGCCCCTCTGCCCACCAGGGAGGCTGTCGCACCCATGGACCGCAGCAGCAGCGCCGACGCGGCGGGGAGCTGCCGGGCTCGATCGTCGTCGACCGCAACGTGCTGGAGTGGCGGCTGGACCCCACCTCGCCGTACCGGCTGGCTGCGGTGACCGCGGAGAGCCGGGTGGTCGTGGTCTGCAGCCAGGGCTACAGCTCGACGCTGGCTGCCGCCTCGTTGCGGTCGCTCGGTCTGGCTCGGGCGACCGACCTCGGGGACGGCTTCCAGGGCCTGCTCGCGGCCGACGTCCTGCCTCGGCTGCTGGCCGCCGCCGCGCGGGTGACGCGGTGAGCGCCGAGGTCTGCTGAGATCCGGGTCTGGTCGGGGCGTCACGGGGTACACCGAGACCATGTGGTTCGACACCTGGTCCGATGTCCTGCGGGTGCTCCTGGTGGGCCCTGCCTCCTATGCCGCGCTCGTCCTGCTCCTGCGCCTCTCCGGCAAACGCACGTTGGCGAAACTGAACGCGTTCGACTTCGTGATCACCGTCGCGTTCGGTTCGACGCTGGCGACGATCTTCCTGAGCACCGACGTCTCCTGGGTCGAGGGGGTGGTGGCGCTGGGGATGCTGGCACTGCTCCAGTTCCTCGCCGCCGTCGTGGCCTCCCGGGTGCCCGGCGGGCGTGCCCTGGTCACGGCGCGGCCCACGCTGGTGCTGCGCGACGGCCGGATGTTGACCGACGCGCTGCGCGACCAGCGACTCACCGAGGGGGAGGTGCGGCAGGCGATCCGGGGGACAGGCGCCGGTGACGTCGCCGCGATCGCCGCGGTCGTGCTGGAGAGCGACGGCAGCCTCAGCGTCATCGCGCGGGAGAACGCGGGCGACGGGTCCGCACTCGCCGACGTGCGTCCCGGAGCACGTCAGCCCTGAGGGACCAGCACCTGGTGCTCGCGGTTGCGACACGGGCCCCGGGGGTACGAGGGGGGAGGCACATCCGCCGGAGAGAAACGAGGGAGCGCTGTGAGCATCATCGGAGTGATCATCGCGGGCATCATCATCGGCCTGCTCGGCAAGTTCGTCGCCCCGGGCGACAAGGACAACATTCCTATCTGGCTCACGCTGCTGTGCGGCATCGGCGGCGTCATCCTGGGCTGGTACATCTACAGCGCCTTCGGCGGCAGCGGGGACACCTCCGGAGTCGACTGGGTGCGCTGGATCGTCGCCATCGTCACCGCGGCCGTCCTGGTCGTGATCGCCTCGACCGTGACGGGCCGCAACACCTCCGACCGGCACTGATCGAGGGCGGGCACGGGATCCGGACCGACACCAGGGTCGCTGACCGGCCGGAGCACCTCCGGCCGGTCGGCGACCGCTAGTCTCCGACGGCCCCGTCCGTCGTCACTCCCCGGAGCCCGACCCATGAGCCGTCCCCTGCGTGCCCTGCTCCTCCCGAGCGCCGAGATCACCGAGGAGCGCCTGCGCGAGATCTGGCGCCTGCGGCTGGAGATGCTCACGCTGACGCGCTCGGAGGAGCAGGACTGGCAGGAGTTCCGAGCCGCCGTCGTCGGACCGGACCGATACGTCTTCGTCTTCGTCGACCCCAGCGACACCGCGCAGGGCTTCTTCACCATCGCGATGCTCCCGGTCGACGTCGAGCGACGCCGACTGCTGCTGATGTTCTCCAAGTTCTTCTACTTCCGCCGCGCCTACCGCGGACACCCCAGAACGATCCTCGCGCCGTGGCGACTGGTGCCGATCGCGCTGCGGACCTTCGGCCCGCGCAGCCTGCACTTCGTGACGACGGCCTTCCCGCAGAGCTATGTCTCGCTGACCCGGACCTCCGGGCGCACCTGGTCGCTGCGCGACGAGGCCACCCCGGCGTGGGCGCGCCAAGCGCTGGTCGCCTTCGCGCAGGCGTTCTACCCGACCTCCTTCGACGCCGCCGAGGGCGTGGTGCGCGGAGCCAACGTCGCCGACGGCGAGTCGCTGCCGCTGTCGGGCAGCGCCCGCCGCCTGGCCGAGCGCTACGAGGCGCTCAACCCGACCTGGCGCGAGGGCGTCACCCTGCCGATCCTCTTCTCGGTGGACGCCCGACTGGTGTGGACCAACCTGACCCGGGTGCTCCGGCGCTCCGCACGCCGCGGCTGAGTCAGCGGCCCAGCCCCCGGTGCTTGGGTGCGATGGGCGCCACGGGTACCGCGGTGCCCACGCTGAGCCCGTCGATGGGCGTCACGACGATCTGTGACTGCTCCGGGAAGTCGGCATCGACGGTGGCGGTTCCACCACTGGTGAAACACCGGAAGGTCTTGTCCAGGCTCCGGGTGTCCAGGATGCCTGATCCGTTCGCGGTCGAGTAGGAGGAGTACTTCGATCCGTAGCCCAGCAGTTCGTAGAACCCGCTCTCGGCCCAGAAGTGGCAGTTGATGGCGGTGTCCGCGGCCGACATCAGCGAGATCACCGAGTAACTCACCTGATAGACGCCCGGCTCGAGACCGAGGTCGAGCACGAAGCTCCCGACGCCGGCCTGCGGGGGGATCCGGAAGATCTGACTGTGCGTCTGCAGGTCGGTCGCGTGCAGACCGTCCACCTGGTCGGCGTTGAGCCGGGCGACCCGCTGTCGGGAGTTGACGGCCAGCGGTGGGGCGGAGCGCTTGGTCGTGAGCTTGAGCGCCGGACCGGAGCCGGTGTTCTTCACGACGGCGGTGCGGGTCTCCTTGTTGGTCTTGCCCAGCAGCAGCGGCTTGCCGTTGGCGGCGTAGGCGGCGAGATTGGCGCCGCCGATCAGGACGGCGGCTGCGGCGACCACGCCGACTGCTCGATTCAGGCCCATCGGTCTCTTCCTTTCATCGGAACCCGGACCTCTCGACCCTTCCGTGTCCACACCGGGTTGGGAATGGGCACTTCGAGCCATCTGCCGTGGTCATCTGCCGTGGTCGTCCCACCGGGCGAGCCTGTTCACCCGGCCCTGCTCTCGGTACCTTGCGGCGTGCACCCGAACTCGGAGGAGACCTCATGACGCGCGCGCCGCACCCGGCCGACACCCACGACCTGATCCGGGTCCGGGGCGCCCGCGCGAACAACCTCCGCGGCGTCGACCTCGACCTGCCGAAGCGGCGGCTGACGGTCTTCACCGGGGTCTCCGGGTCGGGCAAGAGTTCGTTGCTCTTCGCCACGATCGCCGCGGAGTCCCAGCGGATGATCAACGAGACCTACAGCTCCTTCGTGCAGGGCTTCATGCCGATGCTGGCGCGCCCCGAGGTCGACGTCCTCGACGGCCTGACCACCGCGATCATCGTCGACCAGGAGCGGCTCGGCGCCCACCCGCGCTCCACGGTGGGCACGGCGACCGACGCCAACGCCCTGCTGCGCATCCTGTTCTCCCGGCTCGGGAAGCCGTACGTCGGCCCGCCCACCGCGTTCTCGTTCAACGTGCCCACCCGGACGGCCAGCGGCGTGATGAGCACCGAGAAGGGCGGCCGGGTCCAGAAGGAGGTGGTCCGCAACGCCGTCTACCTCGGCGGCATGTGTCCGCGTTGCGAGGGCACCGGCTCGGTCAAGGAGTTCGACCGGACGGCCCTGTACGACGACAGCCTCTCGCTCAACGGCGGCGCCCTGAAGGTGCCCGGCTTCAGCATGGACGGCTGGTACGGCCGGATCTTCGCCGGCTCCGGCCACTTCGACATGGACAAGCCGATCGCGAAGTTCACCAAGAAGGAGCTCGAGCAGCTGCTCCACGGGGAGCCGACGAAGATCAAGGTGGCGGGCGTCAACCTGACCTACGAGGGCCTGATCCCCAAGATCCAGAAGTCGATGCTCTCCAAGGACCTCGAGGCGATGCAGCCGCACATTCGTGCCTTCGTGGAGCGGGCGGTCACCTTCGCCGACTGCCCGGACTGCGACGGCACCCGACTGAGCGCCGAGGCCAGGTCCGCGAAGGTCCACGGACGGAACATCGCCGAGCTCTGTGCGATGCAGATCAGCGACCTCGCCGGCTGGGTGCGCGACCTCGACGAGCCCTCGGTGGCGCCGCTGACGACGGCGCTGGCGGACCTGCTCGGCGCGTTCGTGGAGATCGGGCTCGGCTACCTGTCGCTGGACCGGCCCTCGGGCACCCTGTCCGGCGGCGAAGCGCAGCGCACCAAGATGATCCGCCACCTCGGCTCCTCGCTGACCGACGTCACCTACGTCTTCGACGAGCCCACGATCGGGCTGCACCCGCACGACATCGAGCGGATGAACGCCCTGCTGCTCCAACTGCGCGACAAGGGCAACACGGTCCTGGTCGTGGAGCACAAGCCGGAGACGATCGCGATCGCCGACCACGCCGTCGACCTCGGGCCCGGGGCCGGCTCCGAGGGCGGCACGGTCTGCTTCGAGGGCACCGTGGAGGAGCTGCGGGCCAGCGACACCGTCACCGGCCGTCACCTCGATGACCGGGCGTCGCTCAAGCAGGCGGTGCGCACGGCGGCATCGACGCTGGAGATCCGCGGTGCCGACACCCACAACCTGAGGGACGTCGACGTCGACGTGCCACTGGGCGTGCTCTGCGTGATCACCGGCGTGGCCGGCTCGGGCAAGAGCTCGCTGGTGCAGGGCTCGATCGCCGGTCGCGACGGCGTGATCATGGTGGACCAGTCGGCGATCAAGGGCTCACGACGCAGCAACCCGGCGACGTACACCGGCCTGCTCGACCCGATCCGCAAGGCCTTCGCGAAGGCGAACGGCGTGAAGCCCGCCCTGTTCAGCTCCAACTCCGAGGGCGCCTGCGGCTCGTGCAACGGCGCCGGGGTGATCTTCACCGAGCTCGGGGTGATGGCCACGGTCGAGTCGACGTGCGAGGAGTGCGAGGGCAGGCGTTTCCAGGCCGAGGTGCTGGAGTACACGTTCGGCGGCAGGAACATCAGCGAGGTGCTCGCGATGTCGGTGACCGAGGCCGAGGCGTTCTTCGGCGAAGGGGAGGCCCGGACCCCGGCGGCGCACGCGATCCTGCACCGGCTCGTGGACGTCGGGCTGGGCTACCTCAGCCTCGGTCAGCCCCTCACCACGCTCTCCGGCGGCGAGCGCCAGCGGCTCAAGCTGGCCACCCACCTCGGGGGGAAGGGCGACGTCCACGTCCTCGACGAGCCCACCTCGGGTCTGCACCTGGCCGACGTGGAGCAGCTGCTCGGTCTGCTCGACCGGCTCGTCGACTCAGGCAGGTCGGTGATCGTCGTCGAGCACCACCAGGCGGTGATGGCGCACGCGGACTGGATCATCGACCTCGGCCCGGGCGCCGGCCACGACGGCGGCCGGATCGTCTTCGAGGGCACACCGGCCGACCTGGTGGCGGCCCGGTCGACGCTCACCGGCGAGCACCTGGCGGCGTACGTCGGCTGAGCCGTGCTGGCCTGCCGGGCGGGCTACCGACGAGGAGACAGGGCAGGTCCGAGCCAGCGGCCGACGAAGGCGCGCAGGTCGTCGGCCGAGCGCGGGGTCGCCGAGGGGTCCAGCAACAGCGAGAGCATCAGCCGCATCGTGATCTCGGCCAGCGAGTCGAGCTCCTCGTCCCGCACGCCGACGGACTCCCAGTCGATCGCGAGGTCGCGCAACACCTGACCGCCGAGACCGAGCGCGGCGGCGGAGGTGACGCCGCGACCGAACAGCTCGCGGTCGTCGGCCTGGAGCAGCAGCCCGATGCTGGGCTCGCGCGGGATCTCCTGGACCGCGAAGACGATCGACTCCGTCACCGCCTCGAGCGGGGTCGTGGCCGCGGACAGGTGGGCCGTCATCCGCTCGATGAAGTCGGTGGCGCCGGCCTCGGCCACCGCGGACAACAGTTCGCCCATGTTCGCGAAGTAGCGGTAGACGGTCTGCCGGGTGACGCCCACCTCCTCGGCCACGCTGGACAGCGTCGTCCGGGGCACGCCCAGGCGTTCGATGCAGCGGGTCGTGGCCGCGATGATCCGCTCGCGGGCGAGCTCCTCAGTGCGCGGCGGGTCGCCCTGCCAGCCGTGGTGGCCCACGGGTCAGGCCCCGACCGTGGCCGGCCGCCGGCGGCGCCGGTAGAGCATCATCAGCAGGACGTCGATGGCCAGGAAGCAGGCGATCACGTACGGGCCGCTGCCGATCGGGGTGCCCGCCTCGGTGATCCCGTTCTCCGCCGCGAGGTACGCCGGCAGCGCGGCGAGCCAGAGCACGCTGTGCACCACCACGAAGGCGAGCGGGAAGACCGCGACGAACGCGTTGAGCGGGGGCGGCTCCACTGGGCCGGGCGAGCGCCACTCACGCAGCAGGATCCAGGCGCCGGCCAGCCAGATCAGACCCAGCTCCACGCCCAGGACCCACGCCTGGGCGGTGACGTGGGGCGAGTCACCACCCAGGAGGCTGAAGGGGATCCCGGCGATCAGCATGCCGAGCGGGGTCAGGGCGCCCGCAGCGACGGTGCGCAGCGCGATCGACACGCCCGAACGAGGGGGGCGTGCGTCGGCGTCCACGCCCACCCAGCGGACGACGAGGTAGGTCAGCACGCCGAGGGAGACCGAGGCGAAGAGGACCATGCTGGTCATCGGCACCGAGGCGAGCATCGGGTGGTTCACCTGCACGTTGTCGGTGTTCCACGCCCACCACTTCAGCTGCGGACCCAGGTGGTCGAAGACCTCGTAGAAGACCTGGCAGACGAAGGCCACGGCGATGGCGCCGACCAGCGCGCCGCGGCGCGCGAAGATCCCCAGGGTGCGGACGAGCTCGTAGGCCAGGGCGCTGATCGCCGGGTAGAACGCCACGATGTAGAGCGGCAGCCGGCCGTACATGAACTGCACGGTGAACTCGTTGTGGGCGAAGATGAAGCCGTAGATCTCGTCCAGACCGAACCACTCCGGGAAGTACAGCGGAGGCTCGGTGACGGCCAGGTAGACCAGCGAGGCGAACCAGAGGGCCAGGTTGGTCGGGTCGCCCTCGCGCCGGAGCCGACGTACGGCGTGCACCAGCGCGAAGACGGCTCCACCGATGATCAGTACCTCGAGCACCGGCTGGGTCCAGTTGGCGAGGTCGGCCGGGTGGGTGAACGAGACCACCGGGTCGACCTGATGGCAGTCGAACCCGAGCTCGCGGGTGAGGGCCTCGGCCGCGGGGTCGCAGGTGACGCTCATGCGAGCGCCTCGGCCTTCTCCGTGGGGGCCGCCTCGGAGTAGTCGGTCGCGGGCGGGTCGAGCAAAGGATCGAACCCGAAGGGCACCGTGGTCCTGCCCAGAGCGGCCTTCACCTGGTGACGCGCCAGCCCGAACAGCACCCGGGGACTGCGGAACATCTCCCCGAGGGTCTCGTCGAGGTTGAACACGCGCGCGAAGTGCTCGTCGATCACCTGATCCTCACGGGCAGCGCCGGTGATGGTGTTGAAGACCGGCCAGGTCATCGCTGCCACGATGCGTCGCTGCCAGCTCGGCAGCGACTCGGTGCCGGTGGCGCACTCGAAGCCCTGGTCGCGAGCCATGGCGAGCTTCCACGGCACGTCGAGCGTCGCGACCTGTTCGCGCAGGAAGTCGCCGGCGAACGAGCCGTCGAGGGAGGTCGCGTCCTCGAGGGCGCCCTGCAACTGGACGGCCGAGCGTGCGGCCGAGCTCATCCCCTGGCCGTAGAACGGGTTGAACGCGCAGATCGAGTCGCCGATGAAGACCAGCCCGCGCGGTGGGGTGGGGAGCTGGTCGTAGCGGCGCCACTTGTTGCCCGTCGAGCGGGTGAGGTGCACCTCAGAGGTGGGCGTGCTCCGCTTCATCGCGTCCGCGAAGACCGGAGTGCGCAGGCGCTCGGCGGAGGCGGTGAAGTCCTCGACGGTGCGCGGCATCTCCAGGCCCCACGAGCCCATGCATGCGATCGCGCGGCCGTTCTCGAGGGGGAAGAAGTTCGACAGGAACGAGTGCTCCGCGGGGCGGTCGCGGGCGTCGTCCTGGGTCGGCATCACGATCAGGTGGCGCCACCACCAGGAGTCCGGGCGTTCGCTTTCGGGGGGCAGGTCGTACCAGCGGGAGATGTAGGTGACCTTGGCGTCGAGCGTCTTGACCGGCACCGCCGGCCAGCCGGCGCTCTCGATCCAGTCCGCCACCGAGGAGCCTCGACCCAGGGCGTCGACGACCAGGTCGGCGGCGAGGACCTCCGACGGGCCGTCGCCGGCCTGGAGACGGACGCCGGTCACGGCGCTGCCCGGCCCGCTGGGTGCGGAGAACTCCAGGCCCTGGACCGCGACTCCCTCGCGGATCGTCACGTTGGGCAGCGCCCGCACCCGGTCGCGCAGCACCCGCTCGATCAGGATCCGCGAGGAGTAGATCATCGTCATCGTGGACCGTTTGCGGGGAGCCCACCCGGTCTCCTCCAGGTACGCCGCGTCCAGTGACGGCATCAGGGGCATCCCGCCCGCGGCGATCAGGTCGTCCTCGAAGCCGGGGAACAGGGTGCCGATCGATCGGCGGCCGGCGTTGAGCAGGAAGTGCGGGTGCTTGCTCTGGGGCACCCCTCGGCGGTGCTCGGCATCGGCCGGCAGCACGTCACGCTCGAGGACCACCACCTCCTCGACATGGGGAGCGAGTGCGCCGGCGGCACAGAGGCCGGCCACGCTCCCGCCGAGGACCACAGCGGTCGTGGCAAGGGTCATCATGTGCTCCTGTTCATACATTCATCCAGAACGTGTATGAATGTATGAACGGCGGTGGGAGTCGTCAAGAAGGCCGCCCGCCTGCTGGCCAGGTATCTGGACCGGTGGGGTGGCTCTCCTCGGGGATGACTGTCCACCCAACTCAGTGAGGTCCTCATGCCCAGGAAGAACCGCGAGTTCGTGCTCGACGTCATCGAGTCCCGGGAGGCCCGCCCGGCCCGCTTCGAGCCGGAACGCGTCCTGCGCGGCTCCCTCGTGCCCGAGGCGGAGGAGTCGTTGTCCGCCCTGAAGGCGACCAAGGGGGCCGACAAGGTCCTGAAGAAGTTCCCGGGGATCCTCGATCTCGACCTGTGGTTCCCGATGGCGACCTTCACGGTCGGCGCCAAGTACGGCCGGGCGAAGTACCTCGACATCTGGGACGCCGACCACTTCGACGACTTCACCGACATGCAGAGCTGCCTCGACGCGGACCGCGCCTGGTTCTCCTCGTCCGAGCACGCCTTCTGGGGGTCGGCGACCACGAAGACCGGTCGGATCAACTGCTACTTCGAGGCGCCGGACGAGGGGCGCTACAACTGCCACGTGCGGCTGCAGAGCCACGGCGGGCCTGCGGTGGTCGAGTGCCTGATCGACGACTCGTCGTTCGGCAACCTGCCGGTCGACGGCCTGATCGACCAACCGCACCTGGCCGACCTCGGCCCGGGCGGCCACCACTTCCGGATCCGGCAGGTGTCGGGATCGTTCTTCTTCCTCAGCCTCAGGGTCTGGCGCGTGGGCTGAGGGCACCCCAGGACGGGACGTTCGTCCCTTCCGACGCCGAGCAGCCCGGCGCGATGCTGGAAGCCATCGCAGATTCCAGCGCTGGGAGGCCGCCATGGAGTCCGACAACACCCGTCCCATCGTGGTCGCGGTCGGCAACGACCCCGTCGACAGCGCGCTGGAGTTCGCTGCCGCGGAGGCGGCCCGGATCGGCTGCGGGGTGCACCTGGTCCACGCCGTGCACGTGGTGCCGACCGGACCCGAGATGGTGCTTCTCGACTTCGGCGACATCGAGCGGATGGGTCGCGAGACCCTGCGCGCCGCCGTGGCCACGGCCGAGGGCATGGTGGGTGACGAGACTCGGCTCACCAGCGAGGTCGACGACGGGCCGCCGGTGCGCACGGTCGTCGACGCCGGGCGGAATGCGCGGATGATCGTGGTCCAGCGCACCGACGTGAACTGGCTGATGCGCGCGGTACGACGCTCGGTCGCGCACGGAGTGGCGCGGCATGCCCAGGTGCCGGTGGTGTCGGTGCCCGACGGGTGGCACGAGAGGTCCGAACCGAGCGACGGCCCCGGCCGCGTCACCCTGGGCGTGGACATCCCGGACCGCTGCCGCCCGCTGCTGGCGGCGGCGCTGAGCGAGGCCCGCGGCCGCGGCGCGGAGCTGGAGATCCTGCACACCTGGTGGTTCCCCAGCCTGTACGACGACGTCGTGACCGATCGGATCGCCCAGGACAGCTGGACGCTGACCACGCGGCACGAGATCGAGGACATCCTCCTCGAGTTCGACAAGGAGGCGGCCGGCGTGGACGTCACCGTGACCACCCGGCACGCCGATCCAGCGGCGGCCCTGATCGAGGCCTCCCGGCACTCGCGGCTCGTGGTCGTGGGGCGTCACGACCCGCTGATCGCGATGGGCTCGCACCTCGGGCCCGTGGTGCGGGCCGTGCTGCGCCGGGCCGAGTGCCCGGTCCTCCTCGCCAACCCCGGCGAACTGAGGACGGACGACCTCAGCGCTTGAAGGCGCGCACCCGCAGCCGGAACGGCCGCCCGTCGTCGCGCGGCTCGCCCTGGCAGGAGAACCGAGCCTTCACCCAGCAGCGGTAGCGCGTCGAGGCGTTGACCAGGGTGACGGTGACGCTGCGCACCTCGCGGGCACTGAAGCCGACGGTGGTGCGGCCCTGACGACCCTCGAGCCGGACCAGGCGCCGGATCGGCGCGGCATTGCGGCGCTGCACCAGCACGTAGACCGCGGGGCCGGTGCGAGCCACCGGCACGTCGACGTCGATGCGCAGCCGCCAGCGCCGACCGCCCAGTGTCTCGCCGGGCAGGACCAGGGCGCTGCGCGCGGCCAGGTGGTCGATCGTCACCCGTGCTGCGCGGCGGGCGTTGCCGGACCCCAGGGTCCAGCGCCGGGCCGGCGGTGCCTTCGGCCAGTGCCGGCCCTCGGCGTAGCTCAGGGCCGGCGCGGTGTTGGCGCCGGAGTACGCCGCCAGGACGCCCGGCAGTCCGCCGTACCGACCCAGCGCCGCGGCGACCGCGTCGACCGAGTAGTGGTCCGGAGCGCCGGGGAAGGTCGCGGCCTTGTTCCAGATCGTGCGCACGATCTTCGGCCCGAAGTGGCTGCTGAGGAACTCGAAGAACGGCCAGTTGCCGTACTGGTTGAACCCGGACTCGCGGTGCGTGTCCAACGGGGTCGCGGGGTCCGCCAGCTGACCGAAGGGCAAATACTGGCGGTTGTCGTTGACGCCGTCGGCGAAGCGCTCCTCGATCCAGGTGGCGGTGGCCTCCATGAACCACGGGTCCTCGCCGTAGTCGTAGCCGAACTGGATGGCGTGGAAGAACTCGTGGGCGGCCGTGACGCGCAGCGCCTCGATCGGCCGGGCGTGGTACTGCTCACGGGAGAAGTCGTTGTCGAGCACGCAGTAGCCCGAGGCCCGCCACTTGCTGCCCGGCTTGCGCCGCTCCGGGGCGCAGTAGCCGTAGAAGCCGCGCGAACCGAGGTCCTTGAGGTAGACGTCGAAGGTGGAGTCGCCGCCGCGGCGTCCGTCCTTGAGTGGTGGCCGGTAGCCCAGCTGGTCGACCTCGCGCTTCCAGACCTGGTTCATCGTCTGCAGGGTCTTCTTCCGCCAGCCGGCTCCCGGCGGGGCGTCCTTGCCCTCGCGCACCCAGTGCAGGCAGAAGTGGCCCTCGCACTGCCGGCGGGTCTTCGCCTTCGCGGGGTACCCGTCGCCGTACGGGTCGTCGGCGTTGTCGGTGGGCCGGGCGAGCACGCCGTTCGCCCGCTTGCGCTCCTCGCCCTCGAGGGCGGGCAGCGCGACGAAGAGGTCCCGCAGCGCCAGCGTCACCTCGTCGGGGTCGAGGGGTGTACGGCGACGCGCGGTCAACGACGGCCCGGTGCCCAGCAGTTGCTCGGCCCGGGTCAGTGCCGCCAGCGCCGCCTCCGGGCGGGCAGCCTGGCCGGCCTCCCGGCCGGAGGTGGCGGCGCGGTCCTCGGCGCTCGACGACGAGGCGTGCAGGACCGACGCGGGCGCGATCGACAGGGCGAGGCCCGCGGCCACGGCTGCCGCGAGAGTGCGACGCATGGGTGTTCCCTCCTGGCGCTTGCCGGGATCAGCTGGTGGAGGAGATCTTCTCGATCAGCGCGGTGGTCGAGATGGCGGGCGTGCGGGGCAGGTAGACGACCTCGCAGATGTCCTCGAACTCGTCGAAGCGACCGGCCCAGTCATCGCCCATCACCAGCACGTCGGCGCCGAACCGGGTGATGTACTCCCGCTTGAGCTCGAGGCTCTCCTCGACGAAGACCTCGTCGACGGGCTTGAGTGCCGCCACGATCGCCATCCGCTCGCCCTCGCTGAAGACCGGCTCCCGGCCCTTCTTGCGCAGGTTCAGGGCGTCGGCGGAGACCCCGACGACCAGTCGGTCGCCCAGCTCGGCTGCCCGCTGGATCACCCGGAGGTGGCCGACGTGGAACACGTCGAACGTGCCGAAGGTGATGACGGTGCGCGACATGCCGGGAATTGTGGCACGCGCGCAGGCGCTGGCCCGAAACCTCAGCGGGCTCGGCGAGGGGGCGGCGGGGCCGTGGTGGACAATCGGGCCCGATGGCCACCGCAATGATCACCTCGGACCCCGCCGCCGACCAGGTACGCCGTACCGCGCTGCGGCGGATGCGCACGCTCGCGCTCGCCCTGCTGCTCTTCGCGGCCGCGGTCTACGTCGTCACGATCGGGCGCGACGGCGTGCTGGGCTTCGTCAACGCCGGCGCCGAGGCCTCGATGGTGGGGGCGATCGCGGACTGGTTCGCGGTGACCGCGCTCTTCCGGCACCCGCTGGGCCTGAAGATCCCGCACACCGCGCTGATCCCCGAACGCAAGAACGAGCTGGGCAAGGGGTTGGAGGAGTTCTTCGGCGAGAACTTCCTCCAGGAGGGGATCATCCGCGACCGGATCCGGCTCGCCACCATCTCGCTGCGGGTGGGCCAGTGGCTCGCCGAGCCCGCCAACGCGCGCCGGGTGGTCGACGAGGTCGCCGAGGTGGCCGCGATCGGGCTGGGCAAGGTGCGTGACGAGCACATCTCCGACCTGGTCAGCGAGGCGTTGGTGCCGCGGTTCCGCGAGGAGCCGATCTCGCCGCTGCTCGGTGGACTGCTGCACGAGACGGTCGCCGACGACCTGCACCACGGACTGGTCGACCTGGTGCTCCAGGAGCTGCACGGCTGGCTGGTCGACAACCCGGACACAGTCGCCGAGATCCTGGGGGAGCGGGCGCCCTGGTGGACCCCGCCGCGGCTCAACGACGTGGTCACGTCGCGGATCAACGTCGAGCTCGTGCGTTGGGTGGCCGACATCCGCGACGACCCGCGGCACCACGCGCGGGAGGCCCTCGACTCGATGCTGGCCCAGCTCGCCCGCGACCTGCTGGAGGACCCGGACACCCAGGCGCGCACCGAGGCGCTCAAGGAACGGATCCTCGACCACCCGCAGGTGCTCGAGACGAGCGTCTCGCTGTGGAACTCGCTGCGCCGGATGCTGCTCAGCTCGCTGGCCGACCCCGAGGGCGCCGTCCGCACTCGGATGCTGACCGAGGTCTGCCGGTTCGCCGAGCGGCTGCTGGCCGAGGAGGAGCTGCGCGCCAAGCTCGACGAGACGGCCGCGGACGCCGCCGTCTTCGCGGTGGGCCGCTACGGCGCCGAGCTGACCGCGGTGATCACTCACACGATCGAGCGCTGGGACGGCAACGAGGCGGCCGAGCGGATCGAGCTGCACGTCGGTCGCGACCTGCAGTTCATCCGGATCAACGGCACCATCGTGGGTGGGCTGGTCGGGGTGGCGATCCACACGGTCGCCGTCCTCGTCGGCTGACTGCCAGACTGGACCCATGAGCGAGCCGATCGACGTTGCCATCTCCGACCGGTCCATCCGACTGGGCCAGTTCCTCAAGCTCGCCAACCTGATCGAGAGCGGAGCCGAGGCCAAGCCCGTGGTCACCTCGGGAGAGGTGCAGGTCAACGGTGAGGTGGAGACCCGGCGCGGACGCCAGCTCGTCCTGGGCGACGTGGTCACCCTCGGTGGGGTGTCCGCCCGGGTCTCCGACCAAGCGGTCGACGATCTGCCCTGGTGAAGGAGTGGTGGGGCTCAGCTGACGCCGAGCAGGTCCACCACGAAGATCAGCGTCTCGCCCGGCTTGATCACGCCACCGGCGCCACGGTCGCCGTAGCCCAGGTGCGGCGGGATCACGAGCTGGCGGCGGCCGCCGACCTTCATGCCCTGCACGCCCTGGTCCCAGCCGGAGATGACCTGGCCGACGCCGAGACGGAACTGCAGCGGCGTGCCGCGGTTGTACGACGCGTCGAACTCCTCGCCGCTGGAGTGCGCGACGCCCACGTAGTGCACGGAGACGGTGTTGCCCTCGACCGCCTCGGCGCCGTCACCGACGGTGACATCGGTGACGACCAGATCGGTCGGGGGCTCAGGGTCGAAGAAGTCGATCTCAGGCTTGTCCATGCCCAGGACCCTATGCCGATCAGGTCTGGTGGACGTAACTGTCCAGCTGGTCGCGTTCGAACTCGAGCTGGTCGATGCGGTGCTTCACGACGTCGCCGATGCTGATGATCCCGGTGATCCGGTCGTCGGCCAGGACCGGCACGTGCCGGATCCGACGTTCGGTCATCGTCTTCATCAGGTCGTCGAGCAGGGTGTCCGACCCGGTGGTGTGGACCTCGGTCGTCATGATCGTGGCCACCGCGTGGTCGAGGACCGCCTCGGAGTCGTGCAGGCGTCGGACGACGTCGCGTTCGCTCACGATGCCGTCGACCTTCACCCCGTCACTGCTGACGATGAGGGCCCCCACGTTGTGCTGGGCGAGCAGCCCGATCAGCTCGCGCACGCTGGCGCCGGGGTTGATGGTGATGACGTCGTGACTCGCCTTGGCCTGGAGCACGTCGCGGATGCGCATCGGGGCCCCTTTCAGTGGATCCAGTGGTGCTTCCGACGCTACTCAGCCCGGGCGTCGTCGTACAGCGAAACGCGCCAGGTCGTGAGACGTCAGGGGGAGGAGGGGTCCTCGGCGTCGTCGCGGGAGGCCTGGCTGCGCTCGCGGTGGGAGCGCAGGTCGCTGACCGATCCCGGCCCGGCACGGCGCGCGTCGGGGTCGTCGTCGTCGCCCGAGGCGGTGCCGAGGAAGGAGAGCGCGGCCTCGTGCAGGTGACCGTTGGACGCGAGCGCGTTGCCCCCGAACGGGCCGTCGGTGCCGTCCAGCGAGGTGAACCGACCACCGGCCTCCCGCACGATCACGTCCAGCGCGGCCATGTCGTAGAGCTCCAGCTCGGGCTCGGCGGCCAGGTCCACCGCTCCCTCGGCCAGCAGCATGTAGGACCAGAAGTCGCCGTACGCACGCGTGCGCCAGCAGCGCCGGGTCAGCGACAGGAAGTCGTCGAGCCGGCCCCGCTCGTCCCAGCCCGACAGCGACGAGTAGGAGAACGAGGCGTCCTCCAGGCGGCGTACGTCGGAGACCTGGCACCGGGTCGCCTTGAGCAGGGACTTGCCGGTCCAGGCGCCGTTGCCCGCCGAAGCCCACCAGCGCCGCTGCAGCTGGGGTGCGGAGACCACGCCCAGCACCACCTCGTCGTCGACGATCAGGGAGATCAGGGTGGCCCAGACCGGCACCCCCCGGACGAAGTTCTTCGTGCCGTCGATGGGGTCGACCACCCAGCGGCGCTGGCTGTGACCGGTGCTGCCCTGCTCCTCACCGACCACGGCGTCGCGAGAGCGGACCCGGGCGAGGGTGCGGCGGATGCCCTCCTCGACGCCCTGGTCGGCGTCGGTCACCGGGGTCAGGTCGGGCTTGCTCATCACGTGCAGGTCCAGTGACTTGAAGCGGTCCTGGGTGAGCGAGTCGGCGTCGTCGGCGAGGAGGTGCGCCAGGCGCAGGTCGTCGGTGTAGTCGCGGGAACCCGGGGTCGGCATGGGCACAGGCTATTCCTCGAGGGGCGCAACGCCGCGGCCACGTGGCGTCTAGGGTCGGTGCATGGAGTTGAACGGGGTGCCGCTGCACCCCCTGGTCGTCCACGCGGCCGTGGTCTTCGTCCCGCTGGCGGCGCTCGGTGCCCTGGTCCTGGCGCTGGTGCCCCGGTGGCGCTGGGCAGTGCGGACCCCGACCCTCGTGCTCGCCGTCGTCGCTGCCCTCTCGGCGCAGCTCGCCGCCTTCAGCGGCGAGGACTTCATGCACCGGCTAAGCGCCCACACCGAACTGGTCGACACCCACCAGATGTGGGGGGACCGTCTGGTGATCGCGATGTGGGTGCTGGCTGCGCTGACGGCGGCCGGCTGGTGGCTGCTGCCGTTCACCAGCCCCCTGCCCGGGCGGCCCGAGCGTGCCTCACGCGTCCCGGTGCTGGTGCTGCCGATGGTGCTCGGGCTGCCGGTGGTGGCGATCGCCGTGCTCGGGCTGGTCGTGCTCACCGGCGACGCGGGCGCCCGCTCCGCCTGGGGCGGTCAGTAGCTCGAGTCGCTGCGGGCGGCCAGCAGCCGACGGAACGACTCCACCCGCTCCGGGTCGGCCTCGCCGGCGGTGACCGCCACGTCGAGACCGCACTCGGGTTCGTCGGTGCCGTGGGTGCAGCCGCGCGGGCACTCCTCGGTCATCTCGTCGAGGTCCGGGAAGGCGCCGATCAGCTGTTCGGGCTGGACGTGGGCCAGCCCGAAGGAACGGATGCCGGGGGTGTCCACGATCCAGCCGCCCCCGTCGGGCAGCTCCAGCATGAAGGCCGAGGTGGAGGTGTGCCGACCACGCCCGGTGACGGTGTTGACGACGCCCACCTCACGGTGGGCGTCGGGCACGAGCGCGTTGACCAGGGTGGACTTGCCGACCCCGCTGTGGCCGATCATCACGCTGGTGCGCCCCCGCAGCCGGTCGCGGAGCTCGGAGAGGTCGCCGCCGCGCTGGGTGACCACCCACGGCACGCCCAACGACCGGTAGGTGCTGAGCAGGATCTCCGGGTCGGCCAGGTCGGCCTTGGTCAGGCAGAGCAGCGGCTGCATGCGGGCGTCGTACGCCGCCACCAGGGCCCGGTCGATCAGGCGCGGGCGCGGCTCGGGGTCGGCCAGCGCCGTGACGATCACCAGCTGCGAGGCGTTGGCCACGATCACCCGCTCGACGGGGTCGTCGTCGTCGGCGGTCCGGCGCAGCATCGCCGTGCGCTCGTGCACCTCGACGATCCGGGCCAGGGAGCCGTCGGCCCCCGAGGTGTCCCCGACAACCCGTACCCGGTCGCCGACCACCACGCCCTTGCGGCCCAGCGGGCGGGCCTTCATCGCCATCACCTTGACGGCCTCGTCGCCCTCGCCGACCCAGAGCGTGAACCGGCCGCGGTCGACGGTCACCACCACGCCGTCCACGGCGTCGTCGTACGTCGGGCGCTCCTTGGTGCGCGGCCGGGTACGACGCCGCGGCCGGTCGTAGTGCTCCTGGTCGTGCTCGGAGTAGCGGCTCACCACAGACCTGACCAGAACGCCGCGAAGCCGGGGAAGGTCTTGGAGGTGGTGTCGATGTTCTCCACCCGGACGTCGTCCACGGCGGCACCGACGATCACGCCCGCGTGCGCCATCCGGTGGTCGGCGTAGGTGTGGAAGTCGCCGCCGTGCAGGGGGGCCGGCGCGATGCTCAGCCCGTCGTCGTGCTCGGTGACGTCGGAGCCCAGCGCGGTCAGCTCGGTGGCCAACGCCGCCAGGCGATCGGTCTCGTGCCCGCGGATGTGGGCGATGCCGCGCAGGTGCGAGGGCGAGTCGGCCAGGGCGCAGAGCGCGGCGACGGCGGGCGCGAGCTCCCCGACGTCGTGCAGGTCGACGTCGATGCCCTCGAGGGTTCCGGTGCCACGGACCCGGAGCCCGGCCTCCACGAAGTCCACCTCGCAGCCCATCCGGGCCAGGATCTCGCGCAGCGCGTCCCCGGCCTGGGTGGTCCGGCGCGGCCAGTCGCGGACGACCACGGTGCCGTTCGACACGGCGGCCAGGGCGAGGAACGGCGCCGCGTTGGACAGGTCGGGCTCGATCACGTGGTCGGTGGCCCGGACCGGGCCGGGTGCGACCGCCCAGCGGTCGGTGACGCCGTCGTCGACGGCGACGCCGTGCTCGCGAAGCATCGCCACGGTCATCTCGATGTGGGGGAGCGACGGAACCGGCGGGCCCTCGTGCCGGACCTCGATGCCCTGCTCGTACCGCGCGCCGGCCAGCAGCAGGGCGGAGATGAACTGCGACGACGCCGAGGCATCCACCACCACCCGGCCGCCGGTGACCGACCCGGCGCCGCGGACCGTGAAGGGCAGGGTGCCGCGCCCCCCGTCCTCGATCCCCACGCCCAGGGTGCGCAGCGCCGACAGCACCTCACCGATCGGACGGGTGCGCATGTGGGGATCGCCGTCGAAGGCCACGGCCCCGGTGGAGAGCCCGGCGATCGGCGGCACGAACCGCATCACGGTCCCGGCCAGGCCGCAGTCGACCTCGGCGTCGGCGACGAAGGGACCCGGCGTGACCGTCCAGTCGTCGCCCGAGGTGTCGACCCGCGAGCCCAGCGCGGAGAGGGCGCCGGCCATCAGCAGGGTGTCGCGCGAGCGCAGGGCGCGGCGTACGACGCTGGGTCCGTCGGCGATGGCCGCCAGCACCAGGGCCCGGTTGGTCAGCGACTTGCTGCCGGGCAACGACACCGTGGCCTCGACGGGCCGGCGGGCGCGGGGCGCCGGCCAGAGGTCGGTGGGCGCAGATCCTGGTGTCGTCACCCACGCAGACTATCGGCGGCTCAGCCGACCTGCGCCTTGGCCAGCTTGGCCTCCCGTCGCGCCGAGGCGGCGAGGTGGCGGCCCTGGCGTCGGGCGTCCTTCGCGGCGTGCCGCGCGCGCCAGGCGACGCCGGGCTTGCCGTCGGTGTCGCCCGCGGCGATCAGCAGTCCGCCGAGCACCGAGACGTTCTTGAAGAAGTGCAGCTTCTGCTGGGTACGGGCGCTCTCCTCGGACTGCTCCCAGAACCGGTGACCGGCCATCGTGGTGGGCACCAGCGAGGCGGCCAGCACGGCCGCCGAGGTGCGCGGCGCCTTCCCGGTCGCGAGACCTGCGGCGGCGACGAGCTGCAGTCCGGCGTTGATCCGGACCAGCGTGGTCGGGTCCTCGGGCACCGGCGCCGAAGGGGCCGCCTTCTTGACCAGCGGCACGAGACGGTCGGTCAGGGGAGTGGACCTGTCGGCGAGGTCCTTGGCGTTCCTGAGGGCGCTGACACCCCCGACGACGAAGATGGACGCGAGCATGGGACGGGCGATCAGTCTGCTGACGGTCATGAGTCCTTCATACCCGATCGGTCCCGGGGCACACGCGGCCGTAGGGTTTGTCGCGTGTGTGGTCGCTACGCGTCGAGCCGACGTCCGGAGGATCTCGTCGAGGAGTTCGAGATCGTCGAGAACCGCGTGCCCACGCCCCTGCCGGCCGACTGGAACGTCGCCCCCACCAAGGAGGTCTACGCCGTCGTCGTGCGCCCGCCGTCGCGCGAGTCCGAGGAGCCGGCGCAGCGTCAGCTCCGGGTGCTGACCTGGGGGCTGGTGCCGTCGTGGGCGAAGGATCCCTCGATCGGCAACCGGATGATCAACGCCCGGATGGAGACGGTGGCCGAGAAGCCGGCCTACCGCCGGGCCTTCGCGACGCGCCGCTGCCTGCTGCCGGCCGACGGCTACTTCGAGTGGTACCCCACCGAGGAGCTCACCGCGTCCGGCAAGCCGCGCAAGCAGCCCTTCTTCATCCGGCCCAAGGACCACGGGACCCTGGCGATGGCGGGCCTCTACGAGATCTGGCGCGACCCCACCAAGGCCGACGACGACCCGGAACGGTTCCGGTGGACCTGCACGGTGATCACCACCGACGCCGAGGACTCGCTGGGCCACATCCACGACCGGATGCCGCTGATGGTCGAACGCGAGCGTTGGGCGCAGTGGCTGGACCCCACGCCGGCCGACCAGGCCTCGTTGCTCGACCTGCTCGAGCCGGCCGCCCCGGGGCGGCTCGAGGCGTACCCCGTCTCGACCGCGGTCGGCAACGTGCGCAACAACGGGCCCGAGCTGGTCGAGCCGCTGCCCCTGGCGGAGCCGTGAGCACCGAACGACGGGTGGACACCCCTCGCGGAGAGGCCCGTCTGGTCACCGACCGCGCCCGGCGCCCGATCGCCACCCTGCTGCTGGGGCACGGCGCCGGCAACGGCATCGAGAGCCGCGACCTCGTCGCGCTGGCGCAGTCGCTGCCCCGGCACGGGATCACCGTGGTCCGCCTCGAGCAGCCCTGGCGGGTGGCCGGTCGGAAGATCGCCACGCCGCCGGCCACCCTCGACGAGGCGCTGGTGGCCGCCGCCGACCAGCTCCGGGTACGTACCCCGCTCGTTCTCGGCGGCCGCTCCGCCGGTGCGCGCTCCGCAGCCCGCTGCGCCCGCCGGCTGGGGGCGGTCGGCTGCCTGGCGCTGGCCTTCCCGTTGCACCCGCCCGGCCGGCCCGAGAAGTCCCGGCTCGCCGAGCTGACCGGGGCCGGGGTGCCCACGCTGGTGGTGCAGGGGGAGCGCGACCCGATGGGGCGACCCGAGGAGTTCCCCGACGACCTGGACCTGGCCGTGGTGCCGGGCGGCGACCACGGGTTCGCCGTACCCGCGCGGGCAACGGTCTCCGCCGAGGAGGCGATGGGGATCGTGGTGGAGGCGACGCTGGAGTGGATCGTGCGGGAGGTCGTGGGGTCCGGGGACAGTCGGGAATGATCTGCGGGGACGGCTGGTTCTCCCCGTGTGCTCGCAGTACTCGAACCCCCGCCCGCCCGGCTACGCTGGTCGACGATGACTGACGTATCCGATGCCCCCCTCGACCCGTTCGACGCCGACCCTGTCGTCGACGTGGCCACCGAGACCGCCGACGAGCGCAACGCCCGGTTCGAGCGCGATGCCCTGCCGTTCCTCGACCAGTTGTACTCCGCCGCGATGCGGATGACCCGCAACCCCTCGGACGCCGAGGACCTGGTCCAGGAGACGTTCGCGAAGGCCTACTCGGCCTTCCACCAGTTCCGGCCCGGCACGAACCTCAAGGCGTGGCTGTACCGGATCCTGACCAACACCTTCATCAACACCTACCGCAAGAAGCAGCGTCAGCCGCAGCAGTCGATGTCCGAGGACGTCGAGGACTGGCAGTTGGCGCGCGCGGAGTCGCACACCTCGACGGGACTGAAGTCCGCCGAGATGGAGGCGCTGGAGCACCTCCCCGACTCCCAGGTGAAGGACGCCCTGCAGCGGCTGCCGGAGGAGTTCCGGCTCGCCGTCTACCTCGCCGACGTCGAGGGCTTCGCCTACAAGGAGATCGCCGAGATCATGGACACCCCCATCGGCACCGTCATGTCGCGTCTGCACCGCGGACGTCGCCAGCTGCGCGACATGCTCTCCGACTACGTCCGCACCAACGACCTGCTCCCGGTCAGCCGCGACGGAGGGAAGAAATGACCCAGAGCCACGATCACTCGCACGACGAGCCCTCGGACAGCGACTGCGCCGACTACCTCGAGCGGATCGTCTACTTCATCGACAACGAGCTCGACGAGGCCGACTGCTCGGTGGTGCGCGAACACCTGGACTCCTGCAACCCCTGCCTGGAGAAGTACCAGCTGCAGAGCACGGTGAAGTCCGTGGTCGCCCGCTCCTGCTCGGAGACGGCGCCCAACGACCTGCGCGAGCGGGTGGTGCTGCGCCTGCGCGCGGTCCAGGCCCGGATCAGCGAGACCGACTGACGACTGCCGGCAAGCGGACCCACGCGTTCGCCCGGAGACGACACGAGCCCCCAGCCGATCGGCTGGGGGCTCGTGCGTTGCTGCGAGGTTCGAATCAGGCGTTGGGGCGCTTGCCGTGGTTCGCCTTGTTCTTCTTGCGCGCGCGGCGCTTGCGTCCGGTCTTGCCCATGGTGTCCTCCTGGTGGAACCGCTGAAAGTGTTCTCGCCCCACGAGGGGACATCGGCCCATCCTCTCAAATGCCGCGCCCCAGAGGAAATCGGCCCCGGGAAATCGGCCCGGGACACTCAGTCCCAGGAAATCGGCCCGCCGGCGGCACGGCGTTCAGAGCCGGGCGAGGAAACGCTCCCCGTCCACGATCACCCGGGTCACCTCTCCGGTCCCGACGACCTTGCCGTTGCCGCTCAGATGCCGGGCTCCCACGGTGAACCGGTGCAGCCGACCGTCGACGTACGTCGCCGAGGCGGTGACCTCGACCTGCTGGCCGATCCCGCTGGCCGCCAGGTGCTCCAGGGAGACCCGCGTGCCCACGCTCGTTGACCCCTCGCTCAGCGCGGGTTCGATGGCGGCGCAGGTGGCGGCCTCGCACCAGGCCAGCAGCCGTGGCGTCGCCAGCACCGGCAGGCTGCCCGAGCCGAGCGCGGCGGCGGTGTCGTCCTCGGTGACCGTGAAGGTCAGGGTCGCGGCCAAGGACTGGGTGGGGTCGGTCATCGGTCCTCCAGGGTGGTGCGGAAGGCGATCAGGCGGACGCCGGGGACGGGCTCCCAGTCGCGCTCGGGGATCCGGTCGAAGCCGAGCCTGCGGTAGAGCCGGTGCGCGGCGGCCATCTGCTCCAGGCTGGACAGCACCACCGTCCGGGCGCCCTGCTCCCGGGCGCGGTCGACGCTGAGCCGGACGAGCGCCTCACCCACGCCACGACCCTGGGCGGTGGGGGAGACCGCCAGCATCCGGAACTCGCCCTCCCCGGGGCCGGCCAGTTCCCGCCACGGGGAGCCCGGCGGGCAGACCGTGACGTTGCCGAGCAGGTCGCCGGTCTCCTCGTCGGTGGCCACCCAGAGTTCGGCCTCCCGGGCCCGGGCGGCCGCGTCGCGCAGACGCTCCCGGTAGTCGTCCTCGGGTCCGTTCAGGTACGGCTCGTACGCCGCCTCGGTGATCGCGCCGGCCACGGCCAGGTCGTCGGCGCTCGCTCGTCGCAGCAGCACGCGGGCTCAGATGCCGAAGGTGTTGCGCGGGTAGGCCGCCTCGACGTCGGTGATCACGTTGACCAGGTAGGGCACGTTGGCCGCGAACGCCCGGTCGAGCGCGGCACCGATCTGCTTCGGGTCCGTCACCGTCTCGCCGGCGCCGCCGAGCGCACGGACCACGTCGTCGTACCGGGTCCTCGGGGCGAGGTCGGCGACCACGTCGTAGCCGTAGAGCATCTGCATCGGGCCCTTCTCCAGGCCCCAGGCGGAGTTGTTGCCCATCACCATCACCACCGGCAGGTTGTGGCGCACCAGGGTGTCGACGTCCATCAGCGAGAAGCCGGCGGCACCGTCGCCGAGCAGGAGCACGACCTGCGCCGAGGGCCGGGCGATCCGGGCCGCGATGGCGCCGCCGAGGCCGGCGCCCAGGCAGCCGTACGGGCCGGGGTCGAGCCACCCGCCAGGTCGCTTCGGTTCCACGAACTTGCCGGCGAAACTGACGAAGTCGCCACCGTCGCCGATCACGACGGCGTCGTCGGCCAGCCGGGGGACCAGCTCGCCGTAGATCCGGGCCGGGTGGATCGGGTCGGCCTCCGCGCTCAGCAGGCCCAGGTCCCGCTGGGTGGCGACCCGGACGGTGTCGGCGAGCTCGGCCACCCAGGTGTCCCAGTCCGGTCGCTGCGGCTGGCGGTCAAACGCCTGCTGCAGGCCCTCGAAGACCGAGGTCAGGTCGCCGGAGACGGCCGAGGCCAGGGTGGCGTGGGTGGAGAGCTGGCCGGGGGAGTCGGCGACATGCACGACCTGCGCCGGCTCGGCGCCGTCCTTGCCGCCGAAGACGCCGTAGCCGAGGCGGAAGTCGAGCGGGGTGCCGACCACGACGACGAGGTCGGCGCCGTTGAGGGCCTGCCCACGGGCCTTGGTGGCCAGCAGGCGGTGGCCGCCGGGGACCACGCCCCGGCCCATGCCGTTGGTGATGGTCGGGACGCCGGCGGCCTCGACGAAGCGCAGGGCGGCCTCGTCGGCGTGGTCGGCCCAGACATCGGTGCCGAGGATCAGCACCGGACGGCGGGCCCGGCCGAGCAGCCCGGCGATCTCGTCGATCCTGTCCGAGTCCGGCTCGGCGCCGCGGGTGGCGCCCACCGCGGGGGCGGGGCCGGAGGAGGAGTTGAAGAACTCGTCCATCGGGACGTCGACGAAGACCGGGCCGCGGTGGCTGGAGCGCGCCGCGGTGAAGGCGTCGTGCATGCCGCCGAGGACGTCGCCGGCGGTGTGCAGAGTGCGCGCCATCTTGGAGACGGATTCCAGGATCGGCGGCTGGTCGAGCTCCTGGAGGCTGCCGCTGCCCCAGCGGTTCGCGGGCGCCCGGCCGCCGACCACGACCATCGGCGAGCCGGCGAACTGGGCCTGGGCGATCGCGCTCACCCCGTTGGTGACCCCCGGTCCTGCGGTCAGCACGGCCAGGCCGGGCACCCGGGTCAGCTTGCCGGTCGCCTCGGCGGCGAAGGCAGCGGTCTGTTCGTGCCGCACGTCGAGCAGGCGCATCGGCGGATCGGCGGTGACCGCGCCGTCGTACATCGGGAAGACGTGGGCGCCGGAGAGCGTGAAGAGGGTCTCCACTCCGTGCGCTCGGGCGGCGGCCACGGCGAGCTGCCCGGCGTGCCCGCTGACCTCGGCGGCATCGGTGGTGGCGGTGTCCGGCTCGGGGACGCTGGAACTCTCGGCTGCACTCATGTGCGCAGGGTACTCACCCGGCAGGTGAGTGCGGGCGTCACTCCAGACGCAGGTAGTGCGGGTTCACGGTCCGAAGGGCGTCGACGAGCACCAGCAGCAGGTCGGCGCGGACGGCCGGGGGCCGACCCGCCAGCGAGAGCTGGAGGTAGAGGGCGCGCAGGAAGGTCTCGGTGTTCTGCCCGGCCAGGTTGGGCGTGCGGTCGTCGTACGTCGCGGCGCCGGCGTGGGCGGTGAGCCGCGCGATCCACGGCTCGAGCACCGTGAGCGGCACCAGGTCGCGTCGCAGGATGTTCATCGTCGCCAGGGCGAGTCGGTCGGTCTCGCCGGCGACCAGTAGCTCGTCGACGGGCAGCAGCAGGCGGTCGGCGATGACGTCGAGCAGGACCGTGGTCAACTCGGGTCCGGCGACGTAGGGCGACTCGGCCAGCATCGAGATCGCGTCGGCACCGTGCGCGATCGCGTGCGCCCAGCCCTTGCCCGGCACGAACCCGCGCAGGTCACGCTCGGCGAGCAGCCAGGTGGCCAGCCGGTCGCCCCACTGCAGGATCTTGTCGCCGGGGACCAGGGCGCACTGGTTGTCGCGGGCGATGCACTCGGCCAGCACGAGCGCGGAGAAGCTGCGCCGGAAGACCGTGTCGGTGTCGCGTTCGCCGATCCCGACCCGCAGCCCGGCAGCCATGCCGTCGCCCAGGCCGATCAGCAGGTCGTCGTACACGCCGCGGGCGACCCAGGTGGACAACAGCGGGTAGGCGATGCCGTCGCGGTCGTCGGGATCCGGCGAGCCGAGCATCCGGGTCAGCTCTGCGGTCAGGTCGTCGAGCGGGCGGTCCTCGGGCACGGCGAGACCGTGCTCCTGCACCTGCTTCCAGTACGACGCCGCCATGGGTCCATCCTGCCAAACCCGTCCGGTTCCGTGCGTGCCGGGTTTCCCCGCACGCGGCCTGACTAGGCTGATCGCGTGCCGTCCCTCAGCGAGCTCGTCCGCCACCACACGGACCTCGACGCCGCCGACGTGGCCTGGGTGCAGCTCCTGCAGGCCGACTGGCAGATCATCGCGGACCTCTCCTTCGCCGATTTGGTGCTGTGGCTGCCGGACCGGGACGGGAAGGGCTTCTGGGCGGGCGCCCAGATGCGGCCCACCACCGGGCCGACCGCCCTGGTCGACGACGTCGTGGGCACCTTCGTGCCGCTCGGTCGCAAGCCGCTGCTCGACGAGGCCTGGACCCAGGGCCGGCTGGTGCGCGAGGGCGATCCCGAGTGGCGCGACGACGTCCCGGTCCGGGTGGAGTCCATCCCGGTACGTCGGGCGGGCCGGGTGATCGCGGTGGTGGCGCGCAACACCAACCTGCTGGGCGTGCGGACCCCGAGCAGGCTGGAGCTCTCCTACCTGCAGACCGCGGCGGACCTGACCCAGATGATCGCCCACGGTCACTTCCCGAACTCCGGCCAGCGCAGCGACCACGCCGACTCGCCCCGGGTGGGGGACGGCTTCCTGCGGGTCGACGTGGAGGGACGGGTGGTCTATGCCAGTCCGAACGCGCTCTCGGTCTACCGACGCCTCGGTCTCTCCGGCGACCTGGCCGGGCTCCTGCTCACCGGGTTGACCCGCGACCTGGTGCCGCCGCGGCGACGCCCGGACGAGGAGACCCTGAGTGCGGTGCTCGGCGGGCGGGCCCACCGCGACACCGAGATCGGGACCGACGAGGTGTCGTTGATCGTCCGCTCGATTCCGTTGCTGCCCGAGGGCACCCGGATCGGCGCGCTGATCCTGGTCCGCGACGTGACCGACCTGCGCCGCCGGGATCGCGAGCTGGTCACCAAGGACGCCACGATCCGGGAGATCCATCACCGGGTGAAGAACAACCTGCAGACCGTGGCGGCCCTGCTGCGGCTGCAGGCGCGACGGATGGACAACGAGTCGGCGCGCTCGGCCCTGGAAGAGGCGGTGCGCCGGGTCGGCTCGATCGCGATCGTGCACGAGACGCTCAGTCACGCCGTGGAGGAGCACGTCGACTTCGACGAGATCGCCGACCGGCTGAGCAGGATGGTCACCGACGTGAGCTCGGTGGAGATCCCGGTCCACGTCACCCGGGACGGTCGCTTCGGGGTGCTGGCCTCGGAGCAGGCGACAGCCCTGGCCATGGTGCTGACCGAGGTGCTGCAGAACGCCGTCGAGCACGGGTACGGCGTCGGCGAGTCAGGCGGTCAGGTGCCCGAGGAGGGTGCCGAGATCCTGGTGACGGTACGACGCCTGGTGGGGCGACTGCACGTCACGATCGACGACGGGGGACGAGGACTGCCCGAGGGTTTCGACCTCGACAGGTCGATGAACCTGGGGCTCTCGATCGTGCGCACGCTCGTGGAGTCCGAACTCGGCGGCCAGCTCGAACTGAGCCGACCGCCGAGCGGACGAGGGACGCGGGCGTCGATCGACGTACCGATCGACTGAGAAGGGGCCGCCCGGGAGCGGCGCGGTGGGTGGGGGTCAGGCGGTGCGGACCCGGGCGCGGGCGTTGCGGCGCTTGAGTGCGCGTCGCTCGTCCTCGCTGAGACCGCCCCAGACTCCGTGGTCCTGACCAGCCTCGAGCGCCCAAGCGAGGCACTGTTCGCGCACCTCGCAGCGTCGGCACACCTGCTTGGCCTCTTCTATCTGGAGAATGGCCGGACCGGTGTTGCCGATCGGGAAGAACAGTTCCGGGTCCTCGTCGAGGCATGCGGAACGGTGGCGCCAATCCATGGCTGGGGGATCCCTCTTTCCTTCAACGTGGGTGCAGGCCAAGGGCGGCAAGTCCTGCGGGCGCGCATGAGCAGAAGAACGTGCTCACGAAGCGCAACGCCAAGCGTGACAACGTTTGGAGCGTTAAACAACCCCTGCGGGCAGGTCGTTTTCGTCAGGAGCGTCACACCATCCTAGGGTTTCATCGTGACTCCTCGCTCCCGAACGACTCCAGCGCCCCTGGTCGTGGCCGCTTCGCTGGCCGCGGTGGAGGGTCTGGTCATCCTGCTCCTGGCCGTGCTGGAGGTCGTCAACCTCTCCTCCGAGCGCCTCGCGATGGGGCTGACCACCACCGCCTTCTTCGCCGCCTACGGGCTCGGGCTGCTGGTCTGTGCCGCCGGTCTCCAGCGCCGTCACTCCTGGGGTCGGAGCCCGGTGATCCTCGCCCAGCTGATCCAGCTGGGGCTCGCCTGGAGCTTCCGGGGCGGCGAGACGACGCTGATCGGCATCACCCTCGCCCTGGTCGCGGTCGTCGTGGTGGCCGGCATCCTGCACCCCGCGAGCGTCCTGGCGCTCAGCGACGACCCGCGCCTCGACGATGCCGACGCCCTGGACCCCGGCGACGCCTGACCGGTCCCCCGGGCCGCCCTCAGCGCTGGGACTCCTCCATCGAGGCCCGCAGCCCCTCGAGGGTGCGGTTCAGCAGCCGTGAGACGTGCATCTGCGAGACGCCGATCTCCTCGGCGATCTGCGACTGCGTCATGTTCTTGAAGAACCTCAGCAGCAGGATCTTCTTCTCCCGGGGTTCGAGCCTGTCGAGCAGGGGTTTGATCGACTCGCGGATCTCGACGTGCTCGAGGTTGACGTCCTCGATGCCGATGGCGTCGAGCATCGTCGTCGAGCCCTCGTCGTTCTCGCTGCCGGCGTCGAGGCTCAGGGTGGAGTAGGCGTTGCCGGACTCGATGCCCTCGACGATCTCCTCGACCGTGCAGGAGAGGCGTTCGGCGAGCTCGCTCGGCGTGGGGGAGCGGCCGAGGCTCTGGGTGAGCTCGGCGCTGACCGCGCCGATCTGCATCCGCAACTCCTGCAGCCGGCGGGGCACCCGGATCGCCCAGCCCTTGTCGCGGAAGTAGCGCTTGATCTCGCCGATGATCGTCGGCGTCGCGTAGGTCGAGAACTCGACGCCGCGGTCGGTGTCGAAGCGGTCGACGGCCTTGATCAGCCCGATGGTGCCGACCTGCACGAGATCCTCGAAGGGCTCGCCCCGGTTGCGGAAGCGGCGCGCGCAGTGCTCGACCAGCGGCAGGTGCAGGTGGACGAGGCTCTCCCGAGCGGTGGCGCGCTCCGCCTCGCTGGAGTCGGTGCGGTGCAGGACCGTGAAGAACTCAGCGCTGCGGAGCCGGGTGATCTCGACCCGGGTGAGGCTGTCGGCGGGTTCGTCGTCGTCGATCGTGGCGGACGCCATGTCAGAGGCCGGTTCCCGGCTGACCGGGGACCAACGTCAACTCGATCGTGAAGTAGCCGTCCCGGGAGTCGGCGCGGGCGCTGGAGGCGAGCGTGGTGAGCACCTGCCACCCGAAGCTGTCGACGTCCGGCTGCGCGGTGGCTCGCGAGGAGGTGACACTGACGCGCACCGTCAGCTCGCCCGGCCGCATGTAGTAGCGGCACACCAGGTCGCCGGCCTCGTCCGCCTCCGGGATCACCATGGCGCTCGCCTCGCCGACCGCGATCCGCAGGTCCTCGATGTCGTCGATCGGGAAGTCCAGCCTCGCCGCCAGACCGGCGGTCGTCGTACGCAGCACCGAGACGTAGGCGCTGTCGACGGGAAGGCGCAGTTCGACATCGGCACGGTCCTGCTGGGTGGGCGCGGGCCCGGTGATGGACATGAGGCGAATTCCTTTGTCAGAGCTAGTGGGGGTGGAGCGTGGTGGCCGGTCCCGTACCCAGAATCGGGCCCGACCACCACACGAACGCCGTCAGGCCTTCTTGGTCTCCCAGAAGATCTCGGCGATCTCGTCGATCTTCGCCAGCAGGTTGTCCACCACATCGGCGTCGAGCTCGCCCTTGGTGCCCGAGGCGCCGGCCAGCTTGGTCGCCTCGTTGAACAGCTGGTGCAGCTGCGGGTACTTCTCGAAGTGCGGGGGCTTGAAGTAGTCGGTCCACAGCACCCACAGGTGGTGCTTGACGAGCTCGGAGCGCTGCTCCTTGATCACGATCGCGCGGGTACGGAAGTCCGGGTCGTCGTTGTCGGCGACCTTGGCGATGATCCCCTTGATCGACTCGGCCTCGATCCGGGCCTGGGCGGGGTCGTAGACGCCACACGGCAGATCGCAGTGGGCGGAGACGGCGATGGTGGGAGCGAACAGTCGCGCAAACATGCGAGTCCTCACGTGTTGGGGGTCGTTGTCGCCTGCGAGACTACTCCGCGTGCCGCTGCAACTTCGAGGCGTTCCTTTTTCGCGTGACGGGGTACCCCGCTGGCGCGTCGCCGTGGTGCGTGGGGAGTCGATGCTTCCGCTGCTGCGACCCGGTGACCGACTGCTGCTCTCCCACCGTCGTCCGGTGGCCCCGGGACGCGTCGTGGTCGCGACCTTCGCCGACGGGACGGTCGCGGTGAAGCGGGCCGTCGAGCGGCGTACGACGGCCTCGGGAGCGCCCGGCTGGTGGCTGGTCAGCGACGAGCCGAGCCGAGGAGTGGACTCGCGCCATCGTGGCCCGGTGCCCGACGAGCGGGTGCACGGTGTGGTGCTGGGGCGGGTGTGGCCCTGGCCTCGCCTGCTCGGTGGACCTCTGCGCCGGAGGGTTCGGCCCGCTGTGACAGACTGAGCCCAGGGCAATCCCCTGGTCCACGAGTTCCGCGAACCACCCTTTCTCGCGTCGAGCTGGACCTCGATGCACGCTCGTCCACAGCCCCGAGACCGGAAAGTTCACACAAGGTCATGGTTGCACCAGATCACCCGCACGCCGGGGACCCCGTCTTCGATCTGCACGTCGGCGGCAAGATGGAGATCCGGTCCACCGTCTCGCTGTCGGGTCGCGACGACCTCTCCTTGGCCTACACGCCCGGCGTTGCCCTCGTCTGCGAGGCGATCGCCGCCGACCCCGCGATGACCCAGCACTACACGTGGGTGCCCAACACCGTGGCCGTGGTCAGCGACGGCACGGCGGTGCTCGGGCTCGGTGACATCGGCCCCGCGGCCGCGATGCCGGTGATGGAGGGCAAGGCCGTGCTGTTCAAGCAGTTCGGCAACGTCGACGCCATCCCGATCTGCCTGGCCACCACCGACGTGGAGGAGATCATCGAGACCGTGGTCCGGCTCGCGCCGAGCTTCGGCGGGATCAACCTCGAGGACATCTCGGCCCCGCGCTGCTTCGAGATCGAGGCGCGGCTCAAGGAGCTCCTCGACATTCCGGTCTTCCACGACGACCAGCACGGCACCGCCGTGGTGGCGCTGGCCGCCCTGCAGAACGCCCTGCGGCTCACCGGTCGCAACCCGGAGTCGACCCGGGTCGTCATCTCCGGCGCCGGAGCCGCCGGCGTGGCCGTTGCCCGGATCCTGCTCGAGGCCGGGATCAAGGACCTCGCCGTGGTCGACCGCAAAGGTGTGCTCAACTCCGAGCGCGGTGACCTGACCCCGGTGAAGCGCTCCCTCGCGGAGGACACCGCCGACCACTACGGCCGTTCGGGCTCCCTGGCCGACGTGCTGGACGGCGCCGACGTCTACATCGGGGTCTCCGGCGGAACCGTGCCCGAGGAGTACGTCGCCACGATGGCCCCGGACGCGATCATCTTCGGTCTGGCGAACCCGACCCCCGAGGTGCACCCGGACGTGGCGCACCGGCACGCCCGCGTGGTGGCCACCGGCCGCTCGGACTTCCCGAACCAGATCAACAACGTGCTCGCGTTCCCCGGCATCTTCCGCGGCGCCTTCGACGTGCACGCGACCGCGATCACCGAGGGCATGAAGCTGGCGGCCGCCAACGCCCTGGCCGACCTGGTCGGCGACGACCTCGCCGAGGACATGGTGATCCCGTCGCCGTTCGATCCGCGGGTGGGGCCGGCGGTCAGCGCCGCCGTGGCCGAGGCGGCCCGTCGCGACGGCGTGGCGAGACGCTAGCTCGCGCTGCTGGTCCGGGCGGATAGGTTCTGGGCATGTTTGCCGTCTATGCCGACTCCTTCGCCCCTGCTGACGCCGACGACCCGTTCTCGGGACTCGTGATCGGGGAGCGCCCCGATCCGGTCGCCCCCGACGGGTGGACCACGGTCACCGTCAAGGCCGCTTCGCTGAACCACCACGACCTGTGGTCGCTGCGCGGTGTCGGGCTCCGCGAGGAGTCCCTGCCGATGATCCTCGGGTGCGACGCCGCGGGTCTCGACGAGGACGGCAACGAGGTCGTGGTGCACGCCGTCGTCTCGGACCCCGACTGGACCGGTGACGAGACGTTCGACCCTCGCCGGTCGCTGCTCTCGGAGAAGCACCAGGGCACCTTCGCCGACCGGGTCGTCGTACCGCGTCGCAACGTGGTGCCCAAACCCGCCTCGATGTCGTTCGAGGAGGCCGCCTGCCTGCCGACCGCCTGGCTGACCGCCTACCGGATGCTGTTCACGCAGGGGGACCTCAAGGCCGGCGACACGGTGCTGGTGCAGGGGGCCGGTGGCGGTGTGGCCACGGCCCTGATCGTGCTGGCGCGGGCCGGGGGCCTGCGGGTCCTCGCCACCAGCCGGGACGAGGCCAAGCGCGCCCGGGCGCTGGAGATCGGCGCCCACGAGGTCTACGAGTCCGGCGCCCGGCTGCCGGTCAAGGTCGACGCGGTGATGGAGACCGTCGGCCGCGCCACCTGGTCGCACTCGATCCGTTCGCTGCGCCCCGGTGGTGCCATCGTCATCTCGGGCACCACCTCGGGGCCGAAGCTCGACGATGCCGAGCTGACCCGGATCTTCTTCCTCCAGCTGCGGGTGATCGGCTCGACGATGGGCACCCGCGGCGAGCTCGCCTCGCTCGTCACGATGCTCGACGCCACCGGCACCCGGCCGCTGATCGATCGGGCGATCCCGATGACGGACGCCCGCGAGGGCTTCGCCGCGATGGCGGCCGGGGACGTCTTCGGCAAGGTGGTCTTCACCCGATGAGGACGCACCTGGTGACCGGCGCCGGCTCCGGGATGGGGGCCGTGCTGGCCCGCGAGCTGCTCGGGCGCGGCGACGCCGTGGTGCTGCTCGCGCGGAGTGCGGCTCGCGCCGAGGAGCTGCGGGCGCAGTACGCCGGCGCCACGACGCTGGTGGCGAACCTGGCCGACCCCGTCGGCGTCGAACGCGCGCTGGCCGGCGCCGCCCTGCCGCAGCGGCTGGACAGCCTGCTGCACGTCGCCGGGGTCGTCGATCTCGCCCCCGTGGCGGAGCTCGACCTGACCGACTGGCAGCGCCAGCTCGACGTGAACCTGACCTCGCCGGCGCTGCTCACCCGGACGCTGCTGCCGGCCCTGCGCGCCGCCCGCGGTCTGGTGGTCTTCGTGAACTCGGGCGCCGGTCTGACCGCGCACCCCACATGGTCGGGCTACGCCGCGTCCAAGTTCGGGCTGCGCGCGCTGGCCGATGCCCTGCGCGGTGAGGAGGGCGACGCGGGGGTGCGGGTCACCACCGTCTACCCCGGTCGGACCGCGACCCCGATGCAGGAGAAGGTGCACGCGCAGGAGGGGAAGGAGTACGACCCCTCGCAGTGGATCACTCCGGAGTCGGTCGCCTCGACCGTTTTGCACGTGCTGGACCTGCCGCGGGACGCGACGATCCCCGACGTGACCGTCCGGCCCGGCCCTCGGGGCTGACCGGGTCCCGCTAGCTCGAGCGCCAGTTCACGGCGCCCACCAGCACCATCCTCAGCTGGGTCCGAGCGGTCTCGATGATCTGCTGCTCGATCTCGGGGCGCGGCGAGGCGGCGAGGATCGCCTCGGCCGTGGCCACCATCGCCATCACCATCAGGTTGGCGAGCACCTGCAGGTCCTCGCTGGACCACGACTCGTTGCCGGGCAGGCGGGCCAGGTCGGTGGCGAGCTCCCGCTCGCAGAGCTCGATCTCGTGCCGGATCGCCCGACGGACCAGTGGGGGACCGGCTGCGCGCTCGCGGGCGATGAAGGCGAAGTGCGATCGCTGGGCGTGCACGTGGTCGACCAGGGTCTGGATCGAGCCGTCGATGATGTCCTCGTGGCTGGGGTCGCTGCGTCGTACGTCGCGCAGCATCGCTCGCAGTGACACGAACGACTCGTCCACGAGGGCCAGACCGAGGGACTCCAGCGACTCGAAGTGACGGTAGAACGCGGTCGGCACGATGCCGACCTCCTTGGCGACCTGACGCAGGGACAGCGCCGCCATGCTGCTCTCCTCGCAGAGCGCGAGTGCGGCGTCGAGGATCGCGCGCCGGGTGCGCTCCTTGCGCTCCCCGCGGCTCTCCGGGGGTGCGGTGCTGGGGTCGGGCATGACCGTCATCGTAGCGACGGGTGAACATGCGTCCACTCCGTGCGTCTGCGTGGGCGGGGTCACGTGGGGCTCCCTTGACCGTACCCGGGGTATGCCTGCATAGTTTCAGTGAACGCGTGTTCACCGAAACTGAAGGGAGGCAGCCATGACGATCGCCCCCACCTCCATCGGGCATCGGATCCTGCGCTCGCGCGCACTGGCCGCCCTGACCTCGCCGCACGGTGTCGACCGCTACCTCGAGCAGGTGAACCCGATGTGGGCCGCCCACGAGGTGCGCGCCCGTCTGGTCACCGTCCACCGCGAGACCGACGGCACTCACCCGGTTGCCACGCTGTCCCTGCAGCCGACGTCGACCTGGCGTGGCCACCGGGCCGGGCAGTACGTCCAGGTGGGCGTGGAGATCGACGGCGCCCGGCGCACCACGCGCTGCTTCTCGATCTCCTCGGCCGCCTCCGCGCCGGGGGAGCCGTTCACGATCACGGTGCGGGCCCACGACGACGCCCGGACCCGGCGCAGCGTCTCCCGCTTCCTGGCGCTCGAGGCGCGCCCCGGCCAGGTGCTGCACCTCGCCCAGGCGCAGGGGGAGTTCACCCTCGCCGGGAGCCCGGCGACCCCGAGCAACGAGCCGCTGCTGATGATCAGCGGGGGCTCGGGGATCACCCCGGTGATGTCGATGCTGCGCACCCTGCTCCGCGACGGGTACGACGGTCGGGCGAACCGTCCGGTCACGTTCCTGCACTACGCCCGGCGGCCCGAGGACCAGATCTTCGCCGCGGAGCTGGAGCGGATCGCCGCGGCCGACAACGACGTGGAGGTGCACCTCGTGCACACCGGTGCTGGAGGGACTCGGTTCTCCGCCGAGGCGCTGGCGAGGCTGCAGCCCGGGTTCGCCGGTGTCGACACCTGGGTCTGCGGTCCTGCCGGGCTCGTCGACGGGGTCCGGGCGGCGTACGACGGCAGTCCGCGCCTGCGACTGGAGCTCTTCCAGGCTCCCGTCGCGCGGTCGACGAGTGCCGAGGGCAACGTCGCCTTCTCCCGCTCCGGGCTGACCCGGCCCAACACCGGAGCCTCCCTGCTCGAGCAGGCCGAGGCAGCCGGCCTCACCCCGGCCCACGGGTGCCGAATGGGCATCTGCTTCTCCTGCACCTCGACCAAGACCCACGGCACCGTGCGCAACGTCCTGACCGGCGAGGAGTCCTCGCTGCCGGACGAGGAGATCCGCCTCTGCGTCTCCGCCCCGCTCGGCAGCTGCGCGGTCGACCTGTGACCACCGACGAGAGGAACCCCATGACCACACACGACCAGACCGCCACGCACCTCGGTTCCGAACAGCTCGAGGCCTTCGGCAACGAGATGGACGCCATCCGCCAGCGCGTGATCGCCCAGCTCGGGGACGAGGACGCCGCCTACATCCGCAGCGTCGTGAAGGCCCAGCGCGGCTTCGAGATCGCCGGCCGCGCGCTGTTCTACCTGCCCCCGGCCTGGCCGCTGGCTGTGGCGGCCCTGAGCGTCTCCAAGATCCTCGACAACATGGAGATCGGCCACAACGTGATGCACGGCCAGTACGACTGGATGGGGGACCCCGGCCTGAACTCGCGGATGTACGAGTGGGACAACGTCTGCCCCAGCTCGCAGTGGAAGTACTCGCACAACTACCTGCACCACACCTTCACGAACATCCTCGGCAAGGACCGCGACATCGGCTACGGGATCCTGCGGATGGACGAGGACCAGCCGTGGCGTCCGTACTACTTGGGCAACCCGGTCTACGCCACGCTGCTGATGCTCGGTTTCGAGTGGGGCGTGCTGCTCCACGACCTCGAGATCGAGCGGATCGTGGCCGGCGAGCGGACCTGGGCGGAGACCACGCACCTGCACCGCGGCATGCTGCGCAAGGTCCGCAACCAGACCCTCAAGGACTACCTGCTCTTCCCGGCGCTCACCGGCCCGCTGTTCCCGCTCACCCTGGTCGGCAACGCGACAGCGAACCTGGTCCGCAACGTCTGGGCGTTCAACATCATCTTCTGTGGGCACTTCCCGGCCGGGGTGGCGACCTTCAGCGAGGCGGAGTGCGAGAACGAGTCGCGCGGCCACTGGTACCGCCGACAGCTCCTCGGCTCGGCCAACATCACCGGCGGGCGGCTCTTCCACGTGATGACCGGCAACCTCTCGCACCAGATCGAGCACCACCTCTTCCCCGACCTGCCGGCGCGCCGCTACCCGCAGATCGCCGCGGAGGTCCAGGAGATCTGCGAGCGCTACGGCCTCGCCTACAACTCCGGCCCGTTGGGCCGCCAGCTCGGCAGCGTGGCCCGGAAGATCTGCCGACTCGCCCTGCCGGACCGCTGGCGTCGTACGTCATCGCGAGGGTCCGTCTCCGAGACCGTGTTGGCGGCCTGAGTCGAAGGGGCGACAATCACTGTCATGAAGGACCACCTGAGCCGAGCCGAGATCCGCAAGGACGCGCTGCAGGGCGCTGTCGAGGCGGCCGCCACCACCGTCGGAGAGGTGACCACGATCGTGACCTCGGCGGTCAAGCAGATCGCCGGTGCCGTCGGCGGTCTGGCCACCGAGGTGTTCGAGATCCGCGACGCCGCGCGGAAGGCCGCGGGCGACCAGGAGGAGTAGCGGAGTCCGCACTGGTCCAGACCAGTGCTTCGGGTCACGGACACCCGGGTATTCGGAGGTCTCTCAGGGCCAACCGTCCAGGTGTCGACCGAAGCGAGGGACCATGCACGAGCAGTTCGCCTCCTACTACGACCCCGGCACGAGCACGCTCGAACTGCGTGGCACCTTCGACCAGGATGCCTGGGCTCACGTTCCGGAGGAGCTCGACCGCGCGTTCCGGCGTACCGCGTGCCAGCTCACTGTCGACCTGACCCGCGCTGACGGCGTACCGGTGGACCAGGTGGGCCGACTCGTCCACCTGTGCAGCTGCAACTACCCCGGCACGATCGTCCGGGCTGCCGCCCAGCGACGCGCGGGCTGAGCCTCAGCCGAACGACATCCGGAAGTCGGCCATCCGGAACGACGCCACCTGCCGCTGGCCGCGAAGCCAGGCGAGCGGTCCGGCTGCGTCGAACTCCCACGACCCGCGACACGGCAGCGTCTTGGTGGATCCCGTGATCGAGGCGGTGCGGTCCTCACCCCCCGGCGTAAGCGAGGGCTGCCAGGTGCCGCCCCGGAACGGCAGGCGAAGTGCCGCCCGCGAGACGTCGGAGAAGGTGGCGCGGGCGATCGGACGTCGCTCCAGCGATGCCGACCACTCGGTCCTGGACAGTGGGCCGGTGTGGCTGGTGTCCAGCGCGAAGTCGCACAGGTCCTTGGGGATCGCCCACAGCTCGCGACCGCCGAGCATGGAGGCCGCGGAGTCCACCCAGATGTCGGTGATGTTGACCCGGCGTCCGTACTCCTGGGAGCGCACGGGACGGGCCACCAGCAGTTCGGAGTAGGTCAGTGGGCTCCCGGGCTCGTAGTTGACGAACGCGGCGCCGTACAGGCCGTCCTCGCGGTCCGCGGCACCACGCACCCGGAACAGGGAGAGCCAGAGCTGGCCGACCATCGCCCACGGTGCGTCGGGGTAGACCGGCGGCTCCCCGGACGAACGAGGGTCGGCCGGCTCGGGGTCCTGGAAATGCGACATGCCCGCAGCCTTGCGGCTGCGGGCACGTGCGTCGAGCGCTTCTCAGTCCTCGGGATCGTCGAGTCGGGCCAGCCAGGTGGCGAACCGCTCGACCGCCGTCTCGAACTCCGGGTGGGTGTCGGTGAACTCCTGCAACCGCTCGCCCACCCACGCCAGGGTGACCTCCTCGTCACCCCGGCGCCGCTCGAGCTCCTCGATCCCGCGATCGGTGAAGTACATCGCGTCCCCTCAGGCGAACGCCCGGTCGAGCAGGTCGCGCTGCTCGGCCTGGTGACGCTTGACGGTGCCCACGGACGGCGACGAGGAGGCCTCGCGCGTGATGCCCTCGACGGTGGCGTCCACGTGCGGCCACACGTTGAGCTGGTAGTGCGGCCACGGGCCCATGTTCTCCGGCTCGTCCTGCACGAAGCGCACCGTCCTGAGGTGCGGGTACTTCGCGATCTCGGCCTTGATGTCGTCGATCGGACGCGGGTAGAGCTGCTCGATCCGCGCGATCGCGAACCGCTCCGAGTTCTCCCGCGCGGCCCGCTCGACCATCAGGTCCCAGGTGATCCGACCCGAGCAGATGAGCAGCGTGTCCACCTTGCTCTGGTCGGCCTCCGCGTCCCCGATGAAGGGGCGGAAGGTGCCGTCGGTGAAGTCGGCCGGCTGCGAGGCGGCCTCCTTGCGCTTGAGCATCGACTTCGGGGTGAAGACGATCAGCGGGCGGTGCTGCTCGGCCAGCGAGTGCTGACGCAGCAGGTGGAAGTACGACGCCGGCGTCGACGGCTGGGCGACCACGAACGCGTCGTCCGCGCACATCGTCATGAACCGCTCGATCCGGGCCGAGGAGTGGTCCGGGCCCTGGCCCTCGTAGCCGTGCGGCAGCAGCAGGACGACGCCCGACTGCTGACGCCACTTGGTCTCGCCGGAGGAGATGAACTCGTCGATGACCGTCTGGGCGCCGTTCACGAAGTCGCCGAACTGGGCCTCCCAGAGGACGAGCGCCTCGGGGCGGGCCACCGAGTAGCCGTACTCGAAGCCGAGAGCGGCGTACTCGGAGAGCAGCGAGTCGTAGACGTGGAACTTCGCCTGGTCCTCGGTGAGCGAGGTCAGCGGGGTCCACTCGTCCGCGTTCACCCGGTCGATGATCGTGGCGAACCGCGAGACGAACGTGCCACGACGCGAGTCCTGGCCGGCCAGGCGGACCGGGCGGCCCTCCATCAGCAGCGAACCGAAGGCGAGGATCTCGCCGGTGCCCCAGTCGATCGGGCCCGCGGTGATGGCGGCGGCCCGGCGCTGCAGCTGCGGCATCACCTTGGGGTGGACCGTGAAGCCCTCGGGCGGGGTGACGTAGGCGTCGGAGATCCGCTTGAGGACCTCCTTCGACACGGCCGTCCGGGTCTCGCCCACGGGCTTGTCCGGGTAGTCCGGGACGGTGGTCCACTCCGAGGGCTGCGTGCTGGCCTCGCGGACCTCGGTGAAGACGCGCTCCAGCTGCTGCTGGTAGTCACGCAGGACCTGCTCGGCCTCCTCGATCGTGATGTCGCCACGACCGATCAGGGACTCGGTGTAGAGCTTGCGCACCGAGCGCTTCTGCTCGATCAGGTCGTACATCAACGGCTGGGTGTAGGACGGGTCGTCGCCCTCGTTGTGGCCGCGACGGCGGTAGCAGACGAGGTCGATGACGACGTCCTTCTTGAACGCCTGGCGGTACTCGAAGGCCAGTCGGGCCACCCGGATGCAGGCCTCGGGGTCGTCGCCGTTCACGTGGAAGATCGGCGCCTGGACCATCCGGGCCACGTCCGTGCAGTACAGCGAGGAGCGCGACGAGCCGGGGGAGGTGGTGAAGCCGACCTGGTTGTTCACGACCAGGTGGATCGTGCCGCCGGTGCGGTACCCGCGCAGCTGCGAGAGGTTCAGGGTCTCGGCGACGACACCCTGGCCCGCGAACGCGGCGTCACCGTGCACCAGCAGTGGGAGGACCGGGTACTCCGAGCCCCGGTCCAGCACGTCCTGCTTGGCGCGCGCGATGCCCTCGAGCACCGGGTCCACGGCCTCGAGGTGCGAGGGGTTGGCGGCGACGGAGACCTTGATCTTGTCCCCGGAGCCGGCCTCGAACTCGCCCTCGGCGCCGAGGTGGTACTTCACGTCCCCGGAGCCCTGGACGGTGCGCGGGTCGATGTTGCCCTCGAACTCGCGGAAGATCTGCGAATACTTCTTGCCGACGATGTTGGCCAGCACGTTCAGCCGGCCGCGGTGCGCCATACCGATCGTGACCTCGTCGAGGTTGGCCTCGGCGGCCGCCTCGCAGATCTCGTCGAGGACGGGGACCGTGGTCTCGCCACCCTCGAGACTGAACCGCTTCTGGCCGACGAACTTGGTCTGCAGGAAGGTCTCGAACGCCTCGGCCTGGTTGAGCTTCAGCAGGATGCGCAACTGCTCCTCGCGGGGCGGCTTGGTGTGCGGCTGCTCGACGCGCTCCTGGATCCAGCGGCGCTGCTCGGGATCCATGATGTGCATGTACTCGATGCCGGTGGTGCGGCAGTAGGAGTCACGCAGGATGCCGAGGATCTGGCGCAACTTCATGAAGCGACGACCCTCGCCACCGAACGAGCCGGTCGCGAACTCGCGGTCGAGGTCCCACAGCGTGAGCGCGTGGGTCTCGATCTCGAGGTCGGGGTGGCTGCGCTGGCGGTACTCCAGCGGGTCGGTGTCGGCCATCATGTGACCGCGCACCCGGTAGGCGTGGATCAGCTCGAGGATCCGGGCCTGCTTGCTGATCTCGTCGTCGTGCGACGTCGCGATGTCCTTGGACCAGCGGATCGGCTCGTAGGGGATCCGCAGCGAGCGGAAGATCTCGTCGTAGAAGCCGTCCTCGCCGAGGAGCAGCTGGTGCACCCGGCGCAGGAACTCGCCCGAGAGTGCGCCCTGGATGACCCGGTGGTCGTACGTCGAGGTCAGCGTCATGACCTTGCTGACCGCGTTGCGGGTCAGGGTCTCCTCGGAGGCGCCCTGGTACTCGGCCGGGTACTCCATCGCGCCCACGCCGATGATGGCGCCCTGACCGCTCATCAGCCGCGGCACCGAGTGGACGGTGCCGATGCCGCCGGGGTTGGTCAGCGAGATGCTGGTGCCCTGGAAGTCGGCGACCGTGAGCTTGTTGTCACGGGCCTTGCGCACGACCTCCTCGTAGGAGGTCCAGAAGCCCGCGAAGTCCATCGTCTCGGCGGCCTTGATGCTCGGCACCAGCAGCTGGCGCGAGCCGTCCGGCTTGGGGACGTCGATGGCCAGACCCAGGTTGATGTGGGCCGGGGTGATCTGGTTCGGCTTGCCGTCGACGACCTCGTAGCCCACGTTCATCGCGGGGATCGACTTCACCGCCTGCACCAGCGCGTAGCCGATGAGGTGGGTGAAGGAGACCTTGCCGCCGCGTGCGCGGGCGAGGTGGTTGTTGATGACCGTGCGGTTGTCCCAGAGCAGCTTCACCGGCACCGAACGCACCGAGGTGGCGGTCGGGACGCTGAGCGACTCGTCCATGTTCTTGGCGGTGCGGGCCGGGGCGCCGCGCAGCACGGTGTACGTCGGCTCGTCGTCCGCGGCAGCAGGAGCGGTGGGCTTGGACTCCTTGGGCACCGGGTTGGTCGTGCCCTTCGCCGGCTCTGCCGCCTTGGCGTCCGGGCGCGGCTTGGCCACCGCGGCCGGCGTCGACTCGGACTTCGCGGGCTCGGACTTCGGCGCGGCCTTCGCGGCCGGCTTCGAAGGTGCCGTGTCGGCCGTCTTCGCCGGAGCCTTCTCAGCGGCCTTCGCGGCCGGCTTGGCCTCGCCGGTCGAGCCGTTGCTGGTGCCCGACCCGGGCTTGTTGGCCTTGAAGTACGTCACCCATGTCGGGTCGACACTCGAGGGGTCGGACTTGTACTGGTCGTACATCTCCTCCACGAGCCACTCGTTGGCGCCGAAGTCGGCGGAGGGCTGGTCTGGAGACTGACTGCCTGGGGACTGCGGCACGACTTGCTTCGCCTCTTCCGGTGAGCGCGCGGGGGTGGTGAGTTCAGTGGTCAAGGCTAGACCCCCACACCACCAAATGCCGAGGGAAGGGGGGCGTTTGAGGCAGGGTGTTACGCGAGCCACACGACAGGGAGATTCCTCTTGAGCTTCAGACCCCCCCGATCCACCCCCCGAACGGTGGCGATCCTGCTCGCCCTCGTCCTCGCCGGCAGCGCCTGCAGCGGCGATGCGGAGAAGTCGGCGACGCCCTCGACGAGCCCGTCCGCGGAGTCCGGACCACCGCCGGTGACCACCCGGATCACGCTGGGGAAGACCACCGGCAAGCTCAGCACCGCCGAGAAGCGGAAGCTCAAGCGGGCCGTCGGCACGAAGGTCGACGGCTGGCTCGACGCGGCGTACCTCGAGGGTGACTACCCCCGCAAGGACTTCGCGGACGCGTTCCCCGGCTTCACCCGGGGAGCGCGCGCCGACGCCCGACGCGACAAGGACCTGATGAGCAATCACGACATCGGCCGGCGTGTCGACGTCGTCCAGGCCACCCGTCGACGGGTGCGGGTGGACGCACTCGTGGTCGACGGCCGAGCCGTCGGCTCGACCGCCCGGGTGATCCTGGAGTTCCGGACCGACGGTGAGGTCGCCAAGAAGTTCGAGGTCCGCGGGCGGCTCTTTCTCTCCCGCCCCGACGGCTGGCGCATCTTCGGCTACGACATCACGAAGGGAGCAGCCCGATGAGGACGCTGCGCACCCGCTTCCCCCGCACGCTGAAGGGCATCACGCTGGGCTGTGTCCTGGCCGTGGCTGCCGTCGTGGTCCCGACCTCGGCCGTGAAGCCCACCGAGCTCGAGCTGGTCAAGGTGCAGCGCGCCTCCGGGGTCGACGTACACCCCGAGGTGGTGTGGATCCTCGCCGTCGGCTCCGATGCCCGGCAGGGCGAGGAGATGACCCGTGCCCGCGGCGACGCCCTGCAGCTGGTCGGGATGAACACCCGCACCGGCGCGGCGACCTCGATCGGCATCCCGCGCGACTCGTGGGTCAGCATTCCCGGCCACGGCAACAACAAGATCAACTCGGCGCTCTACTTCGGTGGGCCGCAGGCTCTCGGCGGGGCGGTCGGCAACCTGGTCGGCATCCAGCCGGACTACGTCTTCGTGACCCGGTTCAAGTTCTTCCAGGCGCTCGTCGAGGGCATCGGCGGCATCGACGTTGACAACCCTCGGTTCTTCAGCGACCGCTACCTCAAGCCGCGCGGCTTCGGGGCGGGGCGGATCCACCTCAACGGTTACAGCGCGATGGCGTTCGCGCGGGTTCGGTACGGCCTGGCCTCGGGTGACTTCGACCGGTCGGCCAACCAGGCCCGGGTGCTGCGTGGCATCCAGCGCAAGGTGCGTGAGCGGGCGGACGAGCCCGGCTTCATTGAGCGTGGCGTGGTCTCGGTGATGGAGAACCTCCGCACCGACCTGCCGCCGGCGGAGTTGTTCCGCCTCGCCCAGGCCATGGCCCAGGTGGATCCGGCCAAGGTCACCTCGTGCGTGATCCAGGGCAGCATCGGCAACGTCGGTGGCGCCAGCGTGGTCCTGCCGTATGTCGAGATGGCCCGCCGGCTCGGCAACGACGCTCGCAAGGACGCCACGATCTCCAGCTGCTGACCTGCCACTTCTGGTTGCCCCCAAGCCGCTGACCTGCCAGTTGTGGTTGCTTCACGGCAACCACAACTGGCAGGTGGGCCCAGGTTCGCCACCACAAGTGACGGCTCGGCACGTCGTACGACGAAGTGGTCCGCCGACCAGGCAGCACGCGCCCCCGACCTGGCGACCAGAGGTCGTTGACCCGCCACTTCTGGTTCCCAGAACCTCGCTGACCTGCCACTTGTGGTTGCTCGTGCGGCAACCACAACCGGCAGGTCAGCGGTCGTCCGGCAACCACAACCGGCAGGTCAGCGGTCGTGCGGCAACCACAACCGGCAGGTCAGCGGTCGTGCGGCAACCACAAGTGGCAG
>NZ_JBFIKK010000008.1:0-45641 GCF_041600255.1 Nocardioides sp. | reverse complement strand
GGCTCCAAGCAGTGGGAGGTGCACACGCCCGACGGGGTCGAGGACGTTCACCTCGAGCCGGGACTCGCGATGTACCTGCCCACCGGCACGCCGCACGCCGCGCGCGCCCAGGACACCGTCTCCCTGCACGTCACGATCGGGATCAACCAGCTGACCTGGCGCGGCCTGGTCGAGCGGTCCCTGCGCGAGCTGGTCGCGGAGATCGAGGACGACCACCTGCCGGCCGGCTACCTGGACGACCCCTCGTCGTTGCGCGAGGGCCTGGGCGATCGGCTGGCCGCGCTGGCCGAGCGGGTCCGCGACCTCGACCCGGAGGCTGCGGTGGAGGCGGAGGTACGTCGCTTCCTGACCGGCCGCGGGACCCGTGTCCCCGGCGGCCTGCGTGACGTCCTCGCGGTGCGCGAGCTCGACGACACCACCCTGCTCGCTCGCCGTGTCGGACACCCGTGCGTGCTGCTGGAGCGCGGGGACCGGCTCGAGGTGCTGCTCGGCGACCGTTCGCTCGACGTCCCCGCGTGGTTGCGCCCGGGCCTCGAGGAGGTCCGGGCACGTCGCGAGCTCCGACCCGCCGACCTCGCCGAGCATCTGGACGCCCAGAGCCGGGTGGTGCTCTGTCGACGCCTCGTCCGGGAAGGGCTGCTCGAGGTCGTCGGGTGAGCGACTTCCGCTGCGCGGTCGCGAGCCTGGGTCGGGCCGAGCCCGTCCAGGGCACGGCGTCGACGGTGCGCGGCTTCGTGCTGCTCGAGCACGACGGCCCGTGGGGAGTCGATGCGCTGCGCGACGCCCGGCTGCCGACCGGGCTGGGTGAGCGGGTCGCGGCTGCGGCCCGCGCGGCCGGCGTACGGGTGCTGCTGGCGCGTCGGCCACGGCGTCGCGCCCGACCGGCGAGTGGCGGCACCGGTGGCCGAACCGGCGACCGGCGAGCCGATCCGGTGCGCGTCTTCGCCGCGTACGCCGACCCGACGCGCCCCCGCCTGGAGTCGGGCACGCTGAGCGATCCGCGCGAGCTGCTGGACCTCGACCTGGCCGGCCTGCGTGCCGGACGCGGGGTGGGCCTGGAAGCCTCGGCCGAGACGCTCTTCGGGGTCTGCACCCAGGGCCGACACGACGCGTGTTGCGCGGAGCTCGGCCGACCGGTGGCGCTGGCGCTGGCCGAGAGCCACCCCGGACAGACCTGGGAGGTCTCGCACATCGGCGGCGACCGGTTCGCCGGGAACCTGCTCGTCCTGCCGCACGGTCTCTACTACGGCCGGCTCGACCCGGCGGCAGCCTCGGTCGTGGCCGATCGCCACCTGGCCGGCGAGCTGGACCTGGCGCACCTGCGCGGGCGTTCCGGCTTCGCGATGCCGGTGCAGGCGGCCGAGATCGCGCTGCGCCGGCACCTCTCCGAGGTCCGTGAAGGGGTGCTCCGGTTGCGCGAGCGATCGGTCGAGGGCGAGCTGACCCGGGTCGTCTTCGAGGTCGCCGGGGCGTCGTACGTCGTGCGGATCCGGTCCGCGCCGGGCCTGAAGACCCACCGGCTGACGTGCCGGGCGACCCGGGAGAGCCGGATCCCGGAGCACGAGGTCCTCGAGATCCGGTCCGGCATCTGAGCGATCTCGGGCACGGTTTGCCAGAGATTGACGTACTCGTAGTATGGGGCGATGGCCCTCCTCGAACCGGACGTGCGCGAGCTGACCGACCGACGATTCCGCCGGATGAGCGGGCGGAGTCTGGGGCAGGGGTCCGGGCGCCGGAAGCGAGCGACCGGCTTGCCCCCCGGCCCGCGGTGGCCCGCCTGGGTGCAGACCGTGGCGGTGATGCGCCACCGGCACTGGTTCCACGACTACCTGCACCGCACCTACGGCGACACCTACACGATCTCCATGGTGCCTCGCGGGGAACAGCTGGTCTTCTTCACCCGGGCCGAGCACACCAAGGAGATCTTCGCCGGCGACCCCGAGGTCTTCCACGCGGGCAAGGCCAACGCCATCCTCGGCCCGATCATGGGCGAGCACTCGCTGCTGCTCCAGGACTCGGACGAGCACAAGCGCGCCCGCAAGCTGCTGATGCCGGCCTTCAACGGCCAGGCGCTGCGCGAGTACCAGTCGCTGGTCACCGAGCTGGCGGCCGACGAGGTCGCCCGGTGGAGCCCCGGGGAGGAGTTCCGCTCGTTGGACCGGATGAACGCGCTCACCCTCGAGGTCATCCTGCGCGTGGTCTTCGGGGTGACCGACGAGGAGCGGCTGGGGCGGCTACGTCCGCTGGTCAACGCCACCGTCGACATCTCACCGGCGATCCTGCTGGGCTGGGGCTACCCGAAGCTGCAGAAGTTCAGCCTCTGGAAGCGGATGGTCGAGACCCAGCACGCGCTCGACCAGGTGATGTACGCCGAGATCCGCGAGCGTCGTACGGCGCCGGACCTCGCGGAGCGCACCGACGTGCTGTCGCGGCTGATCCGCGCGGGCGAGGGCGAGGACGCGCTGGACGACACCGAGCTGCGAGACCAGCTGGTCACGCTGCTGCTGGCCGGGCACGAGACCACGGCGACCGCGCTGGCCTGGGCGCTCTACGAGATCGGGCGGGACGACGAGCAGCTGCGGCGAGCCCGGGAGGCGGCCCTGCACGGCGACGACGCCTGGCTCGACGCCGTGCTCAAGGAGTCGATGCGGCTGCACCCGGTGATCCCGATGGTGGTCCGCACCCTGCAGCGGGATGCGACGATCGGGGGGATCGACCTGCCCGCCGGCACCACGGTCGGGCCCTCGATCATCGTGACCCACGCGCGGGAGGACAACCACCCCGACCCGGAGGCCTTCCGGCCCGAGCGCTTCCTGGACCAGAACCCGCCTCCGAACACCTGGATCCCGTTCGGTGGTGGCGCTCGCCGCTGCATCGGCGCCGGGTTCTCGCTGATGGAGGGCGTGGCCGTGCTGCGCGCGGTGCTGGCGTCGTACGACGTGCACGCGGTCGGCGACGACGAGCCGAAGGTCCGCAACATCACCAGCGTGCCGCGGCACGGGGCCCGGATCCGGGTGAGCGCTCGCTGAGTGCAGGGATCCCCGGATCTCCGGGGATGTTGGCGCTTATCGGGGGTTGCAACGGCCTGGAAGCGCAGGGATCCCCGGATATCCGGGGATCCCGACAGACGGCGTCAGGCGAAAAAGCAGGTGCCCGGAGGCCGACCCCGGTGCCACGATGACCGCTTGTGACCTGGCAGGACCGATTCCGCGCGCTGCGGATGGACGTGACCCCACTACGGGAGTCGCGCGACTTCCGGCTGCTCTTCGCCGCCGGCACGGTCTTCTACTTCGGCGCGATGGTCACCTACGTCGCCATCCCGTACCAGGTCTACATCCTGACGCGCTCCAACTTCATGGTCGGCGCGATCGGTCTGGCCGAACTGTTGCCGCTGGTCTTCTTCGGTCTGTACGGCGGTGCGCTCGCCGACCACGTCGACCGGCGACGGCTGCTGGTCGGGGCCGGCCTCTCACAAGCGGTGTTCACCTCGGTGCTGGCGATCAACGCGTTCGCCGACGAGCCGAACCTGCCACTGATCTTCGTCGTGGCCGCGCTGCTCACGTCGTCGTCTGCCCTGCAGCGACCCTCACGCGAGGCCCTGATGCCGCGCACCGTTCGGCACGAACAGATCATGGCCGCCAACACCCTGACCAGTCTGGGCATGCAGATCGGCGTCCTGCTCGGGCCCGCGATCGGCGGTCTACTGGTGGCGTACGTCGGGATCGGCTGGTGCTTCGTGGTCGACGTGGTCGGTCTGGCGATCGCCACGGTGATGTTCGCGGCGATGCGCCCCTACCCGCACCGTGAGGAAACGACGCCGCCGAGCCTGGCCGGGATAGCCCAAGGGGTTCGCTACGCGTTCTCCCGCAAGGACCTGCTCGGCACCTACTTCGTCGACATCGCGGCGATGCTGCTGGCGTTGCCGGTGGTGCTCTTCCCGGCGCTGGTCGAGGAGGTCTTCCGGCGCCCTGAGTTGCTCGGGCTCCTCTACTCCGCGGAGACGGTCGGCGCCCTGCTCGCCACCGCACTCAGCGGGTGGACGGCCCGGATCCACCACCACGGGCGCGCGATCGTGCTGGCCGCGATCGTGTACGGCACGATGGTCGGGCTGGCCGGCCTGATGCCCAGCATCTGGCTGGTGGCGCTCTTCCTGATGCTGTCGGGGTCGGCGGACATGATCTCCGGCGTCTTCCGCGGCACGGTCTGGAACCAGACCATCCCCGAAGGCATGCGCGGGCGACTGGCCGGGATCGAGATGCTGTCCTACTCGCTCGGCCCGCTCGGCGGCCAGGTCCGGGCCGGCATCACCGCCGACCTGTGGAGCGTTCGTGGGGCGATCTCGAGCGGTGGCTTCGCCTGTGTCGCCGGAGTGACCCTGACCGCGCTTGCCCTGCGCGACTTCTGGTCGTACGACGCTCGCACCGACCCGCATGCGGTGGCCGAGCGCGCCGTACGCGCTGCTGCGGGCGAGTCGGGCTGAGGGGTGTTGGGATCCCCGGATATCCGGGGAACTTGGCGCTTATCGGGGGTTGCAACGGCCTGGAAGCGCCAACATCCCCGGATATCCGGGGATCCCGACAGAGCCCGACAGGCCCCGACAGAGCCCGACAGGCCCCCGCCCACCCTCAGAAGGCCGCGCGCACCTGCTGCTCACTCAGCCCGTAGTCCTTCAGCGAGTACGAGTGCTTCGGCGCGGCCCGGCCCGACCTCGACTCCCGGTCGATCTCCGCGATCGCCGCCTCCACCTCGGGCGACCAGTCGAGGTCGAACCGCTCGTAGATCCCGCGCGCGACCCCGAGCGGGTCCTCGCGCAGGTCGGCGAACGCGACGTCCACGAACTGCGCCTGGTCGTACGACGCCCGCGCCTCGTGGAACGCGTGGAAGGCACGGGACCACAGGTCGAGCTGAGTGTGGCCGATGACCCCGCCGACGTACGTGTCGGAGTGGCCGGCGGTCGTCGCGGCCGACAACGAGCACGACGAGGCGATGCAGACGACCGGGTCGCGGTGGGTGTAGACGATCAACGCGTCCGGGTACACGGCCATCAGCGCGTCCAGTGCGGTCATGTGCGAGGGGTTCTTCAGCACCCACCGCTTCTCGGGGTCGTTCAGCCCGATCAGCTGCAGGTTCTCCTTGTGCCGGGCGTACGCGTCGGTCCAGTCCTGCTGCTTGAGCCACTCGGTGTAGCGCGGCAGGTTGGCCAGCGACTCGTACGAGTTCGACTTGCCCGTCTGACGCAGCAGCCGCCAGCACTCCTCCACCGAGGTGGCATCCATGTAGTGGATGCCCATGAACTCGGGGTCCTCCACATGGTGGGCCGAGAACGCCTGCTGCATCGCGGTGAAGATCGGGTCGTCGGCCCAGGTCTCCCGCGGCGGCCGCGGCTGGGGGTACTGCGTCAGCCACATCTCCAGCCCCTGCGCCTGCGGGTCGGCGTGCAGCAGTCGGTGCAGCGCGGTCGTGCCGGTGCGCGGCAGGCCCATCACGAAGATGGGCCGCTCGATCGGTACGTCGCGGTGCTCGGGCCGCTGGTTGAACTGGGCCTGGGTGAGCAGCCGGCCGACCAGGGCGCTCTTCACCTCCGAGCGCTGGAAGTAGTTGCCGCGTGGGGTGAGCCCGGCCTCGGGGGAGTTGAGGTCCTCCACGAGGACCCGCAGGCCCTCCTCGTGCGCGTCCCCACCCAGGTCGCTCATCCCGGTCGTCCGCTCGGCCGCGGCGAGGATCTCCTCGTAGCTGCCGACGTCCGCGCGTTCGCGCGCCATCACGTTGTCAGACATGGACCCGCCTCTAGTTGTCGTGGAACTCGCCGCAGTCGACGTTCAGCATCGTCCCGGTGACGGCCGAGGCGAGGTCGCTGGCGAGGAAGAGGGCGGCTCGGGCGACCTCGTCGGGGGTGGCCAACCGCTTGAGGTCGGTCGGGGCCGCCTTCTCGCGGTAGATGTCCTCGTGGGTGACGCCGGCCTCGGCGGCCAGCCAGTCGAAGTACGCCTTGTTGACGTCCTCGTAGATGTACGACGGCGCCACGCTGTTCACCCGGATCCCGCGCGGGCCGAGCTCGGTGGCCAGCGACGAGGCGAGGTGCGCGAGCGCGCCCTTGGAGAGCTTGTAGCCGGCGTACTCCGGCTGCGAGGAGTAGACGACACAGGAGTTCAGCATCACCACCGACCCCTTCGTCTCGGCCAGCGCGTCGGCGAAGAGCGCCGAGAGCCGCAACGGGGCGAAGACGTTGGTCTCGTTGGCGTCGCGCAGGCTCTGCACGTCCAGCGTCGTCAACGGGTCCATCGGCGGGATCCCGAAGGCGTTGTTGATCAGGCAGTCGACCTTCCCGAACTCCGCCAGCGCCGTCTCGACCAGGCGCGCTCGGGCGTCCTCGTCGGTGATGTCGGTGGGTACGACGAGTGCTCGCCGACCCAGGCCCCGGACCACCTCGGCCATCTTCTCCAGGCGTCGCTCGGTCCGGCTGACCAGCACCAGGTCGGCGCCCATCCGGGCCGCCTCCTCGCCGAGCGCGCGTCCCAGGCCGGGGCCGACGCCGGAGAGCACGACGACTTTGTCCTGGAGGAGTCCGTTCGTGGTGGTGGGTGGGGTCATCAGCTGAGCATCCTTCGGGCGATGGAGCGCTGCCGGGCGGTGATCCGCTCGGCGTACTGCTCGGGGGTCAGGGGGGTGAAGAACGGCAGCCGGCCGGCGACCTCGTCGACCGGCACGATCTCGACGGTGGGCCCGTCGGCGTCGGTCAGGTCGCGCTCCAGGCGCTGCCAGCGCAGCATCATCGGGCCGGTGCGGTGGCCGGTGGTCTCCAACCAGTTGGCGATCGGAGCGCCGCCGGGAGGTCGCTCGGAGATCACGTAGCGCATAAGGCCGTCCGGGTCGGCGACGGACTGCGCCTTGGTCAGCGAGGTCTGGTGGGTCTCGTAGTCGGTGGAGGCGTACCAGTCCGACCCGATCTGGATCGCCTGGTAGCTGCAGTCGGTGCACTCCGGCACCGTGACGATCATCGCCTCGTCCTCGGCCAGCTCGTAGTGGCCGATCGAGGAGCGTTGCGAGGCCAGCCCGCCCGGGGTGGACTTCGGTGCGGTGAGGGTGTTGACCGGTTCCTGGTACTGGAAGAAGTGCGGGAAGGCGAGCCAGGTCTGGATCGACCCGGTCAGGGTTCGCGCGGCCACGTCGTACTTCTTGGCCAGCAGCGCCTGGGTCAGGGGGGCGGCCGGCTGCCCGAGGGTGTCGACCCGCTCGATCCAGATCGTGCCGCGCTCCTCGGTGTCCCAGTCGTTGAAGACCTCGCGGACGATCATCGTCTTCGCGCCCGGCTCGGCGGTGTAGCCGAACTCGAAGCTCCCGTCCTCGTCGAGGTCGAGTTCGCGGTCGTCGAAGGCCATCAACGAGGAGGCGACCGAGTCGGCGGAGTAGGCGCCGCCCATCACCTGGAAGGACAGGTCGGCCGAGGTGCCGCGGCGGCCCCGGACGACGTACTCGACCCCCTCGCGCAGGTAGGCGCTGAAGTAGATCGCGTCCGGGTTGTCCAGCCCCTGCTTGGAGAACTGGTGGGTGGAGTTGATGAACAGCGGCCGGTCGAGGTCGTGGTCGAAGGCCATCTGCATGGCCATCCGGATCCGCCCGGAGAGGTAGGCGTACCCCTCGAGCAGGTCCTGTTCGGTTCGGACGAACGGCGCGGTCGCGATCAGCTGCTCGGCCTCGGCGATGGCCTCGCGCAGCGGCTGGGTCAGGTCCATTCAGCCGGCCTTCGCGATGATCGACTCGGCGTACTTCTCCAGCGACTCGATCTTCTTCGCCAGCGGCTCGGTGTCGGGGCCCTTGATGTAGGGGATTCGGAAGCCGACGATGCAGTCGGTGACGCCCTTGTCCTCGAGCCGCTTGATGCCGTCGAGGTCATAGGCGTCGTACGAGATCACGTGCACCTGGAAGTCGTCGCGGGTGTCGCCCTCCTCCTTGCGGATCTCGGCGAGCCGGGTGAGCAGGCGGTCGAGCTCGGCGCCGTCGCCCCCGGCGTGCATCCAGCCGTCACCCTTGCGGACCGCTCGGCGCAGGGCGGCGTCCGCGTGGCCGCCGACGAGCAGCGGGATCTTCTCGGTGGGCGCCGGGCACTGCTTGAGCGGCGGGAAGGAGTAGAACTCGCCCTCGTAGCCGAAGAACTCGCCCGAGGTGAGGCCGCGCAGGATGTCCATGCACTCGTCCATCCGCTTGCCGCGCTTCTCCCACGGGATGCCCATCGCCTGGAAGTCCTCGGGCCAGGGGGAGAGGCCGACGCCGAGGCCGAGGCGGTTGCCGGAGAGGTGGGCGATCGAGGCGGCCTGCTTGGCCACCAGGACCGGCGGGCGCACCGGGAGCTTGAGCACGAACGGCGTGAACCGGAGCGTGCTGGTGAGCGCAGCGAGGTGGGTGCAGAGCACCATCGTCTCGATGAACTCCTTGTCCTCGAGGAACTCCCGGTCGCCGGTGTCGGTGTAGGGGTACGTCGAGTCGGACTCCTGCGGGTAGATCAGGCTGTCCGCGACGGTCATGCTCGTGTACCCGGCCGCCTCGGCCGCCTGGGCGAGGGGTGCGTAGTACGTCGCCTGGGTCATGGCCTCGGCGTAGGTGAATCGCATGACAGTCACAGTAGAACGTGTTTCAGTTTTGTGCCAGAGTTCGGGCATGGACCTCCAGCAGATCTCCGACCGGCTCGCCATCGAGGACGTGCTCACCCGTTACACCCGGGCGATCGACTCCGGTGACTGGGACGTGCTCGACACCGTCTTCACCCCCGACGCGGCGATCGACTACACCGAGACCGGGGGGATCGCCGGCAGTTTCGCGGAGGTGAAGCCGTGGCTGGCCGAGAACCTGCCGATCTTCCCGAGGCGGATGCACCTGCTCGGCCAGGTCGAGAGCGTGGTCGCCGGCGACGAGGCGGAGGTCTCGGCGTACTTCCACAACCCGATGGTGCTGCCGAACCCGGACGGGTCGGAGCTGCTCGTGGAGTTCGGGGGGATCTACCGGCACACGATGGTGCGCACGGGCGACGGTTGGCGCAGTCGTCGGCTGCACGAGGAGCTCGTCTGGAAGCGCGGTCTGTGATGGGACTGCCCAAGGAGAAGCCGCAGGGCCTCGACTCGCCGCTGGTGCCGAAGGTGATGAAGTACGCCGCTCGCGCGCATGTGTGGACCTATCGGCGCACCGGTGGCCGGATCGGCAGCAAGTGGCGGATCGGCGCGGGCTTCCGCAAGCCGGTGCAGACCCTGCTGCTCGACCACGTCGGACGGAAGTCGGGCCGGACGTTCACGACGCCGTTGCTCTACCTGGTCGACGGCCCGAACATCGTGGTGGTCGGCTCGCAGGGTGGGCTGCCGCAGCACCCGCAGTGGTACCGGAACCTGATGGCGACCCCGGAGACCCGGATCCAGATCAAGTCCGAGGTGCGCGAGGTGCGGGCCCGGACCGCGGGGCCCGAGGAGCGGGCGGCGCTGTGGCCGCGGCTCGTGGAGCTGTACGCCGACTTCGCCAGCTATGCGACCTGGACCGACCGCGAGATCCCGGTGGTGATCCTCGAGCCGCGGTGAAGATTCACTGGTTAACCAGTGAATTGCTCACTTCACCCAGATAACTCCCCGGGTGAAGTGAGGGTTTCCTGGGTGAGCCCCGGTCGACCCGGCGCGTCAGCACCCGTACGCCGGACCGCCCCGTCGGCGCCCAGCACGCCACCGTTCGGCCCCACCCGTCGGCGCTGCCAAGCCACCGACACCCCACGCCCCATCCCGCGCCCCATCCCGCGCCCCACCGCTCGGCCACGCCGTTCAACACCGTCGTTTGGCTCCACCCGCACCGTCCCCGACAATGGAGACCGGACACGGAGGGCGCCCGCAACGGGGTCGGCGCCCAGCGAACGGGGAGCGACGCCATGGTGGATCGGGACGAGCGGGTCGAGCGTCCGGTCCTCAGCGGTCTCGTGGCGCTCGTGGCCGTTGCCCTGACCGTCGGGCTGATCCTGGGAGTCGTCGCCCTGGGCGCCACCCGCGTGGCCGGTCTCGGCGGCGACCAGCGGAGCGGGTCCACGACGGCCGAGGAGTCGATGTACCTGCCCAAGCCGGTCAAGACCGGAGCCCCCTCCGAACCCCTGATCACCCTGGTGCCCCAGCCCTCCGAGACCAGCAACCCCGCGCCCCCGGAGCCCACCAAGACCAAGCGGCCCAAGAAGCGGATCTCGCTCTCGGCCAGCCAGACGGCCGTGTCCGCGATGGAGCAGATCGACCTGACCGGCGTCTACCCGCGCGGTGAGGGTGCCGTCCTGCAGGTGCAGCGCTTCACCGACGGAGCGTGGCGCGACTTCCCGGTGACGGTCTCGGTCAGCGACGAGACGTTCGCGACCTACGTGCAGACCAGCCAGCCCGGCCAGAACCGCTTTCGCGTCGTCGACACCGACAGCGGCCTCACCTCCAACGAGGTCCGCGTCACGATCGGCTGACGCCGACCGACTCCGCCCACGCCGCCGGGCGGCGCCGCGGTCGCCGCGCCCAGCCACGTCGTACGGCGTCAGCGGCCGTCGGCTGGCCCGCCAGCACCGCTCCCAGCACCAGTCCCATGCCCAGTGCCTGGGCCGCGCCGAACGTCTCGCGGGCGATCACCACGCCCAGCACCGTGCCGACCACCGGGTTCAGCAGCCCGATCAGGGAGACCGCGCCGGCAGGCATTCGGGTCAACCCCTGGAACCAGCACCAGTACGCCACTGCGGTGCCGACGACCCCGAGCCAGAGGAACCCCGCGAGCGCCGGCAGGTCCACTGCCGGGGGCGGCCCCTCGACCAGCAGGGCCAGCGGCGCGAGCAGCAGTCCGCCGACGACCAGCTGCCAGGAGATCAGCGTGACCAGGTCGACCGGGGCGGGCCAGCGCTTGACCAGCACGTAGCCCAGCGCCGAGACCGCCACCGAGCCGAACGCCGCCAGCAGACCCACCGCATCCACCTGGCCCGGCGAGCGCAGCACCAGCAGGGCCACGCCGGCGACCCCCACCACGGCTGCCGCCAGCCGGCCGAGGCCGGCACGCTCGCCGATCACCAGCCACGCCAGCGCCATCACCGCGAACGGCGAGGAGGCCTGCAGGGTGGCGGCCAGCCCGCCGGGGAGGTGGTAGGCGGCCAGGAAGATCAGCGGGAAGAAGAGCCCGATGTTGCAGGCGCCCAGGACGAGGGCGCGCCACCACCAGATGCCGTGCGGCCGGCGGCGACGCAGCGCCAGCAGCAGCAGTCCGGCCGGCAAGGCGCGTACGGCGGCCGCGAAGAGCGGTCGGTCGGGGGGCAGCAGCTGGGCCGTCACGATGTAGGTGCTGCCCCAGGCGATCGGGGCCACCGCGGTGAGGAGGGCCACCCGGATCACGTTCGTTTCCATGGAAGACAATAATGGTTTCCACGTAAGATATATTCCAACCCATGGAGCATGACCTCGATCACGTCGGCCGGATCATGGCCCAGTGGCACCGCGAGCGCCCCGATCTCGACGTCAGCCCCCAGGGCGTCATCGGCCGGCTGCACCGACTTGCCGAGACCCTGGCCGACGAGCTGGCCGCCGTCTACGCGCAGTTCGGCCTGGGGGCGGGGGAGTTCGACGTCCTGGCGACCCTGCGTCGCTCGGGGGCGCCGTACGAGCTGGCGCCGGGCGCGCTGGCCGCCTCCACGATGGTCACCTCGGGCGCGGTCACCAAGCGGGTCGACCGCTGTGTCGAGCAGGGGTGGGTGACCCGCCGCCCCAGCGAGCACGACGCGCGCGGTCGGGTGGTCGCGCTGACCCCGTCCGGCCTCGAGCTGATTGATCGCGCGTTCGACGCCCACATGGCCAACGAGCACCGGCTGCTGTCCGGGCTCAGCGACCTCGAGCGGACCCGGCTGGCGGCCCTGCTCGAGCTCCTCGGCCGCCGCCTCGACGACCTCACCCGAGCCGATGGCTGAACGCCGCCTGCGCCGCGGTCTTCAGCTGGTCGTCTCCTGCGCCGTGCTCGGCGTCGGGGTCGGCCTCCTGCTCGACGCCCGGCTCGGCTCGGACGGCTACTCGATGCTGGTCAGCGGGATCGCGCTGGCCTCCGGTCTCGACTTCTGGATCCCCAACCTGGTGGTCGGCGTCCTGTTGGTGCTGATGGCCTGGCTGCGCGGCCGAGCCCCCGGGCTCGGCACGCTGGCCCAGCCCCTGGTGGTCGGCACGGTGGTCAGCTGGACGCTGTGGCTGCTGGACCGGGCCTCGGGCGCCGCCTGGCTCTCGCCGTACGTCGAGAGCACGGCGGGGCGGTGGCTCGAACTGCTCCTGGGTCTGGTCGTCCTGGCCGCCGGCGTGGCCGGCTACCTGGCCACCGAGCTCGGCGCCGGTCCGGCCGAGGCGGCCGCGCTGGCCTGGGACCCGCCGGTGCCGTTCCGGTGGAGCTACTCGTTGGTCCAGCTCCTCGGAGCGACGGTGGGGTGGCTCCTGGGTGCCTCCCTGGGCCCCGGGACCGTCCTGGTGATCGTGGCGATCGGACCGATGGTGGCGCGACTGCAGCCACGGTTGACCGCGCCGGGGTGGCGTGAGCCCCTCGCGCACGACGGGACCGACCCCGAGGGGCCGGTCCCGTCGTACGGGCGTTGCGAGGGCTGACTCAGTCGGGGATGTAGTCGAAGACGTCCGGGTCGGGTCCGAGCCGGCCCGCCTCGCCCCGGTCGAGGCCGGTGATCTCGGCCATGTCGTCGGCGGCGAGCTCGAAGTCGAAGAGGGCGAAGTTCTCCCGCATCCGCTCGACCTTCGTCGACTTGGGGAAGACGATGTCGCCGCGCTGGAGGTGCCAGCGCAGCGCCACCTGGGCCGGGGTGCGGCCCACCTTGGCGGCGATGCCCTTGATCGCGGAGTCGTCGTTGACCTGGCCGCGGGCGATCGGGGACCACGCCTCGACCGCGATGCCGTGGCCGACGCTGGCGGCACGGGCCGCCTGGTTGCCGAAGAACGGGTGGACCTCGATCTGGTTCACCGCCGGGATGACACCGGTCTCGGCGACGATCCGGTCGAGGTGCTCGGGCTGGAAGTTGGAGACGCCGATCGAGGTGGCGCCGCCCTCTGCCCGGAAGTCGACGAGCGCCTGCCAGGTCGAGACGAAGTCGCCGTCGTAGCGCGTCGGCAGCGGCCAGTGGATGAGCATCAGGTCGACCCGGTCGAGGCCGAGCCGCTCCAGTGACGCCGCCATCTCCCGGCGGGCGTCGTCCGGCCGGTGGAAGCCGTTGTTGAGCTTGGTCGTCACGTACAGCTCGTCGCGAGCGATGCCGGACGCGGCGATCGCCTCGCCGACGCCGGCCTCGTTGCCGTACATCTGCGCGGTGTCGATGTGGCGGTAGCCGACCTCGAGCGCGGTGCTCACGGTCGCGGCGGTCTCCGCGGGCGGCACCTGGAAGACCCCGAAGCCGAGCTGCGGGATGGTCGTCTGGTCGTTGAGCTTCACGGGGGGAACGGTCATGGCTGTCCCAACGCCTCGCGGCGCGCACTATTCCTGGCGGGAACAGATCGGCCGCACCCTTCGTTGTGCCGGATGAACAGAGTTGAGTTGAATCGACTCAACTTCTCTGCCAGAATCGCTGCTACGGCGCAGGATGGCCGTCACCACGCTTCTACAACCGGAGGTACATCACCATGGCACGAGCGGTCGGCATCGACCTCGGGACGACGAACAGCGTCGTCTCCGTCCTCGAAGGTGGAGAACCCACCGTCATTGCAAACGCCGAGGGTGCTCGCACCACGCCGTCGGTCGTCGCGTTCGCCAAGTCCGGCGAGGTGCTCGTCGGCGAGGTCGCCAAGCGCCAGGCCGTCACCAACATCGACCGGACGATCCGCTCCGTCAAGCGCCACATGGGCACCGACTGGAAGACGACGATCGACGACAAGGAGTTCACGCCCCAGCAGATCAGCGCCTTCGTGCTGCAGAAGCTGAAGCGTGACGCCGAGGCCTACCTCGGTGAGCCCGTCACCGACGCGGTGATCACCGTCCCGGCGTACTTCTCCGACGCGCAGCGCCAGGCGACCAAGGAGGCCGGCGAGATCGCGGTCCTCAACGTCAGCCGCATCGTCAACGAGCCCACGGCAGCCGCGCTGGCCTACGGCCTCGACAAGGGCGACGACCAGACGATCCTGGTCTTCGACCTCGGTGGCGGCACGTTCGACGTCTCCCTGCTCGAGATCGGCGAGGGCGTCGTCGAGGTCAAGGCGACCTCCGGCGACAACCACCTCGGTGGTGACGACTGGGACGCCCGCGTCGTCGAGTGGATGGTGAAGAAGTTCAAGGACAACAACGGCGTCGACCTCGCGGCCGACAAGATCGCCAAGCAGCGCCTCCAGGAGGCCGCCGAGAAGGCGAAGATCGAGCTCTCCTCCTCGAGCGAGACCACGATCCACCTGCCGTACATCACCCACGGCGAGTCCGGCCCGCTGCACTTCGAGGAGAAGTTCACCCGCAGCGAGTTCCAGAAGCTCACCTCCGACCTGCTCGACCGCACCAAGGCGCCGTTCCAGCAGGTGCTCAAGGACGGCGGCGTCGCCGTCGACAAGATCGACCACGTCGTGCTCGTCGGTGGCTCCACCCGGATGCCCGCCGTCACCGAGCTGGTCAAGGGCCTGCTCGGCGGCAAGGAGCCCAACAAGGGCGTCAACCCCGACGAGGTCGTGGCCGTGGGCGCCGCTCTCCAGGCCGGTGTCCTCAAGGGCGAGGTCAAGGACGTGCTGCTCCTCGACGTCACCCCGCTCAGCCTCGGCATCGAGACCAAGGGCGGCGTGATGACCACGCTGATCGAGCGGAACACGACGATCCCGACCAAGCGTTCGGAGATCTTCACCACCGCCGACGACAACCAGCCGTCGGTGGAGATCAAGGTCGCCCAGGGTGAGCGCCCGATGTGGTCGCAGAACCAGGGCCTGGGCAACTTCGAGCTGACCGGCCTGCCGCCGGCGCCGCGCGGGGTCCCGAAGATCGAGGTCACCTTCGACATCGACGCCAACGGCATCGTGCACGTCTCCGCCAAGGACCAGGCGTCCGGCCGCGAGCAGTCGATGACGATCTCGGGCGGCTCCGCGCTGTCCAAGGAGGAGATCGACCGGATGGTCAAGGATGCCGAGCAGTACGCCGAGGAGGATGCCCGGCGTCGCGAGGCGATCGAGACCCGCAACCAGGCCGACTCGCTGGTCTACTCGACGGAGAAGTTCCTCGAGGAGAACGACGAGAAGGTCCCGGACGACATCAAGACCGAGGTCCGCGCCGACCTCGACGCCCTGAAGGCGACCCTGGAGAACGCCGAGGCCACGGCCGAGGAGATCCAGACCGGGGTCACCAAGCTCGGTGAGTCCAGCCAGAAGATGGGCGCCGCGATGTACGCCGCCGCCGAGGCCGAGCAGGCCGCTGCGGGGGGCAACACCGAGGCGACCGGCGAGGCCGACGAGGACGTCGTCGACGCCGAGATCGTCGACGAGCCGGCCGAGGACGCGCCTGCCGGGGACGACGCCAAGTGACGGACACGTCACCGACGCCCGAGGGGGAGCCGCAGGAGACTGCGGCTCCCTCGCCGGACGCGCCCACCGACGGGTTCGGGGACGCGGCCGCGGAGATGGCCAACGAGACCGAGGTCGAGGCGCCGCACGGGGAGTCGGTCGTCGAGGCCGACCCGCTGCACGCGGCCCGGGACGAGGTGGAGGTGCTCAGGATGGAGCTCGCCGAGCGCACCCTCGACCTGCAGCGACTGCAGGCCGAGTTCCTCAACTACAAGCGCCGGGTCGACCGGGACCGCGACCTGATCCGGGAGAACGCGACGTACTCGGCGCTGGCGCCGATCACCGAGGTTCTCGACACGATCGACCGCGCCCGTGAGCACGCTCCCCTCGAGGACGGGTTCAAGGCCGTGGCCGACCAGCTCGAGCGGGTCGTCAGCAGCGTGGGCCTCACCAAGTTCGGAGCCCCCGGCGACGCGTTCGACCCGACCGTGCACGAGGCGCTCTCGCACATCGGCGAGGACCCGGACGTGGAGGTCACGACCTGCAAGGTGATCGCCAAGGCGGGGTACCGGATCGGGGAGCGCGTCGTGCGGGCTGCCCAGGTGCTGGTGGTGGACCCCGCCGACGCTCCCTCGGGTGAGACGGCTTCCGTCGGGGACGACCCCTCGACCGATACCGTCGAGCCGGGCGGGGCCAGCGAGCAGTAGTGGAACGACGGGAGGGGCGCGCATGAGTGCGACCGAAGGCATGCGGGCCGACTGGGCCACCAAGGACTTCTACGCCCAGCTGGGCGTCAAGAAGGACGCCTCGGCGGACGCGATCAAGAAGGCCTACCGCAAGCTTGCGCGCGCCAACCACCCCGACTCCAACCCCGGCGACGACGCCAAGCACGAGAAGTTCAAGGCCGTGGCCGAGGCGTACGACGTCATCGGGGACCCGGAGAAGCGGGTCAAGTACGACGAGATCCGCGCGCTCTACGGCTCCGGTGCCCGGGGCGGCTTCGGCGGCGGTCAGCGGACGTCGGCCGGGATGGGCGGGTTCGACCTGAACGACCTGCTCCGGGACCGGAACGCGGGCGGCGGCTTCGGCGACATGTTCGGGGACATCTTCGGCACGGGCCGTTCCGACGGAGGCCGCCCGCGCAAGGGCGCCGACGTCGAGACGACCGCGACGATCAGCTTCACCGACGCCCTGGAGGGCGTCACGATCTCCCTGCGGCTGACCTCCGACGCGCCGTGCCCGCAGTGCTCGGGCACCGGCGGCAAGCCGGGCACGAAGCCGCACGTGTGCCGTGAGTGCGACGGTGCGGGCTTCGTGGTGGCCTCGGTGGGCGGCGCCTTCTCGATGAACGAGACCTGCCCCGCCTGCGGCGGTCGCCAGCTCGTCTACGACCAGCCCTGCCCGGCCTGTCACGGCAACGGCCGGGGCATGTCGGCGCGCACGATCCAGGCGCGCATCCCCGCCGGGGTCAAGGACGGCCAGCGGATCCGCGTGCGCGGCAAGGGTGCCGCGGGCGAGCACGGCGGGCCCGCCGGCGACCTGTTCGTGGTCGTCAAGGTCTCGCCGCACCGGATCTTCACCCGCAAGGGCGACAACCTGACGCTCGAGGTGCCGGTCTCCTTCGACGAGGCGGCCCTGGGTGCGGAGATCAAGATCCCCACCCTGGGCGGTGCCCCGGTGACGTTGAAGATCCCGCCGGGCACCCCCAACGGTCGGACCTTCCGGGTCCGCGGCAAGGGCGCCAAGCGGGCCGACGGCACCACCGGCGACCTGCTCGCCACCGTCGAGGTCCACGTGCCGGCGGTCCTCAACGAGGCGGCTCGCTCCGCCGTCCAGGCCTATCGCGAGGCCATGGCCGGCAAGCCCCTGCGCGGCAACCTCTTCGAGGAGTCGGCGGGATGACCGGCCAGCAGTTCGTGGCCCCCGGCCCGGACGCGGCCGTCTACGTGATCAGCGTGGCGGCCGAGCTGACCGGCCTGCACCCGCAGACCCTGCGCACCTATGAGCGGCTCGGTTTCGTGACCCCGGGCCGGACCGGCGGTGGGGGCCGGCGCTACTCCCACCGCGACATCGAGAGGCTGCGCCAGATCGCCGACCTGACCTCGGTCGGCATCGGCATCGAGGGCGTACGACGGATCCTCGACCTCGAGAACCGTGCCGCGGCCCTGGCGGCCCGCAACGACGAGCTGCACGAGGAGCTGGAGCGCACCCGCGAGGCCCTGCGCCAGGCGTTGGCGGCTCGACGGGGCACCTCCCCGCTGGGCAGTCCGCCGAACCGACTGCCGGTGCTGCGTCAACGGCCGCCCACCCAGTCCCTGGTGGTCTGGCGGCGGGGGCAGTGATCGACCTGCCCTTCCCGCAGGTGCGAGCCCGGGAGACGAGCTGGCCGGCGTACTACGAGGCGATCTCCGGTCGCCCGGCCAGAGCCTTGCTGAAGCGGCTCCTCGACCGAGCCCCGACGCCCGGCCCGGGGATGCTCGCGCTGGACCTCGGCTGCGGCGACGGCACCGAGACCGAGGCGCTCGCACGCACCGGCTGGCCGGTGACCGCCATGGACGTCACCCCCGAGGCGGTCGAGCTGACCCGGGGTCGGTGCCGGGCGATGTCGCACGTCGAGGTCGTGCAGAGTTCGTTCGCCGACTTCGAGTTCCCCGCCGCCGACCTCGTCTACGCCGGGTTGAGCCTGCCGTTCGGACCCGGGGCCGAGTTCTCGGACGTGTGGCGGCGCCTGCGGGCCGCGCTGCGTCCGGGCGGGGTGCTGGCGATGCACCTGCTCGGGGAGCGGGACAGCTGGGCGCCCGACGCCTCCAAGACGTTCGTGGACGGCTCCGCTCTCCCCGCGCTGCTGCGCGGCCTCGAGGTGCTCGAGGTCCGCGAGCTGGACGAGGACGGCGAGGCCTTCGGCGGGGCGAAGCACTGGCACGTCTTCGAGGTCATCGTGCGCAGGCCCCACCCCGCCGGGTGACGGATCGGCCTCACGCCCGCGGCAGGGTGATCGTGAAGACCGAGCCACCCGACTCCACCGGCGCGTAGTCCACCGTTCCGTGCTGGGCCTCCGCCAGCGCTCGCACGATGAACAGCCCCATCCCGGTGCCCGGGGCCCGGATCCGCGGAGCCCGGGTGAACTCGTCGAACAGCCGCTCCCGGAAGTCCTCGGGCACCCCGTCCCCGTGGTCCCGTACCGCGATCCGGACCTGGTCGGCGTCCCCGTCGATGGTGACCTGGTAGGGCGGCCGGCCGTACTTCTCGGCATTGGTGAGCAGGTTCTCCACCATCTGCTCCAGTCGTAGCGAGTCGGCGTGCACGGTGAACGAGTCCGCGCAGACCACGTGTGCGTCGTGGCGGTTCGCGACGAGCGTCGTGATCACCTCGAGGGGGTCGATCTCCTCGATCGTGACCCGGAGCGTGCTGCCGGTGATCTGGGCCGCGGTGAGCAGGTCCGCGGTCAGGTTGTCGAGCATCCGCGCCTGGCGGGCCACCGACTCCAGCAGCCGCAGGCGTTGCTCGGAGTGGGGGTCGTTCGCGGTCAGCGCCACCGTCTCGGCGACCCCGATGATCACCGAGACCGGGCCGCGCAGCTCGTGGGCGGTGGAGGCGATGGCCCGACGAAGCAGACCCGGGTCGTCGCCACCCGGGACGAGGTAGAGGTGGGTCGTGTCGGCCGATCGTCGCAGGGAGACGCTCAGGTCGGTGTCGCCGAGGCGTAGCTGAAAGCTGGGATCGTTCACGAAACGCTGGTTGTCCAGGGCCTCGGCCAGGTCGATCGAGACGCTCGCCAGCGGGGTTCCGGGGGTGAGCTGGCTCCGCAGCAGCCGTTGCGCGGCCAGGTTCGCGCCCCGCACCCGCGGCTGCTCGGCTCCGTCGAGCTCGACCACTCCGAACGGCGCGGCGTGCACGGCGGCCGCGTGCGCGCGCATCTCGGCCTCGCTGTCCTCGTGGTGGACGATGTCCGCCAGCCCGATCGACCGTGGCGGTTCATGGCCGGAGGTGAGCTGCTCGAGGTAGGTGAGGATCTGGCCGGTCGAGGCGCCCTTCTGGATGTAGCCGTCGGCGCCGGAGCGGAGCGCACGGGTGGACATCACCTGGGCGCCGAAGCCGGAGAGGACGACGATCCAGGCGTGCGGCCGGATCCGACGGATCCAGGGGAGCGCCTCCAGTCCGTCCATGACCGGCATGGCGAGGTCGAGCATGATCAGGTCGCAGTCGACCTTGCGAACGAGATCGATCCCGGCTCTCCCGTCGGCCGCCTCGCCGGCGACCACGAAACCCTTGCGGGTCAGGGCGATCTTCAGCAGGTCGCGCAGGTCCGCGGTGTCGTCGATGACGATCGCGCGCAGCTGTCCGTTGGTGGCGGCCACGCTCACTCCCCAGCGGACGGGTCGCGACGATCCGGGCTCCGACGCGGCCGTTTGACGTCAGCGGCGTCGCTGCGCAGCAGCACGGTCTCGGAGCGATCGCTGCCCAACAGGTTCGTGATGATCTCGCTGCCCGCCGCAATGGAGTCCGAGAGAGCGGCCCGCGCCTTGGGCAGGTCGTCGAGGTCCAGCGCCATCTTGGCCACCACCAGCCCCTGCAGTACGGCGTCGTTCAGCTCCAGCGCCTGCTGCTCCCGCTGGCGCAGGTCGGTGAAGAGCTGCGCGCCCTGGACGATGTAGCCGTAGTTGCGGCGCAGGCTCCAGTAGTAGACGCCCACGAAGGCGCCCAGCACGTCCCAGATCGCCAGCGGCCATCCCCAGGCCAGGCGCATCGCCATGCCCTGCTCGTTGTCGAGGCCGAACGTCGGCAGCAGCAGGTGCACCGAGTGCGCCCCGTGGTGGACCGCGCAGGTCAGGAAGATCGCCGCGGTGGCCGCCCCCAGTGGGTTGCTGCGCAGCTGGTTGCTGCGGGCCAGGGGCAGGGCGATCGCGAGCACGATGAGGAAGTACGCCACCGAGATGATGGCGTTGCCGACCATGCCGACGACCCAGGCGTCGATGCTCATCCCTCACCCACCCCCAGGAAGGGCAGGGCCAGGATCACGGCAAGACTGGCGCCCAGCCAGATTCGGGCCGCCGGGTGCCAGGCTCCGATCTCCCGACGCGGTCGGGGAGGGCCGGCGCGACTCAGCAGCACCAGGCATGCCCCGGCCGCGACCAGCTCCCAGCCGACGGCCGCCAGGTCCCAGGGGCCTGCTGCTTCCGCCTCGGGCAGGATGCCCAGCGGGAGCCCGACGGTGCGCGTGACGGTCCACAGGGCCACGATCGCCCCGTTGCCGAGCACGCCGACGGTGAGCAGACGACGCGACGGGGCCACGAGCGCGCGGGCCGCCCAGGCGAGTTGGGCCAGGGCAGCGACGGCGAAGAAGGCGCCGAGCAGGAGGCCCTCCTCGACGTGTGCCGGACCGACGGCGGCATGCACCCCGGCGGCGGCCGCGCTGCTGACCACGGCGATCGGCAGGACGAGCGAGCGGGTGCTGCCCTGCGGTGGGGCGGCCTGCGATCGGGAGTCCGCCGGCACGGTCGTGCGCCCCGGCGCCGGGGGCGCGCCCGGCGGTACCGTCCGTAGCGACCCGCGGCTCAGGGTGCTGCGCAACTCGGCGACTCGGCGGGCGTGCTCGTCCTGCGGTCCCACCACCTGCGGCTCTCGCCGCCCGGTCGACAGTTGCGGTGCCAGCAGGGCCAGCAGGCCGAGCAGGCCCACCGTCACGATGGCGTAGTGGATGCCGTGGCCGAGCATGCTGGTCAGGTCGATCGTCTGCAGCGCGAGCACTCGATTCCCTTCTGCAGTCACCGGATCCGGCGGCCGGCTCCTCCTGCAGGTTAGGCGTGGTCCGGGGCCCGCGGTGCTCTTTTCGGGCATGCGACACGCGGCCGCGGCGGCGTCGGCGTGCCACAGTGGCCCTGGTGCGGGTGGAGTGCCGCCACGTGCCACGGGGCATCATCGACCCAGCGCAGCCATGTCACGGGAGACGACACATGAGCCAGTTCGGCGCCGACAAGTTCACGACCCGCAGTCGCGAGGTCATCGAGGCCGCCCAGCTCGCGGCCACCACGGGCGGCAACACCGCCACCGAACCCATCCACCTGCTCGTCGCGCTGCTGCGCCAGCAGGAGGGCACCGCGCGCACCCTGGTCACCAAGTCGGGGGCCGACGTGGACCAGCTCACCAGCGCGGCCGAAGCGGTGCTCAACGCGCTGCCCCGGGCCAGTGGTGCCACGGTGCAGCAGCCGGGCGCCTCGCCGGCGCTCACCCGGGTGCTCGCCGGCGCGCTCGACCTCGCCACCGGCATGAAGGACGACTACGTCGCCACCGAGCACCTGCTGATCGCGATCGCCGGCACCGAGAGCCCGGCGAAGAAGGTGCTGACCGACGCCGGGCTCACCGAGAAGGGGCTGCGCGAAGGCCTGACCGCCGTCCGTGGCAACCGACGGGTCACCAGCCAGGAGGCCGAGTCGACGTACGAAGCGCTGGACAAGTACTCCGTCGACCTGACCAAGGCCGCCGAGGACGGTCGCCTCGACCCGGTGATCGGCCGGGACGCCGAGATCCGGCGGGTCGTCCAGGTGCTGTCGCGGCGGACCAAGAACAACCCGGTCCTGATCGGGGAGCCCGGGGTGGGCAAGACGGCCGTCGTCGAGGGGTTGGCGCAACGGGTCGTGGCCGGGGACGTGCCGGACTCGCTGAAGGGCCGCCGGGTGCTCAGCCTCGACCTGGCCGCCATGGTCGCGGGAGCCAAGTACCGCGGCGAGTTCGAGGAACGGCTCAAGGCGGTGCTCGAGGAGATCAAGGAGGCCGGCGGCCAGATCATCACGTTCATCGACGAGCTGCACACGGTCGTCGGTGCCGGGGCCGGCGGCGACTCCTCGATGGACGCGGGCAACATGCTCAAGCCGATGCTGGCCCGCGGCGAGCTGCACATGATCGGCGCCACCACGCTCGACGAGTACCGCGAGAACATCGAGAAGGACCCGGCCCTGGAGCGACGGTTCCAGCAGATCTTCGTGGGCGAGCCGAGTGTCGAGGACACCATCCAGATCCTGCGCGGCATCCAGGAGAAGTACGAGGCGCACCACGGGGTGCGGATCACCGATGCCGCCCTGGTGGCGGCCGCGACTCTCTCGGACCGCTACATCCCCGGGCGCCAGCTCCCGGACAAGGCGATCGACCTGATCGACGAGGCGTCCTCGCGGCTGCGGATGGAGATCGAGTCCTCACCCGAGGAGATCGACCAGCTCCGGCGCCTGGTGGACCGGCTCAAGATGGAGGAGTTCGCACTCGCCAAGGAGTCCGACGACGCCTCCGTCGAGCGGCTCTCGGTGCTGCGCGCCGAGCTCGCCGACCGTGAGGAGGAGCTGCGCGGCCTCGAGGCCCGCTGGGAGCGGGAGAAGTCGAGCCTGGAGGGCGAGGGGGAGCTGCGCCGACAGCTCGACCAGCTCCGGATCGAGGCCGAACGGCTCCAGCGCGAGGGCGACCTCGGCCAGGCCAGCGAGATCCTCTACGGCCGGATCCCCCAGCTCGAGCGGCAGATCGAGGACGCCCAGGAGGTCGAGAAGTCCGACATCGAGCCGCTGGTCGGCGAGGAGGTCGGCCCCGAGCAGATCGCGGACGTCGTCGAGGCGTGGACCGGGATCCCCACCGGCCGGATGCTCGAGGGGGAGACCGCCAAGCTGCTCCGGATGGAGGAGGTCATCGGGGAGCGGCTGATCGGCCAGAAGGCCGCCGTGAACGCCGTCAGCGACGCCGTACGCCGCTCGCGGGCCGGGATCAGCGACCCGAACCGGCCCACCGGGTCGTTCCTCTTCCTCGGCCCCACCGGCACCGGGAAGACCGAGCTGGCGCGGGCCCTGGCGGACTTCCTCTTCGACGACGAGCGGGCGATGGTCCGCATCGACATGAGCGAGTACTCCGAGAAGCACTCGGTCTCCCGGCTGGTCGGGGCGCCCCCCGGCTACGTGGGGTACGACGAGGGCGGCCAGCTCACCGAGGCGGTGCGCCGGCGTCCCTACTCGGTCGTCCTGCTCGACGAGGTGGAGAAGGCCCACCCGGAGGTCTTCGACATCCTGCTGCAGGTGCTCGACGACGGCCGGCTCACCGACGGGCAGGGCCGCACGGTGGACTTCCGCAACACCCTGCTCGTCCTGACCAGCAACCTGGGTTCGGCGTACCTCGTGGACCCGACGCTCGATCCGGAGATCCGGCGGGACTCGGTGATGGGCGTGGTGCGCAGCTCCTTCAAGCCCGAGTTCCTCAACCGCCTCGACGAGATCGTCCTCTTCGACGCGCTCACCCGCGAGGAGCTCGCCCGGATCGTGGGGCTGCAGCTCGAGCTGCTGGAGAAACGGCTGGCGGTGCGGCGGATCACGATCGACGTCACCGAGGCCGCCCGCACCTGGTTGGCCGACACCGGCTACGACCCGGCCTACGGTGCCCGGCCGTTGCGTCGGCTGATCCAGACCGCCATCGGCGATCCGCTCGCCAAGCTGCTCATCGGGGGGCAGGTCGTGGACGGTGCCAGCGTGCGTGTGGACCTGGCCGAGGAGGGCCACGGGCTGACCCTTGCTTCCGGATGACCGGGCGTTTGGTGGAATAGGGGGCATGGAGACCTCCTCGCTGCCCCGGCCACGTCAAGTGACGCTCGCCGCTTGGCTGATCATGGGCGGGTCGGTCTTCGTGGTCGCCACCGTCTTCGAACGCATCGCCGGCCTGCACTCGCTCGAGACCCAGCGCTCGGTGCAGCGCTTCCTCTCGGAGCCTCCGGGCGACGGGCTCGGGGTCGGGCTGGAGCAGATGCTGGACGTGATCCGGATCGTCTCGATGGTGGCGGCCGCGTGCGCTGCCGCCGCCGGCGTCCTCGGCTTCCACGTGCTCAAGCGCAACCGGAGCGCCCGCTTGGCGTTGGCGTTCCTGGTCCTGCCGCTCTTCCTGACCGGGCTGGTCGCGGGCGGCTTCATGTCCTCGATCGTCGCCGCCGCCGCGGTGATGCTCTGGTTCCAGCCGGCGCGCGACTGGTTCGACGGGGTGCCCGCGTCCGCCTCCTCGGCGAGTCGGCCGGCGGCCGGACCGTGGTCGTCGACCGGCGGTCCCCGCTCGGACCCGTCCCGCTCGGACACTTCGCACCCGCCGACCGCCGACCGCACCGAACCTCCGCCCGCGCACGAGCCGTACGGCGCCGCGCCCAGCGTCGGCACCCTGCTCGACGGCCCCGGCCGTCACCTGGAGGATCGCCCGCCCCGGCCCGGTGCCCTGATCAGCGCCTGCGTGCTCACGCTCGTGGGCGCCAGCCTGATCCTGCTGCTCAGCGTCGCGATCCTCGTGGTGATGGCGACCAGCCCCGAGGCGATGTTCGAGGAGATCCGCAAGAACCCCGAGCTCTCGGCGGAGAAGATCTCCCAGGCCGAGCTCGTCGCGACCATGCGTGCGGTCTCGGGGGTGCTGATCGTCTGGGCGCTCGGCGCGATCGTCCTGGTCGTGCTCGCCCTGCGCGGGGTGGCCTGGGCGCGCGTCGGCCTCGTGGTCTCCGCGACGACGACCGCCGTGCTCTGCCTGATGGCGACGCTCGGCCAGCAGTTCTTCATGGTGCTGCCGCTGGCCGCCGCCATCACCGCGCTCACCCAGTTGGTGCGTCCCGAGGTGCGCGACTGGTTCGTCCGGGGCCGGGGCCCGCGGGGCTGACCGACCGGCTCGCCCCTGCTCGGCCGCTCAGGCCGTCAGGTCGCCGGACGCGAGGCGTGCCAGACCCTGCTCGATCAGCGCCGGCTCCTTGCAGAACGCGAACCGCACCAGGTGTCGACCGGCCTCGACGTCGTCGTGGAAGGCCTGGCTGGGGATCGCGACCACGCCGGCGCGTGCCGGCAGGGCCAGGCAGAAGGCCATCCCGTCCGGCCAGCCCAGAGCGCTGATGTCGGCCGTGGCGAAGTAGGTGCCTTCGGGCTCGCGGACCTCCATGCCGACCTCGCGCAGGCCCGTGCACAGCAGGTCGCGTCGGCCGGCCAGCTCCGCGGCCAGGCGTCGGGGGAACTCGGCCTCGGCGTCCAGGGCGTGGGCGATCGCGGGCTGCAACGGTGAGCCGGAGGTGAAGGTGAGCCACTGCTTGGCCGCGAGTACGGCGCCCACGAGCTCGGCCGGACCCGTGGCCCACCCGACCTTCCAGCCGGTGAACGAGTACGACTTGCCCGCGCTGGAGAGCGTCAGGGTCCGCTCGAACATCCCGGGCAGGGTCGCCAGCGGCACGTGCGCGTGCTCGTCGTAGACCAGGTGCTCGTAGACCTCGTCGGTGATCACGACCAGGTCGTGCTCGATCGCGACGTCCGCGATCGCCTGCAGTTCGGCGCGGGTCAGTACGGTGCCGGTCGGGTTGTGCGGCGTGTTGACCAGCATCAGCCTGGTCCGTGCGGTGACGGCGGCACGCAGGGCGTCGACGTCGAGCCGGAACTCCGGCGCGCGCAGGGTGATCGGGCGTCGTACGCCGCCGGCCATCTGGATCATCGCGACGTAGGAGTCGTAGTACGGCTCGAGCACGACGACCTCGTCGCCCGGGTCGACCAGACCCAGCAGGGCGGCGGCGATCCCCTCGGTGGCGCCGGTGGTGACGACGACCTCGGAGTCCGGGTCCAGGTCGAGGCCGTAGTGGCGCTGCTGGTGTCGGGCGATCGCCTGCCGCAGCGCCGGTACGCCGATCCCCGGGGCGTACTGGTTGTGGCCGGACCGCAGGGCCTTCACCGCCCGGGCGATCACCGACGGCGGGCCGTCCACGTCCGGGAACCCCTGCCCCAGATTGATCGCACCGGTGCGCATCGCCAGCGCGGACATCTCGGAGAAGATCGTGGGCGGGATGCCGTGCAGGCGGTGGGCAAGCATGGTTGTGACCCTACGACGCCGGGCGAGTGGTTGGATTGCGCCTGTGACCGCCACGACCCAACCTGCTGACCCGGACCTCGCCCGCGACATCGATGCCTGCTGTCGCCTGACCGGGGAGTTCACGCTCCGCTCCGGACAGGTGGCGAGCGAGTACTTCGACAAGTACCTCTTCGAGGCCCGGCCGGAGCTGCTGGCCCGGGTGGCGCGGCAGATGGTCGACCTGCTGCCCGAGGACACCGAGCTGCTCGGCGGACTCGAGCTCGGTGGCGTCCCGATCGCCACGATGGTGAGCAGCCTGACCGGACGGCCGGCGCTGTTCGTGCGCAAGCAGGCCAAGGAGTACGGCACCTGCAAGCTGGCCGAGGGCCCCGACGTGGCCGGCCGCCGGGTGACCCTGGTCGAGGACGTGATCACCACCGGTGGTGCCGTCCGCGACGCCACCAGGGCGCTGCGTGCGGCCGGGGCGATCGTCGAGGTCGTCGTCTGCGCGATCGACCGCAGCCCGGCCGGCGAGAACCCCTTGGCCGACGTCGGCCTCGAGGTGCGCCCGGTGCTCACCAAGACCGAGCTGGACGCCGTCCGTGGCTGAGGTCGGGCCCGAGGTCGGCTCGAGCGTCCTGGCCACCCGGCGCTCCCGGGGGCAGCTGCCGCTCGACGTCGGACGTGGCTTCCTGATCGGCACCGCCGAGCTGGTGCCGGGTGTCTCGGGTGGCACGGTGGCCCTGGTCACCGGGGTCTACGACCAGCTGATCGACTCCGCCCACCACGTCGTCTCCGCGCTCCGTCGGCTGGTCACCGGCCCCGATCGGTTCGCCTCGGCCGGCGCCGAGCTGCGTCGTACCGACTGGTTCCTGATCGTCCCGATCCTCCTCGGCATGGCCGCCGCCATCCTGAGCATCGCGGGCCTGATGTCGAGCTTCGTGACCGACCACCCGGAGGCGGCCCGTGGGCTGTTCTTCGGGCTGGTGGCGGTCTCGGTCGTGGTGCCGGTGCGGATGCTGCCGCTCGGTCACCGCCCCCTGCTGGTCGAGCTCGCCCTGGTCGCCGTCGTTGCGGCCGCGACGTTCTGGTTGGTGGGTCTGGCCGGCAGTGGCGCCGAGGCCGACCCGGCACCGCTCCTGGTCTTCGCTGCTGCGGCCATCGCGATCTGCGCGCTGGTGGTCCCGGGCATCTCCGGGTCGTTCTTCCTGCTCACCATCGGGCTCTACACCGTCACCCTCGACGCGATCCACGACCGCGACCTGGGCTATGTGGCGGTCTTCGCGCTGGGGGCCTTCGTCGGGCTGGCGTCGTTCGTGCAGGTGCTCAACTACCTGCTGACCCACCGCCGTCGCATCACCCTGCTGGTGATGATCGCGTTGATGCTGGGCTCGCTGCGGGCGCTGTGGCCGTGGCAGTCCGTGCCGAAGACCGCGGCGGACGGCGAGGCGCACGGCCCCGGAGCGCTGCTGGCGCCCTACGACCCGGTCGCCGTGCCGCTGCTCCTGGCACTGCTCGGCGCGGTCGTGGTGGCGGTGCTCATCGCTGTGGAGTCTCGCCGGACTCACGACGCCACTCGAGGATGAGCGGGATCGCGAACACGGCCAGGATCAGCAGGAGTGCGAAGTCGAGGTTGTCGCCGAGCCAGGGGATGCCGCCGAGGAAGTAACCGAGCAGAGTGATGCCCACCACCCAGAGCACGGCGCCGATGAAGCTCCACAGCCAGAACGTGTGGCGCCGCATCCCGGTGGCGCCGGCCACGACGGTGATGAAGGTGCGGACGAACGCCACGAACCGGCCCAGGACCAGCGCGGTGGAGCCGTGCCGCTCGAAGAACTCATGGGTCTGGTCGAAGTGCCGGCGCTTCAGGAAGCGGCCGTTGCGGCGGTAGAGGGGCGGGCCGACGCGCCGCCCGATCTCGTACCCGACCACGTTGCCGCCGAAGGCGGCCGCGATCAGCAGCGTCATGGCGATCAGCAGCTCGGCGACCACGCCCCCGGGGAAGAGGTCGATCTGACCGGTGGCGATGAAGAGGCCGAGGCTGAACAGCAGGGTGTCGCCCGGCAGGAACGGGAAGAGCAGGCCGCACTCGACGAAGATGACCACGAGTGCGATCCAGAACAGGGTCTCCCCGAGGTGTCCGAGCCACCACTCGAGTTGCAGCCAGTCGATACCGAACAGGAATGGTTCGATACCCAGCACGGGCGTGAGCCTAGCGGGAGGCTGCGACTAACGTTCGGCCCGTGCACCCGTCGACCACTCCGCCGCCCCCCGAGGCGTCTGCCGGCGAGCCCCAGGGCGAGCGGCGCGCGCCGTACGACCCGATGCCGCACGGGCCGGCGGAGGTCGGGGTCGGTCCCTGGTCGGGCCCGTGGCCCGAGGGGGAGCAGTACGACGCCACCCTGCTCGCCGAGGGCGACCGACGCAACGTGGTGGACCGCTACCGCTACTGGTCGATGGAGGCGATCGTCGCCGACCTCGACACCCGGCGCCACGACTTCCACGTGGCGATCGAGAACTGGCAGCACGACTTCAACATCGGCACGATCGTGCGCTCGGCCAACGCCTTCCTGGCCGCCGAGGTGCACATCGTCGGCAACCGCCGCTGGAACCGCCGTGGCGCGATGGTGACCGACCGCTACCAGCACGTGCGGCACCACGAGAGCGCCGCCGACCTCGCGGCGTACCTGCACGAGGCCGGCGTCCAGCTGCTCGGCATCGACAACCTGCCCGGCTCGGCCCACCTCGAGACGATGGCGATGCCCCGGAAGGTCTGCTTCCTCTTCGGCCAGGAGGGGCCCGGTCTCTCCGAGACCGCTCGCTCGGTCTGCGACGGCACGTTCTCGATCGCCCAGTTCGGCTCGACCCGGTCGATCAACGCCTCGGCTGCCGCCGCGATCACCATGCACGCGTGGATCCGTCAGTACGCCGACCTGTCCGGCGACGCGACCGCCGACGGCGTCTGGCGCGGCTGATCGGCCAGCAGGGACTGGAGCTTCGCGAGCCCTCGTGAGCTGTGGCTCTTCACCGTGCCCGTCGAGATCCGCAGCTCGTGCGCGGTCTCCTCGACCGAGAGTCCGAGCCAGTGCCGGAGCAGGACCGTGCGCCGCTGCATCGGTGGGAGCTGCTGGAGGGCGTCGAAGAGGGCCGACCTCTCCTCGTAGGGCAACGGCTCGCGGGCGGCCCGGTCCTCTGCCTCCAGCCCGGACCGCTCGCGGCGCCAAGGACGACGGGACTCGTCGATGTTCGCCCGCACGATGATCTGACGCGTGTAGGCCTCCTCGCGACCGTCCCGGTGCAGTCGCGGCCAGGCGACGTAGAGCTTGGTCAGGGCGGTCTGCAGCAGGTCGTCGGCACGGTGCCAGTCGCCGCAGACGGCGTAGGCGATCCGACGCAGATGGGTCTGCCGGGCCGTGACGAACTCGGAGTACTCGAGGTCGTGGCGTTCCCGAGACAGCGGGATCATCGCAGGCCCTCCCCGGAGTCGTACTGCGAGCGCGCGTAGCTGACCAGCTCGTCGAAGGTGGCGCCGACGACGTCGTCGGGTGGCGTGGTGATCACGTCCAGCTTCCCGTCGATGACGCGCCAGACGACGAAGTAGGCGAAGTCGTCCTCCGCGGCCCGCACCAGTGCCGCTCCGGTCGGGGTGCCGGCGGGGGCGAAGGAGTCCCCGAGCCGGGGGTCGTCGGTGCGCTGGAGGATCTCGCTTCCCGGGCTCGCGACCACCGTGCCCTGGTCGGTCAGTCGAAGGGTCTCCGGCCAGCCGTCGTCACCTCCGGTCGCGCCGTCGACCTGGTCGGCCACGTAGGCGGAGAAGCTCGCCCACCCGTTGCTGGGCGCCGTCGAGGAGTAGCCGTAGCCCCTCTCGGTGAGTCGCACGATTGCCCACTGCCGCTTCCCCTCGAAGGTGATGTCGAGGGCATCCGACTTCTTGGGGGGCTGGTAACCGTAGGGATTCTCGATGCGGTCGTGCACCACGACCCCGGGACGGATCTGCAGCTCGCCGTCGAGGTAGCGCAGCGGGGTGTTGTCCTCCCAGGCCGGGGCGGCGCTCTCGCTCTCGCCGGGCGTCGGCGGTGGGTCGGTGGCGACGTACCCTTCGCCGGCGCGGGGGTCCCCACCCGGCGCAAGCGCCCAGGTCGTGCCGCCCAGTGCTGCCACCACCGCCAGCGCTGCGACCCCGGCCGTCACCCGGCGGCGTACCAGCGCCGTGCGCCCCGCCTGGATGCGCTCGCTGACCGGCCGGTGTGCCGGCCCGTCGCCGAACGACCGGTCGATCTCCTCGTGGAGCTCCGGCAATGACATGGCCCCCGCCTTTCCGTGATTCAGCCTCTCAGAGGTGAAGACGGAGGACGGGGGCCATCGGTTGTCAGCAGGTGGGCGGTCGTGCCGCCCACCTGGCGATCACCGGGTGGTCACCACTTCTTGCGGCAGGCCTTCAGGTTGACCTTCTTGGTCTGACCGCGGTCGATGAAGACCTTGGTCTTCTGCAGGACCTTGCCGTCCTTGCGCTCACAGGTGAGCGTGTAGGACTCCCGCTTGCCCTTCGTGCGCACCTTCTTGGCGTCGAAGAGCTCCGAGGTCATCGTGTACGACGGCGTGATCGACGCGTAGTTGATCACCCGCAGCACGTAGGTGCCCGGGGTGGCGTTCTGCACGGTCACGTGCTCCTTCGAGCCCGGCATGTTGCCCGAGCCGCCGACCTCGGTCAGCGTGCCGTCGGCCTCCTTGCGGTAGACCTCGAGGTCGAGGTCGTCCGGGGTCTCCCAGTCGAGGTCGATCTCCCAGGTGGGGGCGGTCCGACCCGAGATCTTGAACTCATGGTCGTTGTGGTCGAGCGGGGCGGCGGTGCCGGTGAAGGTCTCCGCGGCGTACGGCTTCGAGGCCGGCTTGTAGTACGTCCGCGACCGCACGGCCGGGCGGGTCGAGGGGTTGACCAGCCAGGAGAACGTGCCCCGGCGGTTCAGCACGGTGATCGGCGTGTCGATGCCGTCCTTGAACGAGCTGCTCCAGGTCGGGGTGTCGAAGTCCTTCTTGAGCCGGAGCACGGCGCCCTTGGGGGCCTTGCCCTTGATCAGGCCGTTCGGCTTCTTGCTGACCGCGTGCTCGAGAGCGAGCAGGTACGCCGCGCGGTTGCCCTTGCCGGCGTACTTGCCGGCGCCGACGTACTCGTCGACGACGTGCTCGAATGGCGGGTGGAACTCGTCGGGGCCGATCTCGAAGGTGTAGCCGTAGCCGCCGGTGGCGTTGTAGGACCAGTCCTCGGTCGTGCCGGTGGTGTCGTAGAGCTCCCAGCCGTGGATGTTGCGGTAGCCGTTCTGCTCGGCCATCTTCGCGCCCAGCACCTTGAGGCCCTTCTCGTCCGGCGCGTCGCCGACCGGGATCCCGTCGTGCCCGATGGTGGCCGGGTTGACGCCGTTCGGGCGCAGGATCAGGTTCGAGAAGGTGTGGTTCGAGATCAGCATCGTGACCTGGCGCTCGGCGACGAGGTCGTGGATGTTCTGGGTCTCGGGCTCCGAGAAGGGAGCGGCGCCGCGGTAGGTGGCGCCGGCGTAGCCGAGCTCGAGCTCGGCCGGGTTCGGCGTGGGGCCGTCCACGCCGGGGCCGCCCCAGAGTCCGCCGTAGTTGCGGTTCAGGTCGACGCCCAGGCCGAAGCCGCCGGGGCTGGCCAGGGTCAGGCGGCAGCTGCCGTCCGGGGTGTCCTGGCCGTCCATGACGCGGCAGTTCTTGCGCTTGTAGGCCTGTCCGGGGGTGGCCAGGATCGAGGTGGTGCCGTCCAGCGGGTCGTGCTCGTTGAAGGCGCGCAGGTCGACCACGGAGCCGTCGGTGATCGACATCTCGAAGCCGTCGGGGTTCACGACGGGAACGACGACGACGCGGCCCTTCTTGAGCAGACGGGTGATCTGCTTGTTCTTGCCGTAGTTCTTCACCAGGTCGTGCGCGAACTCCATGGCGTTCTCACCCGAGGGCCACTCACGGGCGTGGTGCAGACCCATCAGCAGGAAGGTCGGGCGACCCGAGGCGGGCTTGGTGACGTCCGCGCCGATCTCAATGCCCTGGATGGTGCGACCGTCGAGGCTGGGCCGCGGCAGGTCGAACGCCTTGACCAGCTTGGGGTTCTTCGCCGCCAGCTCCGTCATCTCGCTGTTGTAATCGGCGAGCCGGCGGTAGCTGGTGCGGCCCGACGGCAGCGGGGAGACGGCGACGCGGGCGGCGTACGCCTCGTCGGCGGCGTTGATCTCGCCCTGGCGACGCAGCAGGTCCGGGATCTTGACGGTCCAGGAGAACCCGGCGTCCCGGAGCAGTGCTTCCTCCTCCGGCGTGTGCAGCACGACCTCGATGTAGTCGTGACCGGCGTGCTCGGTCAGGTCGAGACCGATGCGCTGCAACCGCTGCTTGGCGACCGACGTGGGGGTGTCGACGAGCACCATCTTCGCGGTGAACGAGGCAGCGGACGGTCGGTCCGCGAGCGTGGGCTGGGCCAGGGCGGTGCCGGTGAGGGCGACCGCCACCAGCGCCGCACCGAGCGCGGTGCGAGGACGCAGTGAGCGGGGGTTCATCGTCAAGAACTCCTGGGGCAGGGACTCGGGACCAGGGGTGTCTGGTCCTTCCCCGAAAACGCACGAGTCGCCGAAGGGTCACGCCCCCAGACGTCCGGAGAGGGGAAGATCACGTTCGGCCAGCGGTGATCTCGGCGATCAGGGTGCGGTGGCACAGGGCGATCACCGCTGCCCGGGCCGGCAGGTCGGCGAGCAGGTAGAGGCGACCGAGTGCGCCTCGCGGGGTGAAGGTCACGACCTGCTCGACCCGGCACTTGTGGTTGCTCACCGCCTGCACCGAGGTGCGCAGCGTGACGGTCCCCGGTGAGCGGACCGCCGCCTCGAGGAGCAGGACACCACGGGCGTCGTCGACCTTGAGCACCCGCCAGAAGCCGGCGGTGTCCCCGGGGCTGAGGCGCGCCTGCCCTGGCACCGGCCAGCGACGTCCGGCGCCACCGACGAGCCGGTCGATCCCGCCCCGGACCCGCCACGGTGCCGCATCGACGTACCACCGGGGCCGGCCGCCGGCCGCGACCACCGCCGCCCACGCCCGGGCCGGTGCCACGTCGAGGAGACTGCTGCGGTGGCTGGAGTGGAGCGGGTCGCCGGTCATGTTCCGAGCCTAGGAGCGGGCCCGTCGTGCAGCCCGGCAGCAGAGACTAGGGTTGGCCCTGCCGTCACTCGTTCTCTGAGGAGCCACCATGCCCATCGCCACTCCCGAGCGCTACGCCGAGATGCTCGACACCGCGAAGAAGAACGCCTTCGCGTTCCCGGCGATCAACGTCTCGTCGTCGCAGACCCTGAACGCCGCTCTGCAGGGGTTCGCGGACGCGGGCTCCGACGGCATCATCCAGGTCTCGACCGGAGGCGCGGAGTACCTCTCCGGTCCCGGCGTCAAGAACATGGTCACCGGCTCCGTCGCGTTCGCCGCGTACGCCGCCGAGGTGGCCAAGAACTACCCGGTGAACATCGCGCTGCACACCGACCACTGCCCCAAGGACAAGCTGGACGGCTTCGTCCGCCCGCTGGTCGCGATCTCGGCCGAGCGCGTCAAGCGTGGCGAGAACCCGCTCTTCCAGTCGCACATGTGGGACGGCTCCGCCGTACCGCTCGACGAGAACCTGGAGATCGCCCGCGAGCTGCTGGCCCAGTGCTCCGCGGCCAAGATCATCCTCGAGATCGAGGTCGGCGTCGTGGGTGGCGAGGAGGACGGTGTCGTCGGTGCGATCGACGACAAGCTCTACTCGACCCCCGAGGACGCGATCGCCACGGTCAAGGCGCTCGGTACCGGGGAGCAGGGTCGATACATGACCGCGCTGACCTTCGGCAACGTGCACGGCGTCTACAAGCCGGGCAACGTGAAGCTGCGCCCGGAGATCCTGAAGTTCGCCCAGGAGGCGGTCGTCGAGGGCCTCGGCCTGGAGGCCGGTGCGCGGCCGTTCGACCTGGTCTTCCACGGTGGTTCGGGCTCGTCGGCCGAGGAGATCGCGGCCGCGGTGGACTTCGGTGTGGTCAAGATGAACGTCGACACGGACACGCAGTACGCGTTCACCCGCCCGGTGGCGGCCCACATGTTCACCAACTACGACGGCGTGCTGAAGGTCGACGGCGAGGTCGGCAACAAGAAGGCCTACGACCCGCGCGCCTGGGGCAAGGCGGCCGAGGCCGGGATGGCGGCTCGGATCGTCGAGGCGTGCGAGAACCTGCGCTCGGCCGGCAAGTCGATCGCCTGACCGATCCCCCCTTTCCGCTGTAACGCGGGGTTATTGACGCTGCAGAGCTCCCCGGGGGCGCACTCAGCGTCAAGAACACCGCGTTACAGGGGAAATCGGCCGGTGTCCGCCGGATCTCCACAGGCGTCCACGCGGTCGCCGTCCTGCCCAGGCTGGCCGACAGCAGGTCCCGAGGCCGCCCGCCCGCCCCCACCATCGCGGCATGCGCCCACGCCTGGCGGCCCTCGCCGCGACCCAGTCCGGCCTGATCACCCGCACCCAGGCCATCGAGGCCGGCTACACCGAGCGCGAACTGCGCACCTGTACGTCGGTCCAGGGCCCGTGGGCCGTCGTACGACGGGGCGTGTACGTCGACCGGGCCCGCTGGGAGAGCCTGGACGAGCGTGACGAACGCTGGCGGCTGCGCGACCGTGCCGCCCAGCTGAGCACGAGCGTCGAGCACGTGCTGAGCCACGACTCGGCCGCACGCTCCCTGGAGCTCCCGTTCCTTCGCCCGCGCACCCCCTTGGTGCATGTCACCCGCCCGGGCGTCGGAGGCAGCCGCACCGAGCACGGCGTCAAGCACCACCTCTCCCGCCTGCCACCGCCGCAGCAGGCGACACCCGACGGGCTCCAGGTCACCGGACTGGCCCGGACCGCCCTGGACCTGGCTCGCGAGCACGGGTTCGAGACCGGTGTGACCGCCTGCGACGCCGCCCTGCAGCGCGGCGCGACGTTCGCCGACCTCGCCGCCCAGCTGGAGACGATGACCTGCTGGCCGCACATCACCCGGGCCCGAGCGGCTGTCGAGCACGCCGACCCCGGCGCGGAGTCGGTCGGTGAGTCGCTGGCCCGGCTGCTGGTGCTGGAGCTCGACCTCGGACCGGTGCAGACCCAGTTCGCCGTCCGCACCTCGCGCGGGACGGCCTGGTGCGACCTGCGGGTGGGGTGCCACGTCTTCGAGTTCGACGGCCGGGTCAAGTACCTGCGCACCCACGAGGGCGGCGTGGCCGCCCGTCCGGTCACCGAGGTGCTCTGGGAGGAGAAACGGCGGCAGAACGACGTGTGCGCGGCCGGGCTGGGGATGTCCCGGATCATCTGGGACGACCTCTGGGGAGCCCAGCGCAGCCATGCGCTCGACCGGCTGCGGGCCGAGTACGCCGTCACGCGTCAACGATTCGGGGCTCGGCTGCCCGAGCACTTGGCCCGGTTCGACCGCGAGCAGGCCGAGCGACGTACGGCCTGAGCCGCCGACTGGTGCGGTGCTGTTGACGCTGAGTGCCCCCCCGGGGGCGCACTCAGCGTCAAGAACACCGCGTTACAGCGGGGGGCGGACGGCGTAGCCCACGTGGCGAGGCCGCTCGAAGCAGAGCACCGCCAGCAGCCCGACGACCAGGACGGCGGGGGGCAGCAGCATGCTGGTCGCCATCGCCTGGCTGAACGGCGCGAGGACGGCGTCCGGCAGCGCGCCACCCCCGGCGGGGGCCTGGCCCGGGGAGAACCTCACGCCCTCGGCCCCGAGCCGGGCATCGATCAGCAGTGCGATCGCGGCCGAGCCGAGCACCGCTCCCAGCTGACGCGTGGCGTTGTAGACCCCGGACCCCGCTCCCGCCTGGTGCAGGGGCAGGTTGCGGGTGGCGGTCGCGCTGTTCGGCGCCCACACGAACGCGTTGCCCACGCCGAGCAGCGTCATCGGCAGCAGGATCTGCCAGACCGCGGAGTCCGGCGTCATCTGGCTCGACAGCCAGGTCAGCGACGTGATCACGGCGATGAAGCCGATCCCGGTGAGCAGCCGCGGGTGGACCCGGTCGGTCAGCTTCCCGACCTGGCGGGCCAGCAGGATGGTGACCAGTGCCATCGGCACCAGCAGCAGTGCCGAACGGGTGGGGCTCAGCCCGCGCACGAGCTGGGCGTAGAGCATCAGCGGGATCGCCAGCGCGGTGATCGCGAACCCCATCGCCGAGATGGCAACGTTGGCCAGGGAGAAGTTCCGGTCGGCGAAGAGGCTCAACGGGACCAGCGGTTCGCGACGGTTCCGGGCCTGCCAGAGCACGAAGATCACCAGCACCACGACCCCGGTGACGATCAGCCGCCAGACGGTGACCGGACCGGTGATCGTGCCCCAGTCGTACTGGTGGGCCTCCTGGATGCCGAAGACCAGCAGGAACATGCCGCCGCCGCTGAGCGCGACGCCCCACCAGTCGAAGCTGTGCGCGTTGGTGGGCAGGTGCGGCACCAGACGCCAGGCCAGCGCGAAACCGACCATGCCGACCGGGATGTTGATGAAGAAGATCCACTCCCAGCCCAGGGCGCCGACCAGCACACCGCCGAGGATCGGTCCGACCAGGGTCGCGACGCCGGCGGTGGCGCCCCACAACGCCATCGCCTGCCCACGCCGCTGGGCGGGGAAGATCCGGGTGATGATCGCCATCGTCTGCGGCGTGATCATCGCCGCGCCCAGCCCCTGCACCACCCGGGCCAGGATCAGGCCCTCGATGCTGTCGGTGAGGCCGCACCACAGCGAGGCGAGCGTGAAGACGGTCAGCCCGAGCAGGTAGAGCCGCTTCGGCCCGAACCGGTCGCCGAGCCGGCCGGTGATCAGCACCGGCACCGCATAGGCCAGCAGGTAGGCGCTGGTCACCCAGACGACCGCGTTCACGTCGGCCTGCAGGTCCTCGATGATCGCCGGGGTCGCGACCGAGACGATGGTCGAGTCGACCAGGATCATGAAGAACCCCAGGCACAGGGCGAAGAGGGCCGGCCAGGGGTCCTTCTCCTCCGTGACCGCGAGCGAGGGGGAGGAGGGGTGGGCCATGGGAGTAGTGAACACCCCGACGTGGACAATGCTGACCATGAACCACATCGATCTCATGGCCGGACCTCCGCCCACCCACCTGCCGGTGGACCCCAGCGCCGCCGAGCTCGAGGGCGGTGCCGCTCCCGCTGACGTCGTACGCCGTAACCCGGCGTCGCCGTTCGCCTGGGCGGCCTTCGCCGAGCAGGCCCGCGACGCCGGCGCCGACGACGTCACGGTCTACGCGTACTCCCGAGTGGGGTACCACCGCAGCCTCGACATGCTGCGTCGCAATGGTTGGAAGGGCCACGGCCCGGTGCCGTGGGAGCACGAGCCCAACCGTGGCTTCCTGCGCTGCCTGGCCCTGCTCGCGCTGAGCGCCCGGGCGATCGGCGAGACGCCGGAGTGGGACCGCTGCTCGGAGTTCCTGCGCGACTCCAGCCCCACGGCGTACGACGAGCTGCTGGGCTGATCCACCCCGACACCGAAACGCGCCCCCCGCCGAGACCGGCAGGGGGCGCGTTCGTCGTACGGGCTCAGGCGCGCAGCAGTGAGCGCACCTTCTCGGCGCCCAGGGCCACGAAGAGCGTGGGCAGCCGGGGACCGCGGTCGGCGTCCACGAGCAGGTGGTACAGCAGGCGGAAGAACTCCTTCTGGTCCGCCTTCACCTGCTCGGTCGGCGCGTCGTCGAGACCCAGCCCGCGCGCCAGCTTCGGCACGCCGTAGATCAGCGTGGTGATCTCCGCGAGGTCGAGATCGTCGGGCATCCGGTCGAGCAGCTGGCTCAGCCAGAGCTCCTCGTCCTCGGTCAGGGCCGCGAGCCGAGCAACGTCGGGCGACTCCCGCACCGTGGTCCGGTCCTCCGGCGGCACGAACTCGGCCGTCCAGGTCATCGCCTTGCCAAGTCGGGGTTCGAGCTCGGCGACCGAGGAGTGCTCGTGGCCGACGTTGCTGATCGTGGTGCTGATCAGCTCGGCGCTGCCGGCGGTCACGTCCGCGACCGAGGAGAGGATCCGGAACGGCACCACGACCTCGGGGGTCGGCAGGGTGCCGGCCGTCGAGGTGGCGCGGGCCCGCTCGAAGGCGAGCGTCTGCGCGTCGCGCTTGTCGGGGTTCGCGGCCTTGCGACCCAGTGAGTCCCACTCGTCGTAGAGCCGGACCACCTCGGGTCCGAAGTCGATCGTGAAGGCCTGCTTGGGCTGACGGCGCACGTAGAGCCAGCGCAGGATGGGCGCCTCGAGGACCTTGAGCGCGTCGGCGGCGGTGGGCACGCCGCCCTTCGAGGACGACATCTTGGCCATCCCGGCGACGCCGACGAACGAGTAGCCCACGAACGACGGTGCGCGGCCGCCGTAGATCTCCTTCACCAGCTGCTTGCCGACGGTGTACGACGACCCGGGGGTCGCGTGGTCGACGCCGCCCGGCTCGAAGTCGACGCCCTCGACCGACCAGCGCATCGGCCAGTCGACCTTCCACACGAGCTTGCCCTCGTGCTGCGTGGACAGGTTCGTGACGCCGGTGAAGTCGCACGAGGTGCAGGTGTAGGAGAGGTCGGTGCTCTCGTCGTCGTAGGCGGTCACGGTGGTGGTGTCCCGGCCGCACTCGCGGCAGTAGGGCTTGTAGGGGAAGCGGGCGAGTTCGTCCTCGCCGGTCGTCTCGTCGTCGTTGGCGACCGAGTCGGAGAGGTCCTGGGCGCCCTCGACCTCGGGGTCGGCAGCCGGCTCGGCCGCCTTGGTGCGGTAGCGCGCCATCACCCGCTCGATGTCGGCCCGCCGGCTCACCGCGGTGAGGATCTGGTCGCGGTAGGCGCCGGCCCGGTACTCGACGGTCTGCGAGACCTCGTCCATCTGCACGCCCAGCTCGGCCAGGGCGTTGCGCAGCGGCTCCTTGAAGTGCTCGGCCCACGACTCGTGGCACTCCCAGGGGTCCGGGACCGCCGAGAGCGGGCGACCGATGTGCTCGGCCCAGGCGGGGTCGACGCCGGCCGGCACCTTGCGGAACCGGTCGTAGTCGTCCCAGCTGTGCAGGTGGCGTACGGCGATGCCGCGGCGGCGGATCTCCTCGGCGACGAAGTGGACGGTGAGGAACTCGCGCAGGTTGCCCAGGTGGATCGGCCCCGACGGGCTCGCCCCGGAGGCGCAGGTGATCAGCTCGTCGGCGCCACCCTCCACACCCTCGCGCCCGGCCCGCGCATGCCGGATGGCGTCGTCGGCCGCGCGAGTGACCCAGTCGGTGGGTTCCTGCTGACCGGGGGTTGCGCCGCGTGCCATCTGGGGTGCTCCTGATCGGTGCCGGGGGTGGGGTGATGCGGGCCGCCACGCTACCGGAGGGGCATGGAAACCCCTGAAATGCGTGGGAGGGCGCCGAGCAGATGGCTCGGCGCCCTCACCAGTGCGTGACAATGTGCAACCGCATCCCCCGATGTGGGTCGCTGGAGCGGGCAGCCCCGAGAGGGCCGCTCGTTCTTGTCACGCAACGCCAGAGTCTCACCACTCGTCCGGACAACCCTGGCTCCAAGAGGTCGCCGACACTAACCTGCCAACCATGACTCGGCATGCAGCGTCCTCGGTCCTCTCCGCGCTCGGCTTCTCACCCGAGCAGGACCGTCTCCATCGGCACTGCCTGGCCCTCGCGGGCGCCGACGTCGAGACCGTGGCGGCGGCCTGCCAGCGCTCCCCGGCCGAGCTCCTCGACGACCTGGGCGCCCTGATCGGCGAAGGCATCGTCACCGTGGCGGAGGGTCGCGTGCACGTGCTCTCCGAGGCCCAGGCGCTGACCTGTCTGCTTACCCGGCAGGCGAGCCGGGCCCAGGAGACGCACGAGAGGCTCACGGGGATGGCCGCCGCGATCTCGTACCTGGCCGCACGCCCGGTGATGCCGGGGCCGGGGGAGGTCGAGGACCTCTCCCCGATCGACGGGGAGAAGAGCTCGGGCGGCAACGCGCTGGCCCTGTTGGGCCAGCTGATCCGGGAGAGCCGCGGCGACCTGCTGTGGTGGCGTCCGGACGCCTGGCGGATGCCGCGGGAGTCGGCGATGGCGGAGGTGGTCGCCGAGGCGGTGGCGTCGGGTCGTCGCTCCCGCGCGATCTACCCCGCGATCGCCCTGCAGGAGGCTCCGGACACCCTGCGCAGGCGCGCCGAGGCCGGCGAGCAGATCCGGATCGTGCCCGAGCTGCCCAGTCGTCTGGTCGTCCTGGGAGACAGCCACGCGATCCTGCCCGAGCCGATGGGCTCCGCGGACGAGCCCCGGCTGTTGATCCGCCAGCCCGCCCTGATCGAGGCGCTGACCCTGCTCTTCGAGCTGATGTGGGAGCGGGCCGCTCCGGTCCCGAGCCTCGACCGGCGCGAGGCCCGGCCCGACCTGCGCCGCCTGCTGCTGCTCCAGCTCGCGGACGGTGCCAAGGACGAGTCGATCGCGCGCACGCTGGGGATCAGCCTGCGCACCGTGCGACGACGGATCGCGGACATCCAGATCGAGCTCGGGGTCGACTCCCGGTTCCAGGCCGGGGTCGAGGCGGTACGCCGGGGCTGGCTGTGAGCGCTCGAGGCGCCGGTCAGGGCAACAGCATCGAGTAGGCCGCGTGCTCGACGTGCCAGGTGCGCCGGCGCTCGGGCCCGTACACCTCGCCGTCGGCGCTGACCCAGAACTGCTCGCCGGTGACCGAGACCGACATCCCCCGCAGCGACTGCACGTCGTCGGCCTCCTGGTGCGCCGCCCGGCTGAGGCGGGCGGCGTACGCGAAGCGGGCCAGGCCCCCGGTCGCCCGCGAGATCATCACGTCGATCAGGCCGTCGCCGGGGTCGGCGTCGGGGGTGAGTTCGGTGCCGCCGCCGACCGACGAGCCGTTGCCGAGCGCCACCATCAGCACCGGCCGGTCGACGTCGTTGACCAGTTCGCCGTCGACCTCGACCCGCAGCCGGACGATGGGGGGGTTCCAGGCGGTGAGCAGGGCGCCGATCGGGTAGCCGACCTTGCCCAGGTTCAACCGGCCGACGCCCACCGAGCCGAGGCGTTCCTTCCACCGGGCGCCGCGACGGCTGGCGTTCGCGCCCGCGCCGACGTGGACGCCGTTCACGACCACCTCGCCGACCTCGTCGACCAGGATGTCGAGCGGGGTCACCCGCCCGTCGAGGATCACCCGGGCGGCGTCCTCGATGTCGAGCGGGATGCCCGTGGTCCGGGCGAAGTCGTTGCCGGTGCCGCAGGGGAGCAGGCCGAGCACCGAGTTCTTCAGCTCGTTGCGGCGGTGCAGCGCCGCGATCACCGCGTGCAGGCTGCCGTCGCCGCCCGCGACGACGATCCGACGAGAGGCCGCCCGATGCAGGACGCCGTCGAGCTCGCCCGGGTTGGAGGTGCTCTGCACCTCCACCGAGGCACGCTCGCGCAGCACGGCGAGGCCGGCGGCGAGGTGCTCGTCGTCGGCCGTTCCGGCGGCGTCGTTGGTGATGACGAGGAGCGGGTCCATTGGGCGGACACTATCCGAGGCCGCGGTCCCGGCGACAACCTTTGGTAGCCTCTTGCCGCAAGAGCCCCGGTGCGCTGTTGCCGGGGCCTTCGGCATTTTCCGAGCATTCCATCCTGAGGAGCGAGCGATGCCCGCCATCGTGATCCTCGGCGCCCAGTGGGGCGACGAGGGCAAGGGCAAGGCGACCGACCTGCTGGCACAGCAGCAGGGCGAGGGGTCGATCGACTACGTGGTGCGCACCAGTGGCGGCCACAACGCCGGCCACACCATCGTGGTCAACGGCGAGAAGTTCGCCACCCACCTGCTGCCCAGCGGCATCCTGACGCCCGGCGCCACCTCGGTGATCGCCAACGGTGTCGTGGTCTCGCCGGAGGCCCTCTTCCGCGAGCTCGACCTGCTCATCGAGCGAGGCGTCGAGGTGGCCGACCTGGTGGTCAGCGCCAACGCCCACGTGATCGCGTCGTACCACTCGACGATCGACAAGGTCACCGAGCGCTTCCTCGGCAAGAACCAGATCGGCACCACCGGCCGCGGGATCGGGCCGGCGTACGCCGACAAGATCAACCGGGTCGGGATCCGGATCGCCGACCTCTTCGACGAGGGCATCCTGCGGCAGAAGATCGAGGCGGCGCTGGACCAGCGCAACCACCTGCTGGCCAAGGTCTACAACCGGCGCGCCATCGAGGTCGACGCCGTCGTCGAGGAGCTGCTCTCGTACGTCGAGCGGTTGCGCCCGATGGTCGCCGACACCTCGCTGCTGCTCAACCAGGCCCTGGACCGGGGCGAGACCGTGCTCTTCGAGGGCGCCCAGGCGACGATGCTCGACGTCGACCACGGGACGTATCCGTTCGTCACCAGCAGCAACCCCGTCGCCGGCGGCGTCTGCGTCGGAGCCGGGATCGGCCCGACCCGCATCGACCGGGTGATCGGCGTGATCAAGGCCTACACGACCCGGGTCGGCTCCGGCCCCTTCCCGACCGAGCTCTTCGACGCCGACGGCGAGAACCTGCAGCGGATCGGCGGCGAGATCGGCGTCTCGACCGGTCGCACCCGTCGCTGTGGCTGGTACGACTCCGTGATCGCCCGCTACTCCAGCCGGGTCAACGGCCTCACCGACTACTTCCTCACCAAGCTCGACGTGCTCGACTCCTGGGAGCGGATCCCGGTCTGCGTGGCCTACGAGATCGACGGCGTGCGCCACGACGAGATGCCGATGACCCAGACCGAGTTCCACCACGCCACGCCGATCTACGAGTACTTCGACGGCTGGAAGAGCGACATCTCCGGCTGCCGCTCCTTCGAGGACCTGCCGAAGAACGCCCAGGTCTACGTGAAGGCGCTGGAGGAGATCTCCGGCACCCGGATCTGGGGCGTCGGCGTCGGGCCGGGTCGCGAGCAGACGATCGTCGTCCACCCGGACTGAACGACTCCCGGGGCTCCGGCCCCGATCTCGGAGAAACCACCTCCGTGACCTGACCGTGACCATTAGCGTGACGGCGTGCTGGAACCAGAGGCCGCCGTCGGGCGGATCCGGGCGGCCTTCGGCGGTCCCGAGGGCTATCGCTGCCTGCACGCCAAGGGCGGGTTCTACGCTGGCACCTTCACCGCGACCCCCGAGGCGGCCGAGCTCTGCCGGGCCGGCCACTTCTCCGGCGTCGAGATCCCGGTCACCGTGCGCTGGTCCAACGCCGGAGGGAACCCGGAGGTGGGCGACCACCACCCGGACATCCGGGGGATGGCGGTCTCCTTCCAGCTCCCCGACGGCACGACCGCCGATCTGCTGGGCCAGACCTCGCCCCGGTTCCCGGTGCGCACGGTGGAGGAGTTCGTGGCGCTGACCGAGGCGAGTCGCCGGCTCTGGACGCTCCCGCTCCACCTGGCGCGGCACCCCCGACTCGTGCCCGTGCTGCTGGCCAGCGCCCGGGCCCGGGCGATCAGCTCGCACGTCAGCTACGCCGAGCCGACGTACCACCCGGTCCACGCCTACCGCTGGCTGGACGCGGCAGGCCAGGGGGCCTGGGTCCGGTACTCCTTCGTGCCGCACGCTCGGGCCGGGGACCGACTCGAGGAGTCCTTCACCGGGCCCGACCGGTTGCGTGACGAGATCCGGGCGCGGCTGGCCAGGGGGCCCGTCGACTACGACCTGCACGTCCGGGTCGCCGGCCCGCGCGACGACCCCCACGACCCCACGTCGGTCTGGCGGGGAGCCCGGGACCTGGTGGCGGGGCGGCTGTCGGTGACCCGGGCCGTGCCCGACCCCGAGTTCGCCGGCGCCGTGGTCGTCTTCGACCCGACCCGGGTGGTCGACGGGATCGAGCTCTCCGAGGACCCGATCCTGCGCCACCGACCGGCCGTGTACGGCGCCTCGGTGTCCCGCCGGGCGCGGCCGCGCGAGAAGTGAGGACCGCGCCGCACTACCCTTGACCGTCGTGACCACTTCGCCGCAGTCCCCACTCACGGTCCTGGTGATCGGCACCGGCGGACGCGAGCACGCGCTGGCCCGGGCCCTGGCCCACGACCCCACCGTCGCTGCCGTGCACGCCGCACCGGGCAATCCCGGCATGGCGGAGGTGGCCGAGCTGCACGACGTCGACGCCCTGTCCGGCGAGGCGGTGGCCGACCTGGCGGTCGAGCTCGGCGCCGACCTGGTCGTGGTCGGGCCCGAGGGTCCGCTGGTCGCCGGCGTCGCCGACGCGGTGACCGCTCGCGGCATCGCCTGCTTCGGCCCGTCCGGTGCCGCCGCCCGGCTGGAGGGCTCCAAGGCCTTCGCCAAGGAGGTGATGGAGGCCGCCGGGGTCCCCACCGCCACGGCGTACGCCTGCACCACCCCCGAGCAGGTCGCCGCCGCCCTCGACGAGTTCGGGCCGCCGTACGTCGTCAAGGACGACGGGCTGGCCGCCGGCAAGGGCGTCGTGGTGACCGAGGATCGTCAGGAGGCCGTCGACCACGCCGCCGGCTGCGAGCGCGTGGTGATCGAGGAGTACCTCGACGGCCCCGAGGTCTCGCTCTTCGCGATCACCGACGGCCGCACCGTCTACCCGCTGCAGCCCGCCCAGGACTTCAAGCGCATCTCCGACGGCGACCAGGGCCCGAACACCGGGGGCATGGGCGCCTACACGCCGCTGCCGTGGGCGCCCGAGGGTCTCGTCCAGGAGGTGCTGGACACCGTGCTCCAGCCGACCGTCGACGAGATGGCCGCGCGGGGCACGCCGTTCGCCGGCCTGCTCTACGCCGGTCTCGCGCTGACCTCCCGGGGCACCCGCGTGGTCGAGTTCAACGCCCGCTTCGGCGACCCGGAGACGCAGCCGCTGATGGCGCTGCTCGACAGCCCGCTCGCCCCGCTGCTGCTGGGTGCGGCGACCGGCACCCTGGCCGACGTACCGCCGCCGAGCTGGAAGCCGGGCGCGGCCGTGGCCGTGGTGCTGGCCAGCAAGGGCTACCCGGCCTCGGCCACCTCGGGCGCCGTGATCGACGGCATCGACCGGGCCGAGCAGCTGGACGGCGTCCACGTCATCCAGGCCGGCACCGCCCGCTCGGGCGACGACCTGGTCACCGCGGGTGGTCGGGTGCTCGCCGTGATCGGCACCGGTCCGGACGTCGCCGCCGCTCGCGAGGCGGCCTACGCCGGCGTCGGAACCGTAGAATTCGAAGGCGTCCAGCACCGCACCGACATCGCTGCGGGAATCTGAGGAGCAACGTGTCACTCCCCAACGTCCTGGCCACCCGGTACGCCGGAGCCGACCTGGCCCACCTGTGGTCGCCCGAGCACAAGATCGTCCTGGAGCGCCGGCTCTGGATCGCGGTGCTCAAGGCCCAGCGCGACCTCGGCATCGACGT
>NZ_JBFIKK010000007.1:0-46261 GCF_041600255.1 Nocardioides sp. | reverse complement strand
TGTTCGAACAGGTGTTCGAACAAGCACTCGGCGGGGGCGACCTCGACCCCCGTCCCCGCCGGGTGCGGCCGCCCCTCGTGGGGTGGCTCGAGCAGCACCCGTGGGGTCGGTCGCAGGGGTCGAGTGGCGCTGGAGAGGACGACGATGAGGCGGTACGACGACCCTGTGGACGTGCGCAAGGGCTGGGTGACGGGCCAGGAGGGCCCGGAGCAGTTCCTGTGGCGCGGGCGGTTGTGGAAGGTGCGGGCCGTGCTCGCGCACTGGGTGGAGACGACGCCGTGGTGGCAGTCCGCCGGGGTCCGGGCGGTGATCGGCTCCGAGGAGGCGGCTCCCGGTGAGTCGGCGGCCGAGGCCCTGCCGGTCGGTGGCCTCGACCTGGTCGCCGAGCGGGAGATGTGGCGCGTCGAGGCCGGTCGTGGTCTCGGGCCCACCGGAGCGGACGGGGTCGGGGTCTTCGACCTCTCCTTCGACTGGTCCGACGGGCACTGGCAGCTCGTCGGGTGTGTGGACTGAGGTGTCGATGATGAGCCTGAATCCCTATGCCCTGCCGGCCACCACCCACTCCTACCTCCAGCGGGCGGCGGAGTCCTTGAGCGAGGCGATCGGGGCGACCGAGGTGCCCACGAGGTACGCCTGCGCCCACGTCGCTGCCCTCCGTGCGGCGGCCGCCCTGCTGGCTGCCCGGGCGCACCCCGCCCCGGCGCGCCGACGCCAACAGAAGAACGCCTGGGTGCTGCTCGCCGAGGTCGCTCCCGAGCTGGCCGAGTGGGCACAGTTCTTCGCTGCCGGTGCCGGCAAGCGGGCCGCGGCGGAGGCCGGGTCGCCCCGGGCGGCGACCGAGCGGGAGGCCGACGACCTGGTCCGCGACGCCGATCGCTTCCTGGCCCTGGTCGAACAGTCCCTGGGGCTGGTGCCGCACGCGCCCGTGCAGATGCGGGTGGTGGCCGCCGGCCACCGCGCCGGCGTGGCCTGACGTCAGTCGTGGCGAGGAGCTGACATGCCTGACCCTTTCGTCCACCTGCACGTCGCCTCGGGGTACTCCCTGCAGTACGGCGCCTCGCACCCCCGTGCCCTGGTGGAGCGGGCGGTCGACCTGGAGATGGACACCCTCGCGCTGACCGACCGGGACGGCACCTACGGCGCGGTGAAGTTCGCCAAGGAGTGCCTCTCGGCCGGGATCCGCCCGGTGCTGGGGGTCGACCTCGCCTACCGGCCCACCCTGAAAGGTCTCGAGGTCGGAGGACCGGTCCGGCCGGGGGCGGGGCGCACCCCGGTGCGCGGGGGTGCCTTCCGCGACGCCCGGCTGCCCCGGGCGACCTTCCTGGCCGCCGGCGGACGGGCCGGGTGGGCGGCGATCTGTCGCCTGGTCTCGGGGGTCCACCTGGCCGGTGAGCGCGGTGCTCCCGTCCTGGACCTCGAGCAGCTCGTCGAGCACCTGGCCGAGCCGCTCGGCACCGGCGACCTCGTCGTCCTGCTCGGTCCCTCCTCGGAGCTCGGACTGGCGGCGACCCGACGTCGTGACGACCTGGCCCACGCCGCGCTGGCGCCGTGGCGCGAGCTGGTGCCCGCCAGCAACCTCGTCGTCGAGCTCGTCTCGCACCGACTGCCCGCGGCGCCTGCCGGGGGTGGGGGCGGATGGGGTCCGGGCACGTCCGCCCACGCCGCTCGGATGGCCGGGGTGGCCCGGCAGGCCGGTCTGGGCGTCGTGCTCAGCAACGCCGTCCGGTACGTCGACCGCCGCGACGCGCCGACCGTCGACGTCCTCGACGCGGCCCGCCGGCTGGTGCCGCTGGACCTGCGCCATGTCGACCGGGGCAACGCCGAGGGGTTCCTCAAGTCGGGCAAGCAGATGCAGGAGGTGGCCGAGGAGATCTGTCGGATGGCCGGCCTCGGCAGCGACCCGGTCGGCGAGGCCCGCCACCTCCTGGCCCGGACCCGTCTCGTGGCCGACCGGTGCGCGCTCGACCCGCGCGCGGACCTCGGTCTGGGCGAGGTGCACTTCCCCGAGTTCGACCTGACCCGCCGCGGTCCGTCGGAGGCCTCGGCCTCGGCCGACGCCCTGCTGCGGGCCCGGTGCGAGGGAGCGATCGGCCACCGGTACGGCTCCGCCCCCCGCCAGCGCATCTGGAAGCGGCTCGACGACGAGCTCGAGGTGATCGGTCGGCTGGGCTACGCGTCGTACTTCCTCACCGTCGGCGACGTCACCGACCTGATCCGGGAGATGGGGGTGCGCAGCGCTGCCCGTGGCTCCGGGGCCGGCAGCCTGGTCAACTACCTGCTCGGGGTCTCCGGGGTCGACCCGATCCGGCACGGGCTGCTGATGGAGCGGTTCCTCTCCCCGTTGCGCCAGGCCCTGCCCGACATCGACATCGACGTCGAGTCCGCCCGGCGCCTCGAGATCTACGAGGCGATCCTCGACACCTACGGCGGCGAGCGCTGCGTGTGTGTCTCGATGATGGACACCTACCGGGTCCGCCACGCCGTGCGGGACGTCGGTGCTGCGCTCGGCATGCCGCCGGGGGAGATCGATGCGATCGCGAAGGCCTTCCCGCACATCCGGGCCCGCGACGCCCGCAGTGCGATGCGCGACCTGCCGGAGCTGCGCGCCGGCGGCCTCTCCGAGCCCCGTCTGGACCTGATGTTCGACCTGGTGGAACGCCTCGACGGACTGCCTCGTCACATCGCGGTCCATCCCTGCGGCGTCCTGCTCTCCGACGCGACCCTGCTCGACCGGACCCCGGTCGAGGCCAGCTACGCCGGCTTCCCGATGAGCCAGTTCGACAAGGACGACGTCGAGGACCTCGGCCTGCTCAAGCTCGACGTGCTGGGCATCCGGATGCAGTCGGCGATGGCGCACGCCGTCACCGAGATCCGTCGCGTCGACGAGACGGAGATCGACCTCGACGACGAGGAGCAGATCTCCTTCGACGACGAGACGACCTTCGCGATGATCTCCTCGGCCAAGACGTTGGGGGTCTTCCAGATCGAGTCACCCGGCCAGCGCGAGCTCGTCGGCAAGTCGGGGATCGAGAGCTTCGAGGACATCATCACCGACATCTCGCTGTTCCGGCCCGGGCCGGTCAAGAGCGACATGATCACCCCGTACCTGAACGCCAAGCAGGGCTGGAAGTCTCCGAGCTACCTCCACGAGGACCTGCGCCCGATCCTGCAGCAGACCCAGGGCGTCGTGGTCTTCCACGAGCAGGTGATCGAGATCATCGCCCGCTTCACCCGGATCTCCTACGCCGAGGCCGACGAGAAGCGACGCGCCCTCGGGGACGCCGAGTCGATGGCCCGGACCCGGCTGTGGTTCTTCCCGCGGGCGCTCGGCCACGGCTACCCCGTGCACGTGGTCGAGGGGATCTGGAAGGTGCTCGAGGCCTTCGCGTCGTTCGGGTTCTGCAAGGCACACGCGGCGGCGTTCGCCCTCCCGACCTACCAGTCGGCCTGGCTCAAGGCGCACTGGCCGGCCCACTTCCTCTCCGGCGTGCTCACCCATGACCCGGGGATGTATCCCAAGCGCCTAATCCTCGACGACGCGCGACGGCTCGGCATCGTGATCCTCGGCCTCGACGTCAACGCCAGCCAGCAGGCCTACGTCGTGGAGAAGGTCGGTGACGACGGCTACGGCATCCGGCTGGCGCTCGACGAGGTCAAGGGGATCAGCGGTGCCGAGGTCGCCCGGATTGTGGCCGCCCGGCCGTACCACTCGCTCACCGACTTCTGGCAGCGTGCCGCGGTCTCCCGTCCGACCGTCGAGCGTCTGGTCCTGGCCGGAGGGTTCGACTCGGTCTACGCCATCGGCCAGGGCCGGTCGAGTGCGGGCGTCCGTCGACGCGGGGTGATCACTCGGCGGGACCTGCTGCTCCAGGTGGCCGAGCTCGATCGGCACTCGCGGGCGGTGGAGCGTGCCGGTCGAGGACGTGGGCTGTCCGGGCGGCGTCCCGCGGGCAGCGCCCCGAACGCTGCCCGGTTGCGGGCCGCCGACGCTGCCGCCCGCAACAGCTCCGACGCCCGGGAGCGAGACGCCGCCCCGGCCCTGGAGCGGCACCCGTTCGCCGACCAGGGGGTCTGGGCGAAGGCGGCGGCCCAGTCCCGGGCCACCGCCGAGCCCCGTGAGGTGGACTCGGTGCAGCTCACCCTCGACCTGGGTGACCAGCCGGGGGAGGGGCAGGTCAGCGGGCTGCCCGAGCTCACCGACGAGGAGCAGCTCCGGGCCGAGCTGGAGATCCTCGGCCTCGACGCCACCCGCCACGTCATGGACTCCTACGCCACCTTCCTCGACGGTCTGGGGGTGGTCCGCAGCCGGGACCTGCTGTCGCAGCGCAGCCGGTCCGAGGTGCTGGTGGCCGGGGTCAAGGTGGCGACCCAGACGCCCCCGATCAGGTCGGGGCGCCGGGTCGTCTTCCTGACCCTGGACGACGCCACCGGCCCGGTCGACGCCACCTTCTTCGAGGATGCCCAAGGGCCCTATGCGGCGACGGTCTTCCACTCGTGGCTGCTCCTCGTCCGGGGGGAGCTGCGCCGGACGGGCCGACGCGGGGTCTCCCTGCGGGCCACCGGGTGCTGGGAGCTGCCCGAGCTCTTCGCGCTGTGGCGCTCGTCGCCGACGGCTGCCGAGGGCCTCGCGGCGGTCCGGGCGACGATGGCCGTGCAACCGGAAGGCTTCGAGTCGCCGGGCGAGCGCCGGGTGCTGGTGCACTCCAGCGGGTTCAAGGTCTCGCCCTACGCCGACATCAAGCCCGCCGGTGTGTCGACCAGGGACGGTCACCACCTGGTGGACCGCAAGCTCTGGCACCGCAGTCCGGGGAGTCCCGGATGATCGCACTAGGGTGTGGCACATGCCAGCCAGCGACCCGGCCACGGATCTGCCTCTCGAGCGACCCAGCGAGCGTCCCAGCGAACGGCGTGGCGCCGCTCGCACCGCAGTGGTCTGGGAGGCGCTGCGACCGGTGCTGGCAGCAGCGCCCGACTCGGCCCTCGACGTGCTGGACATCGGGGGCGGCACCGGTGGTTTCGCAGTGCGTGTCGCCGAGCAGGGGCACCGGGTCTCGGTCGTCGACCCCAGCCCGGATGCCCTCGCCTCCCTGGCCCGGCGGGCCCGTGAGCTCGGGGTCGAGGTCGCCGGGGAGCAGGGCGACCTCTCCAGCCTGCTGGAGGTCACCGGGCCCGACAGTGCCGACGTGGTGCTCTGCCACGGCGTGCTCGAGGTCGTCGACGACGCCGCGGCTGCTCTCGCCACGATCCGCACGGTGCTGCGTCCCGGCGGCACGCTCAGCCTGCTGCTCGCCCAGCGCCACGCCGCAGTCGTCGCCCGCGCCATGGCCGGGCACTTCCCGCAGGCCCTGGCGCTGCTCGACGACAGCGCGCCCGCCGGTCGCGCCGGTCGCCGGTTCACCCACGACGAGATCACCGGGTTGCTGGACGCGGCCGGCTTCGAGGTCACTGCCGTGCACGGGGTCCGGGTCTTCGCCGACCTGGTGCCCAGCTCCCTGCTCGACCTCGAGCCCGGCGCCACGGCAGCGCTGGTCGAGCTGGAGCACGCCGTCTCCGAGCGTCCGGAGTACCTCCCCCTCGCGACCCAGCTCCACCTGCTCGCGCACTGACCCCGGCGGGGGACGCCGATGAGCGACCCGTCGTACGCCTGCCCGATCCTGCACGTCGACATGGATGCGTTCTACGCCTCCGTGGCCACCCGGGAGCGCCCCGATCTGCGGGACGACCCGGTGATCGTCGGCGGGGGGCACCGGGGCGTGGTCCTGTCGGCCAACTACCTCGCTCGCCGGTCCGGGGTGCACTCCGCGATGCCGATGACCCGTGCCCGCCGGCTGTGCCCCGGGGCCGTCGTGCTGGCGCCCGACTTCGAGCTCTTCAGCCGGGTCTCCTCCTCGGTGATGGAGAACTTCCGGCGGATCACGCCCCTGGTGGAGGTGGTCTCGCTGGACGAGGCCTTCCTCGACGTTCGCGGCTCCACGCGCCGGCTCGGATCGCCTCGGGAGATCGCCGAACAGCTGCGGGCCACCATCCACGACGAACAGGCCATCACCTGCTCGGTCGGACTGGCTGCCTCGGTCTCGGTGGCCAAGCTGGCCAGCCGCCGGGCCAAGCCCGACGGGGTGGTGATGGTGCCGCCCGACGCGATCACCTCCTTCCTGCACCCCCTCGACGTCGGAGAGCTGTGGGGGGTGGGGGAGAAGACCAGGGCGATGCTGCACCGGCTGGGCCTGGTCACGGTCGGCGACGTCGCCCACACCCCGCTGCGCACGCTCCAACGTGCCGTCGGGGCCGGCCTGGGCAGCAGCCTGCACGAGCTGGCCTGGGGCGGTGACCGGCGGACGATCACCCCACGCCGGGGTGACGACGAGCCCGACCGGTCGATGGGGGCCGACGAGACCTTCGGTCGCGACACCGACGACCGTGAGGTGATCGTGCGTGAGCTGCTGCGTCTCTCGGCCCGGGTGGCCACCCGGATGCGAGTGGCGGGGGTGGCGGGCCGGACCGTGACGATCCGGGTGCGGTTCGCCGACTTCACCACGATCACGCGTTCTCGGACACTGCCCGAGGCCACGGACGTCACCCAGGAGATCTACCGCACCGCCACCCGCCTGTACGACGCCCTCGGGCTCCAGCGTGCCCGGCTCCGTCTGGTCGGGGTCCGGGTCGAGGGGCTCGTGGAGCGCGGGACGGTCCAACGCCAACTGGTCCTGGGGGAGCGGGAGCGGGGCTGGTCCGAGGCGGATCGAGCCGTGGACCGGGCCACGTCGAGGTTCGGGGCGGCCGCCGTACGTCCGGCGAGTCTCCTGGGCTGACGGGTCCGATCAACAACTCACCACCAATTTCCGAACCCGCCTACCGAGATCAGCAGCCGCTGCCTAGACTTGAGGAAACGCCAGGCCCCGACAGCCGGCCCGGGTCGTGATCCAGTGGAGGAACGGTGCCGCTCTCCGAAGAGGAGCTCCGACTGCTCGAGCAGATGGAGCGCGCGCTCGTCGAGGAGGATCCCAAGCTCGCCTCGGCCCTGCGCGGCACCACCATGCGCCGTTCGGCCCGCCGTCGTGCACTCCTGGCGGTGGCCGCGTTCACCGTGGGCGTCGTGGTCCTGATGACCGGGGCGATCACCGAGTGGTGGTTCGTCGGCATCCTCGGCTTCGTGATCATGCTGGCCTCGGCCACGATCGGGGTCAGTTCCCTGCGCACCCAGCGGGTCAGCCCCGCCAGCGACCCCCGCACCGCCGACCACCCCTCCCACGGCTTCACCCTGATCGAGGGGGGCAAGTCCGGTCGCGGTCGGCGCCAGCGCCGGCAGTCGTCCGACACGTCGTTCATGGAGCGCCTCGAAGAGCGCTGGCGCCACCGCCGCGAAGGCAACGGCGGCTTCTGACGCATCGCCTCCGGCCACGCCCGGGGGCTCACCCGACGTGGTCGACCACGCCACCGTCGCGGGTCGGTGACACCTCGGCGTCGACATCGCGCACCTGTCGCGACCTCCTGCTCACCACTGATCGTGGCCACCAGTGGGCCCGGCGCACGGCGGCTCGGGAAGCACCGGCCTCCAGCGCGGCCAGACAGGCCTCGAGGTCTGCGCGCACCGAGCAGCCGTCGTCGCCCGCACGGGAGTAGCGACCACGTTCGATCCGGTCGACGATGCGGTCCAGTGCCAGGACGGCGTCGGGGGCGAGCCCCGGACCGTGCGCTGGTCGCTCCGGGCGACGGCCATCCGCAGGAGCGCCGAAGAACTCCACCAGGTGGTGGCGCGTCTGACGCGGCGAGCGTCCCGCAGGCCACGGGATCCCGAGGTCGGTCACGGTCTCCGCGAGCTCCCGCCAGGCAGCCTCCGGACCGGCGTCGAGTCGCCGGCCGCGACGTGCCCGGCGCACAACCCGGGGCACCAGGAGCAGCAGGCCGATGCCGACGACTGCCCCCAGCACACCGAGCACCCACGGCCACGGGAACCCGGCCTCACCCGATCCGCCCTGCCCCGCCTCATCGGGCCTCAGGCTCGGTCCGCCGCTCTCGCCCCGATCCGGGAGCTGGTCGCTCGGCTGCGCGGTCGAGGGCTGCGCCGTCGGGTTGAACGCCGGCACCTCCTGGGTGGTGTACTGCGGCACGCTGCTCGCGCGCCCCGACGGCGTCGGCTCGAAGCGGACCCAGCCGGCGCCCGGGAAGAAGAGCTCGGGCCACGCGTGCAGGTCGTGAGCGCTGAACTCCCAGGTCCTCGGTCCCACGCTCCTGGGCTCGAGGAAGCCGACAGCGACGCGGGCCGGGATGCCCAGCACCCGCGCCAGGACGGCGTACGCCGAGGCGAACTGCTCGCAGTAGCCGGTGCGTCCGGTCGGGGTGTCGGACAGGAACGCCACCAGCTCGTCGGTGCCGTTGCCGGCGGCCACGTCGGTGTCGTAGGTGAAACCACCGGTGCGACGGAACCAGTTCTGCAGCGCCACCGCCTTCTCGAAGCGGGTGGGAGCGTCGCGAGTGACGGAGTTCGCGATGTTGCGCACCGAGGTCGGCAGACCCGGGGGCAGCTCGGTGAACAACCGGTCGACGAGACCGCTCGACGAGGTGGCCCGGGCCAGGTCGGCGGCCTGGATGTCCAGCTTGGTCGCGGTCATCTCGTAGCTCAGGCCCGCGGTGCTCAGACCTCGCTCGTAGGCGATGAAGTCCATGGTCGAGGAGTCGTAGCGCCAGTCCCCGGGCGCGCGCACCCGGCTGACCGGCGCCTGGGTCGGCAGCCACGACGAGGCGAAGTTGGTGCCCACCCGGACCTCGTAGTCGTGGTTCGTCCGATTGACCCCCGAGGCCACCCCGACCATCGGAGGCATCCGGCCGTCGGCGACCTGGTCGGGCGGGACGTTCCGGTCTCCCGAGCTCCACTCGTTCGACGAGAAGCGGTTCAGCACCGAGATGCGCAGGTACGTCGGGTCCGGGTCGTCGGTCCTGACCTGCAGCAGCGGGACGTCCCGTGGCCGGGTGAGGTCGCGGCGCAGATCCGTCATCGGGTTGACGATGGTGATGTTCGAGCCGCCTCCCGGCCCCCGACCGAAGTCGAAGACCTGCAGCTGCAGGGTCGGGATGAAGAGCGGGAGCGCCACCGCGAGTGCGATCGCCACCGCCCCGATCCCGCCCGCACTGCCACGGATCGCGCCGGTGCGGACGCCGAACCCCGCAGGATCGACCTCGCCGGCGTCGGTGCCGAGGGGGCGTCCCCAGCGTCCGACCTGCTCGCTCTCCTGCAGGAACAGCAGGGTCAGGAACCCGGCCGCCGTGGCGACGAAGACCCACCACGAGACGCCGCCGCCCACCGCACCGACCGGAATGGCGTAGATCGCCAGCAGGACCAGGCCGGCCACCGGCGCTCGACGCAGGGTGCAGGCGAGCAGGTCCACCAGGAGCAGCAGGACCAGCCCGCCCAGGATCAGCAGCGGGTGCACTCCGGGGACCGAGGCGGGCACCGGAGCGGCGTACTCGCCCGCGGTGGCCCAGGCATCCGAGAGCGTCTCGACGAGGCGTTCGCCGGCCGGGCCGGCCGGGACCGGAGAGCCGCTGAGCAGGAAGCTGGCGCTCGCCCCCGCCGCCAGGAGCTGCAGCGGTACGACTGCCCACCCCGGCACCCGCGAGGATCGCAGCACGGCACCCAGACCGGCGAGGACCAGGCCGAGCAGGAGGAGCGGGCCGAGGAAGCGTCCGGGCTGCGCCGTGAAGCCGCTCCACGAGAGCAGGGCGACCCAGGTCGTTGCCGCGGCGGTCAGCGCAAGCGCCAGCTGACTGCTCAGGTCGCGACCCCTCATCGCGCCACCCGGGGCGGTTCGCCGACGGCGCCGGTGCGCGCCGACGAGCGCCCCAGCTCCTGCCAGACCGCGTCGAGCCGGTCGTGGGGACCCAGCGACACGGCCCGCCAGCCCTGCTGGGTCAGCCCCGCCGTGCCGTCCCCGGCTCCGGGCTTCCCGACCCAGGCGTCCACGTCGAGGGCCACGGCCAGCGCGGAGCCGGCCTGGTGCTGCATCCGACGCAGCAGCGCCGTGTCCATCGACTCGATGCTGCCGAAGACGGCGACGGTGAGCCCGCCGTGCGCGCCCTCGGCGAGCCAGCCGGTGGCGAGCCGCGGCTGTTGGACGGTCGTGACCACGGCCAGTGCCTCCAGCAGGGGGGCGGTGTTGAGATCGGAGTCGCGCAGGTGCCAGGCGCTGGCGGGGTCCTCGCCGGCGGCCGTGACCAGCCGAACGGTGAAGCCGCGGTGGCACAGGTGCACCGCGATCGACGCAGCGGCCGACACGGCGGCCTCCAGCGACGAGGCCAGCCCCTGACCTCGGTGGGAGCGCAACCGGTTGTCCAGGAAGAGCGTGGCCCGTGACTGCCAGGGCTGCTCTTCGCGGCGCACCATCAGTTCGCCGACCCGGGCGGAGCTGCGCCAGTGCACGCGCCGCAGGTCGTCGCCGCGGCGGTAGTCGCGCACGGTGACGTCCTCCGCGCTGCCGGTGGCGAAGGCGCGCGGCCGGTTGTCACCCGACCCGGTCCAGGCGCCGCCCAGCGGGATCGCGGGCAGCGGGACGGTGCGGGGGGTGACGGTCAGCGACGCCGTCGTCCGGAACGTGCGGCCGAGCTCGACCAGGCCGAAGGGGTCGCTGACCCGGACGGCCATCGGGCCGATCTCGAAGCGGCCGCGCACGTCCGAGCGGACCGGGTAGGTGACGTGGCGCCGCCATCCGGTGCCGATGCCCTCGAGTACGAACCGGGGCCGGGTGCCGAGGACGTAGGGCACCTGGTCCTCGAGCAGGAGTACGCCGCTGGGCGTGCGCCCCTCGTTGGTCAGGGTCAGGCTGACCCGGGCCTGCTGGCCGGCGGCGACGAGCTGGGGCGTGACCGTACGGACCAGGGCGAGGCGGTAGCGACTGCGGCCGATCACGAGTGCGGTCAGCAGGGGGAGGACCGCGATCAGGACCCCGACTCGGGTCAGCGCCGGCTGCCCGAGGATCACGGCGCAGACGATGGCGGTCACGCCGGCGGCGAGGAACGCCCGTCCGCGGACGGTCAGACCGGCGAGGGCCTCACGCACGGGTCCCCTCGGGGACGGGCACGCCGGCGACGATGCTCTCCAGGATGGCGGTCGTCGAGCGCCCGCTCATCGCGGCCTCGACGCTGGGCAGCAGCCGGTGGGCGAGGACCGGCCGGGTCAACCGGGTCAGGTCGTCGGGGAGCACGAAATCGCGCCCCTGGATCGCCGCCAAGGCCTTGGCGGCACGCACGAGGTGGAGCGTGGCTCGCGGCGAAGCGCCCAGGGTCAGCTCGTCGGAACGGCGGGTGGCGGTGGCCAGGGCGACGGCGTAGCGCTGGACGGCGTCGGAGACGTGGACCTGCCCGACGATCCGGGTCAGCTTGCGCACCTCGGCGGCATCGGTCACCGCGTCCAGGTCGTCGAGAGGGGAGTGCGAGGTGTGCGCGTTCAACATCGCGATCTCGGCGGCCTCGACGGGGTAGCCCATGGACACCCTCGCCATGAACCGGTCCCGCTGCGCCTCGGGCAGGGCGTAGGTGCCCTCCATCTCGATCGGGTTCTGGGTGGCGATCACCATGAAGGGCGAGTCGAGCTGGTAGGTCGTCGTGTCGACCGTCACCTGCCGCTCCTCCATGCACTCCAGCAGTGCCGACTGGGTCTTGGGGGAGGCCCGGTTGATCTCGTCGCCCACCACGATGTTGGCGAAGATGCCGCCGGGGCGGAACTCGAACTCGCGGGTGTTCTGGTTGAAGATCGAGACACCGGTGACGTCCGAGGGCAGCAGGTCCGGGGTGAACTGGATCCGGCGGACCGTCGAGTCGATGCTGCGGGCCAGCGCCTTGCTCAGCATGGTCTTCCCGACACCCGGGACGTCCTCGATGAGCAGGTGGCCCTCGGCCAGCAGCACCACGAGCGCCGAGGAGACGACGTCGGGCTTGCCCTCGATCACGCGCTCGATGTTGGCCCGCACGCGAGCCACCACCCGGCTCAGGGTCTCGAGGTCGGCAGTTGCTGCCCGCGGATCGCCCACGACCGGTCCTTCTCTCTGTGCTGCGCATGCCCCTGGGGTCGCCCGTGCGACCCCTCGGCGTCGATGGTCACCACCGTAGGTGGTGTCGGAAAGATACGCGCCCGCGCCTCGGTGCGGACCTCTCTGTGACGCCTCGGCCGCCGTTCGGGTTGCTTTCCTCCACTCCGCTCCACCTTTTCCTCCACTTTCCTCCACGACTGCTTCGGCGAAGCCCCCGCCGAGCGCCCCGGGAGCCCGATTCCCGCCTGGAAGCGACGTGCCTTGACCTCTCCACGGCGTGTCGCGGCCGGACCGGTCCTGCCCCGACCCGCGCTCGTCTCCCGCTCAGAACGGTCCCGCAACACGCGCAATGTGGTTGACGGTGGAGGGAAGTGGAGTAAAGTGGTGCGCAGTGGAGGATCTGGGAACTGGAGGTGCTCGATGTTCTTCATGGGCACCTACACCCCCAAGCTCGATGACAAGGGCCGGCTGTTCCTCCCGGCGAAGTTCAGGGACCAGCTGACGGAAGGGCTCGTGGTGACCAGAGGGCAGGAGTTCTGTCTGACGGTGTGGCCGATGGCCGACTTCATGGACCTCACCCGCCGCGCCCAGGAAGCACCGGTGACGGTCAAGGGGGCCCGCGACTACACGCGGTTCCTCTTCGCCGGAGCCTCGGAGGAAATGCCTGACAAGCAGGGCCGGATCACGATCACGCCGATGTTGCGCGAGTACGCCTCGCTCGAACGGGACGTGGTGGTGATCGGGGTGATGAACCGCATCGAGATCTGGGACCCGGCTCGCTGGGCGCAGTACTCCGCGGAGCAGGAGACGAAGTTCTCCGAGCTCAGCGAAGAGGTCTTCCCCGGGGTGTGAGCCCCGGCCAGCTCCACAACTGAACAGGCATCCGCAGGACGAGGTCTCGAGCCCGCTCCCTGATCGTCATCTGGGGCAACTTCCCCGGCTCCAGAGAACGAACTTCCCACATGGGGAGCGGGCAGGGACCTGGTCCGGCGGATGCATCACCACCCACACCGTCACACACACGCAGCGCTCCGAGCGGGGTCGAGACCATGAGCATCACACCAGTGGCACCGGTACGCCGGGTCCGTCACCAGGCGCAGGACGCGTTCGCGGTGATGGCCTTCTCCGCCGCGACGTCCCTCGGTCTCGCGGTCCTCTTCCTCCTCCTCTCCAGTCTGGGTCGGTAGGCCACGACCATGAGCAGCCCCCGCCACGTCCCGGTCCTTCTCGACCGGGTCGTTTCTCTTCTCGAACCTGCCCTCACCCGTGACGGAGCCGTCCTGGTGGACTGCACGTTGGGGCTGGGGGGTCACTCCGAGGCCGTGCTGAGCCGGGTGCCCGGGGCTCGGGTGATCGGGGTCGACCGGGACACCGACGCGCTGCGGCTGGCCGGCGAGCGGCTGGCGCCGTTCGGGGAGCGCTTCACCGGCGTGCACGCGGTCTACGACGAGCTGCCCCAGGTCCTCGCCGATCTCGGGCTCGACTCCGTGGACGCGGTCCTCTTCGACCTCGGGGTCTCCTCCATGCAGCTCGACGAGCGCGAGCGTGGTTTCGCCTACGCCGAGGACGCGCCGCTGGACATGCGGATGGACTCCACCACCGGGCCGACCGCCGCCGACGTGCTCAACACCTACGACGCCCGCGAGCTGATGCGCGTCCTGCGCGACTACGGCGAGGAGAAGTTCGCCAAGAAGATCGCCGGCGCCATCGTCCGGGCCCGCGAGGTCGAGCCGTTCAGCCGCTCCGGCCGCCTGGTCGAGCTGCTGTACGCCGAGATCCCGGCGCCGGCTCGACGTACCGGCGGGCACCCGGCCAAGCGCACCTTCCAGGCGCTGCGGATGGAGGTCAACGACGAGCTGGCGGTCCTGCGCCGCGCGATCCCGGCGGCGATCGACGCGATCGGCGTCGGCGGCCGGGTCGTCGTCGAGTCCTACCACTCCCTGGAGGACCGGATGGTCAAGCAGGCGTTCACCGCCGTCACCGCGAGCACCGTCCCGCACGACCTTCCCTTCGTCCCGGAAGGGTCCGAGCCCGAGCTGCGCCTGGTCACCCGCGGAGCGGAGAAGGCCAACGCCGCCGAGATCGACGAGAACCCGCGTGCAGCCTCGGTCCGGTTGCGCGCCATCGAACGAGTCCACCCCCGCCGCACCACAGCACGAGGAGTCGCCCGATGAGCAGTCCTGCCTATCAGTTCCGCTCACGCATGCCACGCGTCGCCGAGGCGGCCGTCGAGCGTGCTCGGCTCACCGTGGTGCCGAGGCGCCGGGTCCGGGCGGCCCGGGTGCCGTTCGTGACCCTGGTGTCGCTGGTGCTGCTCGGTGGCGTCGTGGGGCTGCTGCTGTTCAACACGTCGATGCAGCAGGCGTCGTTCGCGGCCACCTCGCTGGAGCAGCAGGCTGCGACGCTCACCGCACGTCAGCAGACGCTGCAGATGGAGCTCGACGTCCTGCGGGACCCCCAGCGGGTGGCTCGTCAGGCCCAGCGGATGGGCATGGTCACCGCCCCCACCCCGGCCTTCCTGGACCTCGCCACCGGTCAGGTTCTCGGTGAAGCGGTCCCCGCGACCCGCGACCAGGCGCTGCGCCTGGACCCGAAGGCGCCGCCGATGCCGGCGAGCCTGAACCCGCCTCCGGTCTACGTCGACCCCCCGACCACCGCCGGTTCCTCAGGTGGCTCTGGCGCGTCCTCGGGCCGCGAGGGCCGTGGAAACGGTAGGAATGGCTCCACGTCACAGAAGACCCAGCAGCCCCACCAGAACCGCCGCTGAGACCGGAGACCCCGTGCGTCCCACTTCCCCCTCCTCGCGCAGCGGCCGGCGCGCGCCCCGCCCGGCGGGCCGCGGCCGGACCGGTCCGCGCGGCAGTCTGCGCGGCTCACCGCACCTGCGGCTGAGGGTCGGCTTCATCGTCATCGCGATGGTGCTCTCGGTCTTCGGTGCGCGCCTGGTCCAGCTCCAGGGCATCGACCCCAACTCGTACGCCGCGATGGCGGCCGCCGATGGCATGGTGGAGGTGGAGCTCCCTGCCGAGCGGGGGGACATCCTCGACCGCAACGGCGAGCCCCTGGCCGGCTCCGTCGACGGCCGGATGGTCGTCGCCGACCCGTACATGACCCGCGACCAGGCGCCGGCGCTCGCGAAGTTCCTCTCCCGCAAGCTCGACGTCGACTACTTCACGACGCTGCGTCGCCTGCGCACGCCGGACAGCCGCTTCCAGTACATCGCTCGCCGGGTGCCCTCGACCCTGGCCACGGACGTCGTGACCGCAGCCGCGGACGCCGGGTTCAAGGGCATCGGCATGCGCCGCGACCCGATCCGGGACTATCCGGCCGGCGACGTGGCGGCCAACGTGATCGGCTTCATGGGCACTGACGAGCCGCTCGGCGGTCTCGAGCGCACCTTCGACGCGCAGCTGGCCGGCAAGGACGGGTCGGCCCGCTACGAGATCGGCGGCGGCAACCGGATCCCCCTGGGGGACAGCACCATCGTCCGGGCGGTTGACGGTGTCGACCTGCAGACCACCCTCGACCAGGACCTGCAGTGGTACGCCCAGCGGGTGCTGCGCCAGACCGTCGAGGACTCCCGCGGCGACTCCGGGATCGCGATCGTGATGGACACCCGCACCGGTGAGATCCTCGCGCTGGCCGACCACCCGACGTTCGACGCCAACGCGCCGCTGGAGTCGCCGGAGGCCGACCTGGGTTCGCGCGCGATGAGCGACGTCTACGAGCCCGGCTCGGTCGGCAAGGTGCTGACCGCCGCCGGCCTGATCGACGCCGGCAAGGTCACCCCGCGCACGCGGCTCACGGTGCCCGGGCGGCTGTCCCGGCAGGACCGGTCGATCAAGGACTGGTTCCCGCACGACCTGATCCGGCTCACCCTCGCTGGCGTCATCGCGAAGTCCTCCAACATCGGCACCGTGCTCGCCGCCGACAAGTTCGAGCGCGGGCAGTTCCGCAGCTACCTGACCCGGTTCGGCCTGGGCCAGCGCACCGACATCGGGGTCCGCGGCGAGACCCAGGGCATCCTGCCCGACCCCAGCGTCTGGACCAGCCAGACCCAGGACCGCATCGCCTTCGGTCAGTCGCTGTCGGTCAATGCCGTGCAGATGGCGGCTGCCGTCAACACCCTCGCCAACGACGGCGTCCGCGTCGCCCCGAGCCTGATCCGTGGCACCGCCACCACCGACGACGGCCAGACCGTCGGCACCGACACCGCCACCACCCGCCGGGTGGTCAGCGTGAAGGCAGCCCGGGGCACCGCGCGGATGATGGAACGGGTCGTGGACCCCGAGGCCGGCGTCGCCCCGCGCGCAGCCGTCCCGGGCTACCGAGTGGCCGGCAAGACGGGCACCGCCCAGCGGGTGGGCTCGGAGTGCCGCTGCTACGACGGCACCTTCACCGTCTCCTTCGCCGGGTTCGCGCCCGCGGACGACCCGCGCTTCACGATCTACGTGGTCGTGCAGAACCCGCGCAACGGCGGCGGCGGCGGCTCGGTCGCCGGCCCGGCGTTCAGCAAGATCATGAGCTACACGCTGCGCCGCTACGCCGTACCACCCACCGGTACCCGGCCCTCACGACTGCCCGTCACGTGGTGAGGTCCGCGACCGGTAACCTCGCGGCGTGGTGAGCGACGACCTCCTGGCAGCGACGCGCCCCCGGCGACCCGTGCGAACGCCGTTCGGTGACCTCGTCGGCTGGCTGCGCGCGCTCGACGCGACCACCGAGGTCCGCGGTGATCTCGGGGGCGCCGAGGAGGTGGAGCTCACCGGCCTCTCCCTCAGTTCGCAGCGGATCGCACCGGGAGATCTCTACGCAGCCCTGCCAGGAGCGCGGGTGCACGGCATCGAGTTCGCCGCCGCCGCCGCCGAGGCGGGCGCCGTCGCGATCCTGACCGACCCCGACGGCGCCGAACGGGCCCGTGCCGCTGGTGGAAGCCTGCCGCCGTTGCTCGTGGTCGAGCGGCCACGCGCGGTGCTGGGACGCCTGGCCGCCCACATGTACGGCGAGCCGGCCGGCGGGCTGCGGATGATCGGCGTCACCGGAACCCAGGGCAAGACCACGACCACTCGGCTGATCGAGAGCGGCCTGCAGCGCGCGGGGGTGCCGACCGCGGTGATCGGGACGGTCGGCACCCGGGTGGCCGGTCAGGACCTGCCGACCTCGTTGACCACGCCGGAGGCACCCGACCTGCACGGTCTGTTCGCGATGATGCGCGAGCGCGGGGTCGTCTCCTGTGCCATGGAGGTCTCCAGCCACGCACTGGTGATGGGGCGGGTCGACGGCGTCGTCTTCGACCTGGCCGTCTTCACGAACCTGGGTCGTGACCACCTCGACTTCCACGTCGACCTCGAGGACTACTTCCAGGCCAAGGCCTCGCTGTTCACTCCCGAGCGGGCCCGGCGCGGCCTGGTCAACGTGGACGACGAGCACGGCCGTCGCCTGCTGGCCGAGGCCACCATCGCGATGCGGACCTTCTCGCTGACCGGTCGGGACGCCGACTGGCAGGCCGTCGAGGTCGAGCTGGAGGCCGGGCGGTCCACCTTCACCGTGCTCGGCCCCGACGGCATCGCCGTGGAGGCCGGCGTACCGATTCCCGGCGACTTCAACGTCGCCAACGCGCTGGCCGCCATCGCCGCGTGCGGCGAGGTCGGCTTCGACGTCGGCCGCGTCGCCAGCGGCATCATGCTCGGCGGGGGAGTGCCCGGCCGGCTCGAGCCGGTCGACGCCGGGCAGGAGTTCGTGGTCGTCGTCGACTACGCCCACAAGCCCGACGCGGTCGAGGCGGCGATCCGCACGCTGCGCCCGCTGACGTCGGGCCAGGTGATCGTGGTGCTCGGCGCCGGCGGCGACCGGGATCCCGGCAAGCGCCCGCTGATGGGCGAGATCGCGGCTCGTCTGGCCGACGTGCTCGTGGTGACCGACGACAACCCGCGTTCGGAGGACCCGGCGCAGATCCGGGCGGCCGTGCTCTCGGGCGTCGGCGCCGGGGAAGCGGACGTGCTGGAGATCGGCGACCGGAGGGCCGCGATCGCGGCAGCCCTGGACCGGGCCCGGCCCGGAGACATCGTGGTGGTGGCCGGCAAGGGCCACGAGACCGGTCAGGAGATCAACGGCGTGGTGCACCCCTTCGACGATCGCGAGGTGCTGCGGGCGCTGCTCGCGGGTCGCGCCGGGCCGCGACGGGTGAGCCCGTGATCGCGATGACGCTGGCCGAGATCGCGGCCGTCGTGGACGGCCGGGTCGACGGTGACCCGTCACTTGTGGTGAGTGGTGAGGCCTTCCTGGACAGCCGGTCCGTGGTGCCCGGGGGGCTCTTCGTCGCCGTCGTGGGCGAGCACACCGACGGCCACGCGTACGCCGAGGCAGCCCACCGCGACGGAGCCGCGGCCGTGCTCGGCAGCCGGCCCACCGGTGCTCCCTGCGTCATCGTCACCGACCCGGTCGTCGCGCTCGGCCGGTTGGCCCGCCACGTCCGGGACACCGTGCGGCCCACCGTGCTGGCCCTCACCGGCTCGCAGGGCAAGACCGGGACCAAGGACTTCCTCGCCCAGGTGCTCGCCACCGACGGCCCGACCGTCGCGACGGCCGGCAACCTGAACAACGAGCTCGGCGTGCCGCTGACCGTGCTGCGCGCCGACGCCTCCACCCGCTACCTGGTGGTGGAGATGGGCGCCCGCGGGATCGGGCACATCGGATACCTGTGCGAGATCGCGCCCCCGGACGTCGCGGCCGTGCTGAACGTCGGCACCGCGCACGTCGGCGAGTTCGGCAGCCGCGAGGCGATCGCGGTGGCCAAGGGCGAGATCGTCGAGGCCCTGCCGGCCGAGGGCACCGCGGTGCTCAACGCCGACGACGAGATGACCGGCGTGATGGACGCCCGCACGGTGGCCACCCCCCTGACCTTCGGCCTGACCGGGGACGTCACCTGGCGCGACGTGGTGCTCGACGACCTCGGGCGGGCCACGTTCGAGCTCGGTCACCACGGCGAGTGGCGGCCGGTGCGGCTGACCCAGTCGGGAGCCCACCAGGTGGTGAACGCCACCGCGGCCGCCGCGATGGCGCTCGCCGTCGGGCTGAGGCTCGACCAGGTGGCCGACGGTCTGAGCGCAGCGAGCTCCGCCTCCCGGATGCGCACCGAGATCTCGGAGCGCTCCGACGGGTTGCTGGTGATCAACGACGCCTACAACGCCAACCCCGAGTCGATGGCGGCTGCCGTGGACACGCTGATCGCGATCGGTTCGCGGCGCTCCCGGCGTACGGTCGCGATCCTGGGGGAGATGCGTGAGCTGGGCGACGGTGCCGCCGACGCGCACCGGGCTGTCGGGCGGCTGGCGGCCGAGGCGGGCGTCGACGTCCTGGTGGCCGTCGGCGCCCCGGCCCACGGCATCGCCGAGGGTGCCAGCTCGGTGTCCGGCTGGACAGGTGAGGCGCACGTCACGGCGGGGCACGACGAGACCCGGGCCTGGCTGCGGGAGAATGTCGCGGCGTCCGACGTCGTGCTGGTCAAGGCATCGAGGGGCGCTGCACTCGAGGTGGTCGTCGCCGCACTGCTCGGCGACGACGCACCACAGGGAACGACGGACGATCCGACGAAAGGGGAGGTGACCACGAGATGAGAGCGGTACTGCTCGGTGGTGGCCTCGCGCTGCTGATCTCCCTGCTGGGGACGCGCGTCGCGATCCGGATGTTCACCAACTGGGGCTACGGCCAGGAGATCCGCGACGACGGCCCGACCACGCACCACACCAAACGCGGTACGCCGACGATGGGCGGCGTCGTCGTCATCTCCGCCACCGTCGTGGGTTACTTCACCGCCAAGATCATCACCCAGTCGCCGCCGTCTGCCTCGGCACTGCTGCTGCTCTTCCTCTTCGTCGGGATGGGCCTCGTCGGCTTCGTCGACGACTTCATCAAGATCGTCAAGCAGCGCAGCCTGGGGCTGCGCAGCAAGGCCAAGATGGTCGGTCAGACGATCGTCGGTGTCGTCTTCGGCATCCTGGCGCTCTCGCCGGCGCTGGCCGACGACCGGGGCAAGACACCGGCCTCGAGGCACCTGTCGTTCATCCGCGACTTCGACAGCTTCCTGCTGCCCACCGTGGTCGTGATCATCCTGATCTGGCTGATGATCACCGCGACCAGCAACGCGGTGAACCTGACCGACGGGCTGGACGGCCTGGCTGTCGGCGCCTCGGCGATGGTCTTCGCGGCGTACACGCTGGTCAACATCTGGCAGAACAACCAGTCGTGCCGGATCTCGCCCAGCGGCACCTGCTACGAGGTCCGGGACCCGCTCGACCTCGCGGTGGTGGCCGCCGCCATCACCGGCGCTTGCTTCGGGTTCCTGTGGTGGAACGCCTCACCCGCCGCGATCTTCATGGGTGACACCGGCTCCCTCTCGCTGGGCGCCGCGCTGGCGGGCCTGGCGATCCTGACCCGCACCGAGCTGCTGCTGGTGATTCTGGGCGGGCTGTTCGTGGCCGTCACCTTGTCGGTGATGGTGCAGGTGAGCTGGTTCAAGACCACCAGACGCCTCACCGGGACGGGCAAGCGGATCTTCCGGATGACCCCGTTGCACCACCACTTCGAGATGATCGGCTGGGAGCAGGTCACGGTCGTGATCCGGTTCTGGATCATCACCGGTCTCTGCGTGGCCGCCGGGCTGGGAGTCTTCTACGCCGAGTGGGTGGCAGGCAGTTGAACCCCCTCGACCTGGGGCGGCACGACTCCTGGGACGGGGTGCGTGCGGTCGTCGCCGGCTTCGGCGTCTCCGGCTTCGCCGCCGCCGACAACCTCAACCACCTCGGGGCCAGCGTGGTGGCGCTCGACGAGACCACCAGCGACGAGAAGGCCGAGAAGGCCGAACTCCTCGAGGTGCTCGGCGCCACGGTGCGTCTCGGTGCGGGCCAGACCGCGCTGCTGCCCGACGACGTCGACGTCCTGGTCACCTCACCGGGGTGGAAGCCGTCCTCGCCGCTGCTCGCGCAGGCCCGCGAGCGCGGCGTACCGATCTGGGGCGAGGTCGAGCTCGCCTGGCGTCTGCGCGACCCGAACCACCACACGCCCTGGCTGTGCGTGACCGGCACGAACGGCAAGACGACCACCGTCCAGATGCTCTACGCGATCCTGAAGGCGGCCGGTCTGCGTAGCGTCGCGGTCGGCAACGTCGGGCTGCCCATCGTCGAGGCGGTGATGGACCCGGAGCCGTACGACGTGTTCGCCGTCGAGCTCTCCAGCTTCCAGCTCCACTACACCGACTCGATGAGCGCCGAGTCCGCCGCCGTCCTGAACGTCGCCGAGGACCACCTGGACTGGTACTCCTCCTTCGCCGACTACGCCGCCGACAAGGGGCGGATCTACGAGCGCGTCCAACGCGCCTGCGTCTACAACGTCGCCGACCCCGAGACCGAGCGGCTGGTCCGCGAGGCCGACGTCCTGGAGGGCGCTCGGGCGATCGGCTTCACCCTGGGCATGCCCGGCGTCGGCATGCTCGGGGTCGTCGAGGACATCCTGGTGGACCGGGCCTTCATCGAGGAGCGAGGCTCCAGCGCCGCGGAGCTCTGCACCCTGGCAGACCTGGCCACGCACGGCGCCGGGGGAGCCGCGCCGCACAACGTCCAGAACGCACTGGCGGCAGCCGCGCTGGCGCGCGCCCACGGTGTCTCCCAGGCGGCGGTCCGCGACGGCCTGCGCGGGTTCGCACCCGACGGCCACCGGATCGCCACGGTCGCGACCGTGGACGGGGTGACGTGGGTCGACGACTCCAAGGCCACCAACCCGCACGCCGCCCAGTCGTCGCTGCTGGCCTACGACTCCGTCGTGTGGGTGGCCGGCGGCCTGGCCAAGGGTGCCCGCTTCGAGGACCTGGTGGCCGCGGCCCGGGACCGGTTGCGGGGCGTGGTGCTGCTGGGCCGCGACCGTGACGTCATCGCCGAGGCGTTGACGCGACACGCGCCCGATGTGCCCGTCATCGTGGTCGACGAACGCGAGACTGGAGCCGCAACAGGTGGTGGGCACGGTGCCATGACACGAGTCGTGGAAGCCGCAGCCTCGTTGGCTCGCTCGGGAGACACGGTGCTGCTGGCTCCCGGATGCGCGTCCATGGACATGTTCACCAACTATGCCGAGCGAGGCGATGCATTCGCCGCGGCCGTCCGGGCACGGGCGGGCGGCTCAAGCCACTGACGTCCGTGGGTGCGGCGTCCGACGGGAAGGGTGCGGCCATCGCCACGATGACGCCGGGTCAGGTCGACCCCGCCGCAGACCCCACCGCGGACCCCACTGCGGACCCCGCACCGCGCGCCCGTCGCGGCTCCGGGCACCTCGCCTCCCTGCGCGAGGCCCTGGACCGGCCGTTGACGGCCTACTACCTGCTGCTCGGCGCCTCGGCCCTGCTGCTCACCCTCGGCCTGATCATGGTGCTCAGCGCCTCGAGCGTCTACTCGTTCAAGGTCAGCGACGGTGACTCGTACGCCGTGGTGAAGCGGCAGCTGATGTGGGTCGTCCTCGGCGTTCCGAGCGCCTGGATCGCGAGCCGGCTCTCCCCGCAGTGGATCCGCAGGTTCGCCTGGCCGGGGTACTTCGTCTCGCTGGGCCTGCTGCTGCTGACCGCCCTGTTCGGGAAGGAGATCAACGGCAACACCAACTGGCTCGCGCTCGGCCCGATCGTGATCCAGCCCTCCGAGATCGCCAAGCTGGCCCTGATCCTGTGGGCGGCGCACGTCTACGCCAACAAGGACCGTCGGCTGGGCAACCTGCACCAGGTGATGATGCCGGTGGTGCCGGGCCTGTTGCTGGCCACCGGCCTGGTCGTCGTGGGTCGTGACCTCGGCACGGCGCTGGTCCTCTTCGCGATCCTGCTCGGCATGCTCTGGGTGGTGGGTGCGCCGGCCCGGTTCTTCGTGCTGTGCATCTCCCTGGTCAGCGTCGGGGCCATCTACCTCGCCTCCACCAGCAGTGAGCGGCTGTCGCGGATCACCAACTTCGCCGACCCCTTCAAGGACTTCCACAACAGCGGGTGGCAGGCCGGGCACGGCCTCTACGCGCTCTCCAGCGGCGGCTGGTTCGGTCAGGGCATCGGCGCCAGCCAGCAGAAGTGGGGCGACCTGCCGGAGGCGCACACCGACTTCATCTTCGCGGTGCTGGGCGAGGAGCTCGGACTGGTCGGCACGCTGCTCGTCATCGTCCTCTTCCTGACCATCGCCTACGCGGCCCTGCGGGTGGCCCGCGACACCCAGCAGCCGTTCGTCCGCTACGCCACCTTCGGGATCGTGGTGTGGCTGCTCGGTCAGATGATCATCAACGTCGGCATGGTGCTCGCGCTGATGCCCGTCATCGGCATCCCGCTGCCGCTCATCTCGTACGGCGGCTCCTCCCTCGTGCCGACCCTCGTGGCGCTCGGACTGGTCATCGGCTTCGCACGTCGCGAGCCCGAGGCCGCCCGTGCTCTCGCGCAACGTCGTCGGTCCCGCTCGGCCGGTCTCTCCGCGGGCCGGGTCGACCGTCGCGGCCACTGACTCGTCTCCTAGGCTGGATCCGATGCGCGTCCTTCTTGCCGGCGGTGGCACCGCCGGCCACACGTCCCCCCTCCTGGCCACTGCCGACGCCCTGCGTCGGCTCTCCCCGGACATCGAGATCACCTGCCTCGGCACCCCGCGCGGGCTCGAGAACCGGGTCGTCCCCGCGGCGGGCTACCCGCTCGAGCTGATCCCGCCGGTGCCGCTGCCGCGTCGTCCTAACGCCGACCTGGCCCGGGTGCCCGGCCGGCTGCGCGGTGCGGTGCGCGAGACCCTGGCGATCGTGGACCGGATCCGCCCGGACGTGGTCGTGGGCTACGGCGGTTACGTGTCGATGCCGGCCTACCTGGCCGCTCGGCGTCGCAGGCTGCCCCTGGTGGTGCACGAGCAGAACGCGGTGCCCGGCCTGGCGAACAAGGTCGGCGCCCGGCTGGCTCAGCGGGTCGCCGTCAGCTTCCCCGACACCCCCCTGGCGCACGCCGAGTACGTCGGCCTGCCGATCCGGCGGATGATCTCGCAGCTCGACCGTGAGGCGTTGCGGGCCGAGGCGCGCGCCCACTTCGGGCTCGACCCCGACCGGCCCACGTTGCTGGTGACCGGCGGCTCCCAGGGAGCCCGCCGGCTCAACGACTCCGTCTCGGGTGCGGCCGCCGCCCTGGCCGCCGCCGGGGTCCAGGTGCTGCACGTGGCGGGTCCGAACGGTCACGCCGCCCCCGAGGCCGGGCAGGTGCCGTACGTCGTCGTGGACTTCGTCGACCGGATGGACCTGGCCTATGCGGCCGCCGACCTGATCGTCTCGCGTGCCGGCGCCTCCAGCGTCACCGAGGCCGCTGCCGTCGGTCTGCCGGCCGTCTTCGTGCCGTTGCCGATCGGCAACGGCGAGCAGGAGCACAACGCGCGGCCGGTGGTGAACGCCGGCGGCGGGCTGCTGGTCGCGGATGCCGCCCTGACCTCGGAGTGGGTGGCGGCCACCGTTCCGGGGCTGGCCACCGACCCGGACCGGCTGGCCGAGATGGGCCGCGCCGCGTCCCGGCTGATCCCGGCCGACGCCGACGAGAAGCTCGCCCGGATCATCCTGGACAGCGTCGGGACCGCGTCGTGAAGGTCCCCGTCCCCGACGAGATCCTGCCGGTCGAGGCGCTCGGCCGGGTGCACTTCGTGGGCATCGGCGGAGCCGGGCTCTCCGGCATCGCCCGGATCATGCTGGCCCGGGGCGTCCGGGTCAGCGGCAGCGACGGCAACGACTCGCCGACCCTGGCCGCCCTGCGCGAGCTGGGGGCGGAGGTCCACCTCGGCCACGACGCCGCCCACGTGCACGACGTCGACACGCTCGTCGTCTCCACCGCCGTGCGCGAGGACAACCCGGAGTACGTCGCCGCCTGCGAGCAGGGCCTGCGGGTGCTGCCGCGCTCGGCGGCGCTGGCGTCGGTGATGGACGTCCAGCGGGTGCTGGCCGTGGCGGGAACGCACGGCAAGACCACCACCACCTCGCTGCTGACCGTCGCCCTCCAGGCCGCCGGCGCCGACCCGACGTACGCCGTCGGGGGCGACCTGGCCCAGACCGGGACGAACGCCCAGCAGGGCAGCGGCGACCTCTTCGTCGCCGAGGCCGACGAAAGCGACGGTGCCTTCCTCGTCTACCGCCCGTTCGCCGCGATCGTCACCAATGTCGAGGCCGACCACCTCGACAACTGGGGCACCGAGGAGGCCTATCGGGCTGCGTTCGGCGAGTTCGTGGACCGGATCGACCCGCACGGCTTCCTGGTCTGCTGTGTCGACGACGAGGGCGCTGCCGATCTCGCGGAGCTGGCGCGCTCGCGCGGACTGGCCGTGATCGGGGTGGGCGAGGCCGAGGACGCCGACCTGCGCGCCGGCGACCTCTCCTTCGAGGGCACCACGAGCACCTTCTCGGTGCACGAGCGCGGTGAGTTGCTCGGCACGATCTCCCTGCAGATCCCGGGCCGGCACTACGTCCTGGACGCCCTCGCCGCGCTGGCGGTCGGGTTGCGCCTGGGCTACTCGTTCGCGGACCTGCGCACCGGACTGGAGGGCTTCACCGGCACCCGCCGCAGGATGGAACGCAAGGGCGAGCGGGCCGGCATCCGGGTCTACGACAGCTACGCCCACCACCCCGTCGAGATCGCCGGCGACCTGCAGGCCGGACGTGCCGTGGCGGGCGAGGGGCGCCTGGTGGTGGCCTTCCAGCCCCACCTGGTCTCCCGGACCCGGATCTTCGGCACCGCCATGGGAGCGGCGCTCGGCGCCGCGGACGAGGTCGTCGTGCTGGACGTCTACCTGGCCCGCGAGGACGCCGACCCCGAGGTCACCGGGGACTTCGTCGCGCGCTCGGTGCCGCTGCCGGCGGACCGGGTGGCGTTCGTGCCGGACTTCGACGCCGTCGCCGCCGAGCTGGTACGCCGGGCCCGCCCCGGCGACCTGGTGCTCACCCTCGGGGCCGGATCGGTCACCGAGATCGGTCCGCGTGTCCTGGCGCTGCTGGAGTCCGCCACCGAGGGGTCCGGTGCCTAGCCGGCCGCGCCTGCGACTGCGTCGTGCTGCTCGTGGCCCCGAGGAGCAGGCCGAGCTCAGCCGTCGCCGCTTCGTGCGCCGGCAGTGGGCGCGCCGCTGGCTGGCCTGGAAGCACCTCGTCGTCGCGGTGCTGGCCGTGGCCGCGCTGGCCGCGACGGTCTGGGCCGTCTACTTCTCCAGCCTGCTCACCGTCACCGGCGTCGACGTCGAGGGCACCGACGTGCTCGGCGCCGGAGAGGTCAGGCGGGTCGCGGACGTGCCGATCGGGGATCCGTTGGCCCGGGTCGACGTGGACCGGGTGCGGTCGCGGATCGAGGCACTGGCCCCGGTGAAGAGCGTGGAGGTGGCCCGCGAGTGGCCGCACCGGCTGCTGATCTCGGTCGAGGAGCGGGTGGCGGTCGCGGTCGTCGACATCGGCGGGCGGATCCGGGGGATGGACGAGGCCGGCGTGGTCTTCCGTGACTACGACCGGCCTCCGGAGGACCTGCCCCGGGTGCGGACCTCCACGGGGACGCGCACGGACGCCCTGGCCGAGGCGGCCCAGGTGATCCGGGCCCTGCCTGCGGGCCTGGTGGTCCAGGTCGACCACGTCGAGGTCGAGACCGTCGACCAGATCCAGCTGGTGCTCCGCGACGGCCGCAGGGTCGTGTGGGGGAGTGCCGAGGAGTCGGAGCAGAAGGCGCGGGTGATCGAGGTCCTGCTCGACCGACCCGCCCAGACCTACGACGTCAGCGTGCCGGCCCAGCCGACGACCGCCGGCTGAGACCGTCCCCGACGTACCAATCCAGAAATCGTCCGACACGCGTGGCGTGTCGCTGGATCGACCCTCTGCCTTTCCTTACTGTCCTTCACATGGAGAGGTTGACATAACTATAACCCTCAGGTTCAGGGTTACGGTTTCCCGGTCTCACCGCCTTCCCCAGGCCGACCAGACATCAAAGGGTCCGATTCGTCGGACATGATCAGCGAGAGGCGAATTCGCCGTGGCAGCAGCACAGAACTACCTGGCCATCATCAAGGTCGTGGGCATCGGTGGTGGTGGTGTCAACGCCGTCAACCGGATGATCGAGGTCGGCCTCAAGGGGGTCGAGTTCATCGCCATCAACACCGACGCGCAGGCGCTCCTGATGAGCGATGCCGACGTCAAGCTCGACATCGGGCGTGAGCTCACCCGCGGCCTCGGTGCGGGCGCCGACCCGAGTGTCGGCGGACAGGCGGCCGAGGACCACGCCGACGAGATCGAGGAGGTGCTCAAGGGCGCCGACATGGTCTTCGTCACCGCAGGCGAGGGCGGTGGCACCGGGACCGGTGGCGCGCCGGTCGTGGCGCGCATCGCCCGCTCCCTGGGCGCCCTGACGATCGGTGTGGTCACCCGCCCGTTCGCCTTCGAGGGTCGTCGTCGCGCCAACTCCGCCGAGGAGGGCATCGCCCAGCTCCGCGAGGAGGTCGACACCCTCATCGTGATCCCCAACGACCGGCTGCTCTCGATCAGCGACCGCAACGTGTCGATCCTCGACGCCTTCAAGCAGGCCGACCAGGTCCTGCTGCAGGGTGTCTCGGGCATCACCGACCTGATCACCACCCCGGGCCTGATCAACCTCGACTTCGCCGACGTGAAGTCGGTGATGGCCAACGCCGGGTCCGCGCTGATGGGCATCGGCTCGGCGCGTGGCGAGGACCGTTCGATGGCGGCAGCCGAGATGGCGGTCTCCAGCCCGCTGCTCGAGGCCTCCATCGAGGGTGCCCATGGCGTCCTGCTCTCGATCGCCGGCGGCTCCGACCTCGGTCTCTTCGAGATCAACGAGGCGGCGGCACTGGTCCAGCAGGCGGCCCACCCCGAGGCGAACATCATCTTCGGCGCGACGATCGACGACGCGCTCGGCGACGAGGTCCGGGTGACCGTGATCGCGGCCGGCTTCGACGGCGGCATGCCGAAGAAGCGGGACGAGGGCACGGTGCTGCGGCGTGAGCCCAAGCCGCAGCAGACCCAGGAGGAGACCCGGGCGGCCGCCCAGCAGGTGGTCACCCGTCGCGCGGAGGAGAAGGTGCCGGCCGGCGTGACCTTCCGTCCGTCCGCTCCCGCGGCTCCGGAGACCGAGCGGCGCGCACCCGCCCCGGTCGCGAAGCCCGCTCCTCGTCAGGTCCAGTTCGACGACGACGACCTGGACATCCCCGACTTCCTCAAGTAGTCGGGCGCTTGTACGCGTTCCGCACCTCGCACGGCCCCGTCGACCTGGCCTTCACGGACAGGCACGGCGGGGCCAGCGGAGTTCCGTTCGACTCCCTCAACCTTGCGCTCGAAGGCGACGACGATCCCGAGGTCTGCGCGACCAATCTCCGGCTGGTCATCGACGACTTCGCCCCGGATGACGCCGTCTTCGACCTGCGCCAGGTGCACGGTGCGGAGGTGGACGTGGTGGAGGAGCGGCGTACGTCCGAGCGGCCGCAGGCCGACGGGATCGTCACCACCACCCCCGGCGCCGTGCTGGTGGTCAGGGTCGCGGACTGCGTGCCGGTGCTGCTCGCCGACGACGCCGGCACGGTCGTGGCCGCCGTGCACTCCGGCCGGCCGGGGCTGGCGGCCGGGGTCGTGCCCGCGACGGTCGCCCGGATGCGCGATGTCGGGGCCGGCCCGCTGACCGCCTGGATCGGTCCGCACGTCTGTGGCGCCTGCTACGAGGTGCCGACCGACCTCCAGGCCGAGGTCGCGGCCCTGGAGCCGGCGAGCCGTTCGGTCACCTCCTGGGGGACGCCCGCCCTCGACCTCGGTGCCGGGGTGCGAGCACAGCTGGAGCGTCTCGACGTCCGCGTGGTCGATGTCTCCCGGTGCACCCGGGAGAGCCCGGACCTCTTCTCCTACCGTCGCGACGGCAGCTCCGCCGGGCGTCTGGCCGGCCTGGTCAGGATCAGGCCGTGAGCCCGGCCCCCCTGGACCGGCGCACCGAGCTGGCGGCCGGGCTGGCCCGGGTGCGACAGCGGATCACGAGCGCAGCGCAGGCCGCGGGCCGCGGGCCCGACGACGTCCAGCTGGTCGTGGTGACGAAGTTCTTCCCCGCCTCCGACCTCCGGCTGCTCGCGGAGCTGGGCGTGAGCGACGTGGGGGAGAACCGCCACCAGGAGGCCGAGGCCAAGGCGGCCGAGTGCGCCGACCTCGGGCTGCGCTGGCACTTCATCGGCGCTCTGCAGAGCAACAAGGCGGCAGCCGTCGCCCGGTACGCCGATGTGGTGGAGTCCCTCGACCGCGCCAAGCTCGTCGCCGCGCTGGCCAGGGGTGCCCAGGAGCGCGGGGGTCCGGTCGAGATCCTGCTCCAGGTCAGCCTCGATCCGCCCGAGGCCCGGGGGCGCGCCGGGGCGAAGCCCGACGAGCTGGCCCGGCTGGCCGAGCTCGTGGCCGCTCACGAGTCGCTGTCCCTGCGAGGACTGATGGCGGTGGCGCCACCTCGGGAGGAGCCGATCGAGGCGTTCGAGAGGCTCGCCTCCATCCGTGCGGAGTTCCTGCGCGAGCACCCGTCGGCCGGCTGGCTGTCGGCCGGGATGAGCGGGGACCTCGAGCAGGCGATTTCCGTCGGCGCGACACACGTGCGTGTCGGCAGCGCGATCCTCGGACTGAGGCCTCGCATCAAGTAGGGTCACGACCACCAGAAGCATTCCCCGGACGGGGATGCCGGAGTTCCGGAGGACACAGTCATGAGCGGCGCGATGCGCAAGATCGGCGAGTACCTCGGCCTGCTCGAGGACACCGCCCGGTACGACGACGAGTACGACGGCGACTACGAGACCCAGGACGTGCCCGTGGCCGCCTCGGGTCGAGCGCCCCGGGTGCGAGACTCCCGTCCGGCACCCGTCGCCGACCTCTCCGAGCGCCGTCGTCCGGCCTCGGGGCCCACAGGAGTGGTAGCCGAATTGTCCCGGATCACGACCCTGCACCCGAGCACCTACAACGAGGCACGCACCGTGGGAGAGAACTTCCGCGACGGCGTGCCGGTGATCATGAACCTCTCCGAGATGGACGACAACGACGCCAAGCGTCTGGTCGACTTCGCGGCAGGTCTCGTGTTTGCCACCCGTGGCACCATCGAGCGAGTGACCAACAAGGTCTTCCTGCTCTCGCCGCCGAACGTGACGGTGGCCGCTGAGGACAAGCAGCGGATCGCCGAGGGCGGTTTCTTCAACCAGAGCTGAGCTGTTGACACGTGCACATTGCAGGACAAGTCATCGAAGGCTTGCTGTGGTTCTTCATCGCGCTCCTCTGGATCCGGTTCGTCGTGGACTGGGTCCAGGTCTTTGCGCGCTCGTGGAGTCCCCGCGGCCCCATCCTGGTGGTGCTCGAGGTGGTCTACTCGATCACTGACCCGCCGGTGAAAGCGCTGCGTCGGGTGATCCCGCCGTTGCGCCTGGGCAGCGTCGCCCTGGACCTCAGTTTCCTGATCGTCCTGATCGGCGCCTACGTCCTGCTGCAGCTCAACCGCAGCATCCTGCTGTCCTGACCCGGACATCGGTCCCGGCGGGTAACCCGGGGCCACCAGCAGGCGCTATTGTTCGACCGACAGTTTCTTTGACGATCTATGAATGGGTGAGGTCATGCCGCTGACGCCTGAGGACGTGAGCAACAAGCGCTTTACTCCTGTCCGGCTCCGAGAGGGCTACGACATGGGGGAGGTCGACCAGTTCCTCGATGAGGTGGAGGCTGAGCTCGCGCGGCTCACGAAGGAGAACGACGACCTCCGGTCGAAGCTGTCCGTGGCGCAGGGTGCTCCTGTGGCGGCCGAGAAGGCGCCCGAGAAGCCGAAGGCCGAGGAGCCCAAGGTCGAGGAGCCGACTCCGGTCGCCACTCCCGCCCCGGTCGCCGTGGCGGCATCGCCGGCCGAGACGATCCGCGTCGAGACCGTTCCGCAGGCGTCCAACGCTGCGGCCCGTCTGCTCGAGATCGCCACGCGCAACGCCGACGAGCTGGTCGAGGAGGCCAAGAACGACGCCGACCGGATCGTGGGCGAGGCCCGCACCAAGGCCGAGCGTCTCGAGTCCGAGTCGAAGGCCAAGGCGGACCGCCTCGAGGCGGACGCCCGGACCCGCGCGGGCATGCTGGACTCCGAGACCTCCGAGCGTCGCCAGCAGATGTTCGGCGACCTGGAGAAGGAGCGGGACAAGCTCAACGCCGAGGTGGAGAACCTGCGCTCCTTCGAGCGCGAGTACCGCTCGCGGCTGAAGAGCTACTTCACCCAGCAGCTCGAGGCGCTCAACGGAACCGCGGAGACCGCGGGTCCCAGCGGCGACAACGCGCCGGCGCCCAAGCGGCTGCGCTCCATCCTGGGTGAGGACGAGGGCTGAGATCCTCCTCCCGCACTGACGCCTGACGATCGGTCGGCCCCCACGCGGGGGCCGGCCGATCTGCTTTCCTGCGGTGCGGCGACTTTGAGTCGTCCCGCGTCAAGGGCTAACCTTCGGCGACACTGTGGCCTTCGCCACGTGGCTCGGCTCGAGGGGGAACCAGACATCATGGCCAGTAGTACGCGCAGGTCGCTCGCCGGGCACGCCGCCTCGGCAGCTCGCAAGGTCATCTCACGCAGGTCGGCCAAGGCCGACCCCGAGCCGGTCGCGAAGAAGACGACCCCCGCGAAGGCGACCCCCGCGAAGAAGGCTCCCGCGAAGACAGCCGCCGCGAAGAAGGCCCCCGCGAAGACGACCGCCGCGAAGAAGGCTCCTGCGAAGAAGGCTCCGGCGACCAAGGCTCCTGCGAAGAAGGCTGCGGCAACCAAGGCCCCGGCGACCAAGGCTCCCGCGAGGAAGGCTTCTGCCAGCAAGGCTCCCGCCAAGACGAAGGCCCCCATGACGAAGAAGGCCACGACCGTCGCCACCAAGGCGCCGGCCGCCAAGAAGGCGCCCGCGAGTTCGCTCGCCGTCCAGCAGGGCGAGACCGCCTGGACCAAGAGCGAGCTCGCCGAGGTGCTCGCCGAGCTGCACGAGCAGCGAGCCCACAGCACCGAGATCGTCGACACCCAGGAGGCCGAGCTCAACGGCCTCATGCGTGACGCAGGTGACGGTGCCGGCCATGACCAGGCCGACATGGGCGCGACCAGCTTCGAGCGGGACTACGAACTGAGCGTCCTGAACAACGAGCGCGACAAGCTGGCCCAGATCGACCGGGCTCTCGCCGCCATCGACGACGGCACCTACGGGGTGTGCGAGGCCTGTGGCAACCCCATCGGCAAGATGCGGGTGATGGCGTTTCCCCGTGCCACACTGTGCCTGACATGCAAGCAGCGCGAGGAACGTCGCTGAACTCCAGCGAGACCACCACACCACCGTCCGCCCGGCGACCCTCTCCTGCCCGTTTGATCGGGCTGGTCGCCGGCATAGCCCTGACGGCGTACGTCGTCGACGTGGGCACCAAGGTGCTGGCCGTGGCCAGGCTGGAGCCCGGGGCGAGCTACCCGCTGGTCGGTGACCTGCTGCAGCTGCACCTGACCCGCAACCCGGGCGCGGCGTTCAGCACCGGCACCGAGTACACCGTGGCGCTGACCTGCATCGCGATCACCGCGCTCCTCGTCGTTCTCTACCTGAGCCGACGCCTGGGCAGCGTGGTGTGGGCCATCGCCTTCGGCCTCCTGCTGGCCGGCATCGCCGGCAACCTGACCGATCGGCTGTTCCGGTCGCCGGGTGTGCTGCGGGGCCATGTGATCGACTTCCTGATGCTGCCGAACTGGCCGATCTTCAACGTGGCCGACATCTGCATCAACGCCGCCGCGGTGCTGATCCTGGTCCAGGCGTTCCGCGGGGTCCGGCTCGACGGCACCCGCACGACGTCTGACGAGACTCCTGAGGGGGACGCATGATGACCAGCTCCGACCACCGCGTCCTGTCCGTTCCCGAGGGGCTGGCGGGCGAGCGCGTCGACGCGGCGATGGCGCGGATGTTCGGTCTGTCCCGGACCCGTGCGGCCGAGCTGATCGCCGAGGGCCATGTCCACGTCGACGGCGCCGGCGTCGGCAAGAGCGACCGGGTGATGCCGGGCTCCGTCCTCGACGTCACGATTCCCAGCCGGATCGACCCGCTCGAGGTGGTTCCCCAGATCGTCGAGGGGATCAAGATCATCCACGACGACGACTCGATCGTGGTGATCGACAAGCCGGTGGGCGTCGCCGTCCACCCCTCACCCGGGTGGTCCGGACCGACCGTCGTGGGGCACCTGGTGGCAGCCGGTTTCCGCATCGCCACCAGCGGCGCCTCCGAGCGCCAGGGGATCGTCCAGCGGCTCGACGTCGGCACCTCCGGCGTGATGGTGATCTGCAAGTCCGAGCACGCCTACTCGCTGCTCAAGAACGCCTTCCGCAACCGGACCGTGGACAAGACGTACCACGCGCTGGTCCAGGGGCACCCGGACCCGTTCGAGGGGACGATCGACGCCCCCATCGGCCGGCATCCCAAGGCCGACTACAAGTTCGCCGTGATGGCCGACGGTCGCGCCAGCGTCACCCACTACGAGACTCTCGAGGCCCACCGCTTCGCCAGCCTGCTCGAGGTGCACCTCGAGACCGGTCGCACCCACCAGATCCGGGTGCACATGGCCGCGCTGAAGCACCCGTGCGTGGGCGATCTGACGTACGGCGCCGATCCTGTCCTCGCCAAGCGGGTCGGCCTGGAGCGTCAGTGGCTGCACGCGGTCCGCCTGGGCTTCGAGCACCCGGACACCGGTCAGCCGGTCGAGTACGAGTCGACCTACCCCGACGACCTGGCTGCGGCCCTCGAGGTCGTCCGCGAGGCCCACTGATGGACCAGTGGCAGCTGCGTCCCGCCGTACCCGCCGATGCCGCCCGGATCGCCGAGATCCACCTGTCCGCGCGTCGCGCCGCTCCCATGCCGGAGCCGGTCCACAGCGAGGACGAGGTGCGGGCGTGGCTGGAGACCCGCCTGCGCAGCGACGACGAGGTGTGGGTCGCCGAGATCGAGGGTGCCGTCATCGGGTATGCCCGGATGACCGCCACCTGGCTCGACGACCTGTACGTCGATCCCGCCCGGACCGGCCAGGGGGTCGGCTCCGCCCTGCTGGACCTGGTCCAGGCGCTGCGCCCGGACGGTTTCAGCCTCTGGGTGTTCGCGAGCAATCGACCGGCGCGGTCCTTCTACGCGGCTCGCGGCCTGGTGGAGCTGGAGCACACCGACGGTTCCGCCAACGAGGAGCGTTCGCCGGACGTCCGGATGGCGTGGCCGGGCGCCGACCCTCTCCGGTTCTTCCGCAGCCTGATCGACGAGGTCGACGACCAGCTCGGCGACCTGTTGGCGCGCCGGGCGGCGCTGACCCGGGCGGTCCAGAGCCACAAGCACGACACCGCCCGCGACCCGGTCCGGGAGCGACGGATCGCCGAGGCGATGGCCGTCCGGGCGCCCGAGCTCGGTGTCGAGCGACTGAGCCGGATCGTGGACGCGATCATCACCGAGAGCCTGGACGCGGCCGCCGAGGAGCGCTGAGCGCGTTCACCGACCCACGTGAGCCGTGGCGATGCGTCAGAGCGCCGCGATCACGAAGTAGCCGACTAGCGACACGATCAGCACGAGTGCGACCAGCCGCACCCAGGCCGGGGTCGTCGACTCCCGGGTGGGGTCGGGGGAGACGCCGCGCAGTTCGGGGGGAAGTTCGTCGGGAGCCATGTGGCGACGGTACCGGCCGGGCGGGTGGCCGCCCTCGCCCCGGGGTCCCGCAACCGCCTTCTGTCGGTGTGCCCTGACACGATGACGGACCCGGGGCGTTACGATTGGCCCCTTCCCATCTCGACCTGCGAGGAGCATCCCGACCACCATGTCGACCACCGGGAAGTCCGACTCCTTCGTCCACCTGCACGTGCACACCGAGTACTCGATGCTCGACGGTGCCGCACGGCTGGGGCACCTGACCGAGCGGGCCGCCGAGATGGGCATGCCCGCGGTGGCGATGACCGACCACGGCAACGTCTTCGGGGCCTACGAGTTCTACAAGAAGGCCAAGAGCGCCGGGGTCAAGCCGATCATCGGCATCGAGGCGTACTTCGCCCCCAACATCTCCCGGTTCGAGCGCAAGGGCGTCAACTTCTACGGCGGCGGCCCCGACGACGTCTCCAACCGCGGCGCGTACACGCACATGACGCTGCTCTCGGAGAGCACCGAGGGGATGCACAACCTCTTCCGGCTCTCGACCGGGGCCTGGCGCGACGGCTTCTTCAAGCACCCGCGGATGGACCGCGAGCTGCTCTCCCAGCACGCCAAGGGCATCATCGGCACCACCGGCTGCCCCTCGGGTGAGGTCCAGGTCCACCTGCGGCACAACAACTACGAGGCCGCGCGCAAGGCGGCCGGCGACTTCCAGGACATCCTCGGCCCGGACAACTACTTCCTCGAGCTGATGGACCACGGCCTCGACATCGAGCGGCGGGTCCGCGACGGGCTGCTCCGGCTCTCGAAGGACCTGCGGATCCCGCTGCTGGCCACCAACGACTCCCACTACGTCGACCAGGCGGACGCGAAGTCGCAGGAGCACCTGCTCTGCATCAACTCCGGCAGCACGATGGACATCCCCGCCGGTGACGGCCCCGGGCAGCGCTTCGCCTTCAACGGCGACGGGTACTACCTCAAGTCGGCCGCCGAGATGCGTTCGCTCTGGTCGGACCTGCCCGAGGCCTGCGACAACACCCTGCTCATCGCCGAGCGCTGCGACGTCCAGTTCACCGAGGGCAACGGCACCTTCATGCCCCGCTTCCCCTGCCCGCCGGGGGAGAACGAGGACTCCTGGCTGGTCAAGGAGGTCGAGCGCGGGCTGAAGGTGCGCTACCCCAACGGCATCCCGGACGCCGTCCGCAAGCAGGCCGACTTCGAGGTCGGCGTGATCACCTCGATGGGCTTCCCCGGCTACTTCCTCGTCGTCGCGGACTTCATCAACTGGGCGAAGAACAACGGCATCCGGGTCGGTCCGGGGCGTGGCTCCGGAGCCGGCTCGATGGTCGCCTACGCGATGCGGATCACCGATCTCGACCCGCTCCAGCACGGCCTGATCTTCGAGCGGTTCCTCAACCCGGACCGCGTCTCGATGCCCGACTTCGACATCGACTTCGACGAGCGTCGTCGCGGCGAGGTGATCAAGTACGTCTCCGACAAGTACGGCGACGACCGGGTCTCGATGATCGTCACCTACGGCACGATCAAGGCCAAACAGGCGGTCAAGGACTCCTCGAGGATCCTGGGCTACCCCTTCGCGATGGGGGACCGGATCACCAAGGCGATGCCTGCCTCGGTGATGGGCAAGGACGTCCCGCTCAAGGAGATCTTCGACCCGCAGCACAAGCGCTTCGGTGAGGGCGCCGAGTTCCGCGCGCTCTACGAGGGCGACAACGACGTCAAGAAGGTCGTCGACACCGCGATCGGGATCGAGGGGCTCAAGCGCCAGTGGGGCGTGCACGCCGCCGGCGTGATCATGTCGAGCGAGCCGCTGCTCGACATCATCCCGATGCTCAAGCGCCCGGCCGACGGCGCGATGATCACGCAGTTCGACTACCCGACCTGCGAGGCCCTCGGGCTGATCAAGATGGACTTCCTGGGGTTGCGCAACCTCACCGTCCTCGACGACGCGGTCAAGAACATCGAGGCCAACCGCGGCGAGACGGTGGTCCTCGAGGACCTCCCGCTCACCGACGAGGCCACCTACAAGCTGCTCCAGCGCGGTGACACCCTGGGCGTCTTCCAGCTCGACGGTGGCCCGATGCGCGCGCTGCTGCGCTCGATGCGGCCCGACACGTTCGAGGACATCTCCGCGGTCGGTGCGCTCTACCGTCCGGGCCCGATGGGCGCGGACTCCCACAACAAGTACGCCCGCCGCAAGACCGGGCGTGAGCCCGTGGAGGCGATCCACCCCGAGCTGGCCGAGGCCCTCGAGGACGTGCTGGGGGAGACCTACGGCCTGATCGTCTACCAGGAACAGGTCATGGCGATCGCCCAGAAGCTCGCGGGCTACACGCTGGGTCAGGCCGACATCCTGCGCCGCGCGATGGGCAAGAAGAAGAAGGAGGAGCTCGACAAGCAGTTCGAGGGCTTCTCGGCCGGCATGTCGAGCCGCGGCTACTCCGCGGCCGCGATCAAGACGCTGTGGGACATCCTGCTGCCGTTCTCCGACTACGCCTTCAACAAGGCGCACTCGGCGGCGTACGGGATGGTCTCCTACTGGACGGCCTACCTGAAGGCGAACTACCCCGCCGAGTACATGGCTGCCCTGCTCACCTCGACCAAGGACGACAAGGACAAGTCGGCGATCTACCTCAACGAGTGCCGCCGGATGAAGATCCAGGTGCTCCCGCCGGACGTCAACGAGTCGTCGGCCAACTTCACCCCGGTCGGCAACGACATCCGCTTCGGCCTGACCGCCGTGCGCAACGTGGGCGGCAACGTCGTCGACGGCATCGTGGCGGCCCGCGAGGAGAAGGGGCGCTACCTCGACTTCAACGACTTCATGGAGAAGGTGCCGGCCCACGTCTGCAACAAGCGGGTCATCGAGTCGCTGATCAAGGCGGGCGCGTTCGACGACATGAAGCACTGCCGCCGGGCGCTGGTCGCGATCCATGAGCCCGCCGTCGACCAGTACGTCGACATCAAGCGCAACGAGGCGATCGGGCAGGACTCGCTCTTCGGGGGGCTGGACGACGACGCCGGGGGCGGCTTCGGGATCTCGGTCGCCGTCCCGGACCTGCCGGAGTGGGACAAGATGACGCTGCTGGGCCACGAGCGCGAGATGCTCGGGCTCTACGTCTCCGACCACCCCCTGCTCGGCCTCGAGCACGTGCTCTCCAACGGCACCGACTGCACCATCGGACAGCTGATGCTCGACGAGGAGCGCCCGGACGGCTCCAGCATCACCATCTCCGGACTGGTCACCTCGGTGCAGCGCAAGATCACCAAGCGCGGCGACGCCTGGGGGATGGTCACCGTCGAGGACCTGGACGGCGCCATCGACGTCCTGCTCTTCCCGAGCTCCTGGCAGCTGGCCGGCCACCTCGTCGCCGAGGACGCCATCATCACCGTGAAGGGTCGGCTCTCCCGCAGCAAGGACCAGCCCGAGATCATGGGGCAGGAGATCTCGCTGCCCGACATCTCCGAGGGGCCGTCGGGTCCGGTCGTGATCAGCCTCCCCTCCACCCGCTGCACGGCCCCCGTGGTCGAGCAGCTGCGCGAGGTGCTCAGCGCCCACCCGGGGATGACCGAGGTCCAGCTGCGTCTGCTGACCCGCAGTGCCACCAAGGTGATGAAGCTCGACGACCGCCTGCGGGTGACGCCCAGCCCGGCGCTCTTCGCCGACCTCAAGCACCTGCTCGGCCCCGGATGCCTGGGCAACGCGTGACCGGCCCCCTCGAGCACCCCCTCGACCACCCCGACGGCCGCCCCGCGGGTCGCCCCGCGGGTCGCTCCGTGCGGCACGCGGCGATCGTGCTCGCCGCGATGGCCCTGGCGGCCGTCGTCGCCGGTCTGGTCTGGGAATGGTGGTGGACCCCGCCGACCGGCTACGTCGTGGACCACCAGTGGTACGCCGACGGCGCGGGGTTGCGCGAGGACTTCTCCGGCACCGGCACGTACGTCGCGGTGGCCTCGCTGACCGGTCTGCTCGTGGCGGTGACGCTGGCGGTCGTCTTCGACCGCTCCGAGCTGGCCGTCCTGGGCGGTGTGGTCGTCGGCTCGGTGCTCGCCGCCTGGCTGATGCACCGGGTGGGGCTCGCGGTGGCACCGCCCGATCCAGCGGTGGCCGCGGCCACCGCCGAGGACGGCACCACCCTGCCCGGTGCGCTGGAGGTGGTCGGGTTCAGCCCGTTCCTGGCCTTCCCGGTCGGGTCCTCGGTGGGGTTGCTGGTGGTCTTCTTCGGTCTCGCCCGCCGCGAGCGATCCGCTGACCGACCCACCGGCCACGAGTAGGGTGGTCTGACCTCTCGGGCCACCGCGCGCCCGTGTCCCCCGACTGGAGTCGAGCAACGATGTCCCACCACACGCCGGACGAGTCCCAGGAGCCCGAGCTCCTCGAGCTGGGCGGGGGAGCGCCGATGCGCTCGGCCCGCGAGCCTCGTCGGGTCCGGCGTGGTGTGCTCGCCGCCGCCGGTGTCGCGGCGCTCGGCCTCGCCGGCGTCAGCATCTGGGCCGCGGTGGCCTTCTTCGCCAGCGGCCCCCAGCCGGCAGAGACCCTGCCCGCCTCGACCGTCGCCTACGTGAGCGTCGACCTCGACCCCAGCGGCGAGCAGAAGATCGCCGCCGTGCAGATGCTGCGCCAGTTCCCGGCCATCCGCGACGAGATCGGGCTGGACACCACCGACGACCTGCGCAAGGCGATCTTCGAGGAGATCCAGGCCGAGGCTGGGGCCTGCACGGGCCTCGACTACGCCGATGACGTGGAGCCGTGGCTGGGTGACCGGATGGCGCTGGCGCTCGTCGACCGGGACACCCAGGACCCGGCACCCGTGGCCGCGGTGCAGGTCACCGATGCAGAAGCCGCCGATGCCGGCCTGGCTGCGCTCTCGGCCTGTGGTGAGGACGCGGGCAGCCAGCCGCTCGGCTTTGCCGTCTCCGGCGGTTGGGCGGTCCTGGCCGAGTCCGACGAGATCGCCGAGCAGGTCATCGACGACGCCGCCGAGTCCTCCCTGGCCGACGATGCCGACTACCGCACCTGGACCGAGAAGGCGGGCGGCGCCGGGATCGTCTCCTTCTACGTCTCCGACGGGATCGGCCCGATGATCCAGGAGGGGTTGGGCTCGCTCGGGCCGGCCGATCCCCGCGCGGAGGCCTACGCCGGCGCGCTGGAGCAGTACGGCGCCGCAGCCGGTGCCCTGCGTTTCGGTGACAACTCGCTGGAGCTGGAGATGGTGACCGACGTCTCCGGCGTCGAGGTCGACTGGGCCGACAACGACCGCGGTGACGACGTTGCCGCGCGGTTGCCCGTCGACACCGCGATGGTGCTGGGGGCGGGCCTGTCGGACGGCTGGACCGACGCGCTCCTGGAGCAGTTCGCCGCGGGCGCCGGCGACGGGTTCGACCTCGACGCGCTGCTGGCGGAGGCCTCACGGCAGAGCGGGCTCGAGCTGCCCGACGACCTCGAGACCCTGACCGGGCGCTCGGTGGCGATCTCGGTCGGCAGCGACCTCGACGTCGACGCGATGATGCGGTCCGCGACGCCGCAGGTCCCGGTCGCCTGGTCGGTGGAGGGCGACTCCGACGCCGTGGCCGACGTGCTGGACCGGGTGGGCAGCCGCTTCGGCCCGCTCGCCGCCGGGTTGCTGGGCAGCGACGCCGACGGCGACCTGAGCGTGATCGGTCCCGACCCCGACTACCGCGCGGCGGTGCTGGCCGGAGGCGAGCTCGGCGAGCTGGAGGCCTACCGCGAGGCGGTGCCGGAGTCCGAGCGCTCCATGTTCGTGCTCTTCGTCAACTTCGACCGCGGCTCCTGGCTGAACGGGCTGTCGGCCGACGACCCCGAGCTGATGGAGAACCTCGAGCCTCTGCATGCCTTCGGCTTCAGCGGGTGGATGGACGGCGACGTCGGGCACTCCCTGCTGCGGCTCACGACCGACTGATCGGCGCCCGCACGGCGCCGGTCACCTGCGCCAGGTCGGCGGGAGCGAGCTCGAGGTCCAGGCCCCGACGCCCGCCGGAGACGAAGACCGTCGGGCAGGTCCACGCGCTCTCGTCCAGCACGCTCGGGTGCGCGCGCCGTTGCCCGATCGGCGAGATGCCGCCGGCGACGTAGCCGGTCGCGCGCTCGGCGAGGGCGACCTCGGCCATCTCCGCCTTGCGGCCGCCGAGGGCCCGGGCGACGGCCTTGAGGTCCAGGCGTGCCGTCACCGGCACGATCCCGACCGCGAGGCGCGTGTCCACGGAGACCATCAGGGTCTTGAAGACCCGGCTCGGGGCGACCCCGAGCGAGTCGGCGAGGAACGCAGCCGCCTCCTCGCCGTACGACGCCGCACGGGGGTCGTGCGGGTACTCGTGCAGCGTGAAGGCGATCCCCGCACGACTCAGGGCAACCGTCGCGGGCGTGCCGCCCGAGCTCCGTCTGGCCACGGGCGGCTCAGTTCGGGGACCAGCGCGTCCGGGCCACCTCGGTGGCCGGCAGCGACGCGATCACGTTCATCGCCCGGAGCTCGGTGCGCAGCAGGTCGGTCACCATCACCAGCCGCAGCGAGGCGTCCTCGGCCTCCAGCAGGGCCTGGCGGTCCTGCAGGGGCAGCGGCGCGATCGCGGCCAGCATCCACGACAGGTACGTCGGGTCCTTGGGCAGGCTGCCGGCGTAGGGGTCGGTCCGGATCGCGCTCAACGCCGCCCGGTACGCGGTGAACGTGGCCCGGGCCCGCTCCAGGATCTCCGGTGCCACCGGGGTCGGGGCCTCGGGCAGGTCGACCACCTGGCCGACCGGGAAGAGGCCGGTGGTCTCCAGGCTCTGCAGCTCGATCCGCTCCATCCCCACGGCCACGATGTCGAAGGTTCCGTCCGGATTCGCCTCGACCTCGGTCAGCTGCACCCGGCAGCCCACCCGGAACAGCGACTGCGCGCCGTGGTCCCCGACCTCGTACCCCTCACGGATGCCCACCGAGCCGAAGACGCGCTCGGCGGGGTCCTCGATCCGCAGCAGATGGTGCACCAGCGCGCGGTAGCGGTCCTCGAAGACGGTCAACGGCACGCTCACCCCGGGGAACAGGACCGAGTTCAGCGGGAACATCGGGAGCGTGGCGTTCACACGGCCGACACTAGCCCTCGGTGTTCCAGCGACGAGGTCGCCGCACGGTGTGGTGGGTGCGGGCACCTAGAATCGGCCCCATGATCCGCCGCATCGACCTGCGCGGCACGGCTGCTGACAGCGCCGTGCCCGTCGACTACCGCGCCGCCGTCCCGCGCGCCGAGTTCGACGTCGAGGCCGCGATCCATGTCGTCCGCCCGATCTGCGACGCGGTCCGCGACCGCGGCGTCGAGGCGATCACCGAGTTCGCGGCGAGGTTCGACGGCGTCACCCAGGAGGGCCCGGACGGGATCGTCGTCCCGCCCGCAGCCCTGGAGCGCGCGCTGGAGCTGCTCGACCCGGGGGTTCGTGCCGGGCTGGAGGAGTCGATCCGGCGCCTGCGGGTCACCTGCGCCGCCGAGCTGGAGGGCGACGTCGTCACCGACCTCGGCCCGGGCGCCCGGGTGACGCACCGGATGGTGCCGGTCGGGCGGGTCGGTCTCTACGTCCCCGGTGGCCTGGCGCCGCTGGTCTCCAGCGTGCTGATGAACGTCGTGCCCGCCCAGGTGGCCGGGGTGGAGTCGATCGCGCTCACCTCGTCGCCGCGCAAGGAGCCCTTCGAGACGTTCGGCTCCGGGCTGCCGCACCCCACGATCATGGCGGCGTGCGCCCTGCTCGGGGTCGAGGAGGTCTACGCCGTCGGCGGCGCCCAGGCGATCGCGATGTTCGCGTACGGCGCGGGTCCGTGTCGTCGGGTCGACCTGGTCACCGGGCCCGGGAACATCTACACGGTCACGGCCAAGCGGATCCTCAAGGGGATCGTCGGCATCGACTCCGAGGCCGGTCCGACCGAGATCGCGATCCTGGCCGACGACACGGCCGTCGCCTCGCACGTCGCCGCCGACCTGATCAGCCAGGCCGAGCACGATCCGCTGGCGGCCAGCGTGCTGGTCACCCCCTCGGAGAGCCTGGCGGCCGAGGTCGAGGCCGAGCTGGACAAGCAGGTCTCGGCCACCCGTCACGTGGAGCGGATCCGCACGTCGCTGGGCGGACGTCAGTCGGCGATCGTGATGGTCGACGACGTCGAGCAGGGTCTCGACGTCGTCAACGCCTACGCCGCCGAGCACCTCGAGATCCAGACCGAGGGCGCGGCCGAGCTGGCCGCCCGGGTCCGCAACGCGGGTGCGGTCTTCGTCGGTGGGTACACGCCGGTCTCCCTGGGCGACTACTGCGCCGGCTCCAACCACGTCCTGCCCACGGCCGGCTGCGCCTGCCACTCCTCGGGGCTGTCGGTGCGCTCCTTCCTCAAGGCGATGCACGTCGTGGACTACACCCGCGACGCGCTGGCCGAGGTAGCCGACCACGTGGTCACGCTCGCCGAGGCCGAGGACCTGCCCGGTCACGGCGCCGCGGTGCGGGTCAGGTTCGAGGACTGAGCCGATGACCTTTCCTCCTCTGCGCGAGGAGCTGCAGGGCCTCGAGCCCTACGGTGCCCCGCAGCTCGACGTCCCTGTCCAGTTGAACGTCAACGAGAACCCGCATGCCCCGTCGGCGACGGTGGTGGCGGAGATCGCCCGGGCGGTCGCCGAGGCCGCCACGACGCTCAACCGCTATCCCGACCGTGAGTTCACCGACCTGCGGGTCGCGCTGGCGACGTACCTCTCCCGCGACGCGCCCCAGGGGATCGCACCGGAGCAGGTGTGGGCCGCCAACGGGTCCAACGAGGTGATGCTCCAGCTGCTCCAGGCCTTCGGTGGTCCGGGACGGGTGGCCCTCAGCTTCGCTCCGACGTACTCGATGTATCCCGAGTACGCCCGGGACACCTCGACCGCCTGGGTACAGGGGCGTCGTGAGACGGACTTCTCCCTGGACCTCGACGCGGCTCGCACGCTGGTGTTAGAGCACCGGCCGAGCGTGGTGCTGCTGCCCTCGCCGAACAACCCCACCGGCACGGCGCTGCCGCCGGAGGCGGTCTCGGTGCTCTGCGAGGCCGCAGGCGACGGACTGGTCGTGGTGGACGAGGCGTACGGCGAGTTCCGGCGCACCGGCACCCCCAGCGCCCTCGAGCTGCTGCCCCGGTACCGCAACCTCGTGGTGACCCGGACGATGAGCAAGGCGTTCGCGCTCGCCGGCGCCCGGCTCGGCTACCTCGCGGCGGCCCCCGAGATCACCGACGCGATCCGGGTGGTGCGACTGCCCTACCACCTCTCCGCGATCACGCAGGCGGTCGCACTGGCCGCACTGCGGCACGCGCCGGAGCTGCTCGGCAAGGTCGACGAGCTCCGGGCCGAGCGGGATCGCACGGTCGACTGGCTGCGGGGCCAGGGGCTCCGGGTCGCCGACAGCGACGCGAATTTCGCCTTGTTCGGCACGTTCGCCGACCGTCATGCTGTCTGGCAGGGCATGGTCGACCGGGGCGTGCTGATCCGCGAGGTCGGTCCTGAGGGCTGGCTGCGGGTCTCCATCGGCACCGCCGACGAGATGGCACAGTTCCAGAACGCACTCAGTGAAGTGATGAGCACCCAGGTCATGGGAACGGAAGAAGGCGCGCGATGAGCAGGACCGCACGGATCGAGCGGCAGACCAAGGAGTCCAAGGTCGTCGTCGAGCTCGACCTCGACGGCAGTGGCCGGGCCGACATCTCCACCGGCGTTGGCTTTTACGACCACATGCTGCACGCGTTCGCCCGGCACGCCCTGGTCGACCTGACCGTGCAGACCGAGGGCGACACCCACATCGACGCGCACCACACGGTCGAGGACACCGCGATCGTGCTCGGCCAGGCGCTGCGCGAGGCGCTCGGCGACAAGGCCGGGATCCGCCGCTTCGGCGACGCCACCGTGCCGCTGGACGAGGCGCTCGTCCAGGCCGTGGTCGACGTCTCCGGACGGCCCTACTGCGTGCACACCGGCGAGCCCGAGGGCCAGGTCTACGTCGTCATCGGCGGCGACACCGGTCCGGGGTACAGCGGGTCGCTGACCCGCCACGTCTTCGAGACGATCGCCTTCCACGCCCAGATCGCCCTGCACGTGCGCGTGCTCGCGGGTCGCGACCCGCACCACCTGGTGGAGACGCAGTTCAAGGCGTTCGCCCGGGCCTTCCGCGACGCGGTCGCGCTCGACCCCCGGGAGACGGGCGTGCCCTCCACCAAGGGCGCGCTTTGAGCGAACGCCCCCAGGTCGTCGTCCTCGACTACGGCTCGGGCAACCTCCGTTCGGTCGTGCGCGCCCTGGAACGGGCGGGGGCCGAGGTCACGCTGAGCGCCGACCGAGCCGCTGTCCTGGACGCCGATGGTCTCGTCGTACCCGGGGTGGGTGCGTTCGCCGCCTGCATGGCCGGGCTCAGCGACGTACGCGGCCAGGAGCTGATCGGGCGTCGCCTGGCCGGTGGCCGGCCGGTGCTCGGCATCTGCGTCGGCATGCAGGTGCTCTTCGCCCGCGGCGTCGAGCACGGTGTCGAGACGGAGGGCTGCGACGAGTGGCCGGGCGTCGTCGAGCGGTTGCAGGCACCGGTCGTGCCGCACATGGGATGGAACACCGTCGAGGCGCCGGACGGCTCCGCGCTCTTCGCCGGCGTCGAGGACGAGCGGTTCTACTTCGTTCACTCCTACGGCGTGCGCGACTGGACCCTGGTCACGAACAACCGCACCCGCGCGCCCCTGGTCACCTGGGCCGAGCACGGCGGGGACCGTTTCGTGGCCGCGGTCGAGAACGGTCCGCTGACCGCGACCCAGTTCCACCCGGAGAAGTCCGGGGACGCCGGTGCCGCCCTGCTGCGGAACTGGGTGGCGGCGCTGCCGATCGCCGCTCGATGAGCCCCCGATGAGCCCCGGATGAGCAAGGAGCGCGCCCAGCGGCGTGCCGAGCGCGAGCGCGAGCAGGCGATCCGGATGGCCGCGCGCGCTCGCGAGGAGGAGCGCACCCTTCGACGCCGCCAGCGTCGCCGCGCCCTGGTCGGGTGGGTGCCCCGGCCGCACTGGCAGCCCGGGGTCCTGGCCCGGCGCCGTCGTCAGCAGAACACCATGACGGCGTTGCTGCTGCTGGTGCTCAACGTGCTGGTCTGGTTTGCCACACCCGCCTGGGAGGTCCGGGTGGTGATCGCGATGGTGAGCCTGTTGGCCGCCCCGGTGCTGCACACGCTGCTCTTCCGACGACGCTAGCCGGCTGCGGCCGTCGCCCCTGTGCTTCGACCCCTCCGCCTCGCCCCGTCCGCCTCGATCCGTCCGGTCGCCGGGACTCGTGTCGAGGACCGCGGTGGCAACTCCTAGGCTTTCCGCCATGTCCTCCTACCTCGAGCTCCTGCCGGCCGTCGACATCGCCGGGGGTCAGGCCGTCCAGCTGGTCCAGGGTGTCGCCGGCTCCGAGAAGCGCTTCGGCGACCCGATCGAGGCCGCGTTGCGCTGGCAGGACGCGGGCGCCGAGTGGATCCACCTCGTCGACCTGGACGCCGCCTTCGGCCGTGGCAACAACCGGGAGCTCCAGGCGAAGATCGTCGGC